>JABVCK010000020.1 GCA_013540605.1 Bacillota bacterium
GCTGGTTATGATTATGGTTCGCTCTGAACATTCTACCCTCTCCTTTGTATACCAAATATGTTTATATTTACTAGGTTAAGTATACCATAAAAGCGCCTTGAAGTCCAGTATTATCAATGGTTTTGTGTGATTATCAATGGTTTTGTGAAGTTTTCAATGTGCAAGCTTACCAGTTTTATACAGGAGTTATTGCAGTGGAATCTTTGTTATATTTCTTTCTAATCATGGACTTTTAACTCCTCTCAAGATAAGTTTACTTTTTGCTTAACTTTATGTCTAGTTTTTTGTTGAAAGTCCATTCGGAGGTTTACACAATCATCTAAGCACTCTTTCAAAATATTAAATCATTTAAATCGTTCGGATGCTCTGTAATCACTATTTTACCGTCTTTAGTTAAAATCACTGTATCCGAATGCCTAAAACCTCCAATACCCGGAACATAAATACCCGGCTCAAGGGAAAATGCCATACCTTCTTCCAAAACTAGATCATTGTCAAACCTTAGATAGGGTTCTTCATGCTCGGATAATCCAAGGCCATGCCCTAGTCTATGAACTGCATATTCACCGTATCCTGCTTTCTGAATCACCTTTCGTGCAGCCAAATCTACTTCTTTAGCTGTTAAACCAGGGCGTATTATATCCATAGCAACACGTTGAGCCTCGGTTGCAATTCTAAATAATTCCTTTTGTTCATCTGTTGGCTTACCAACAAAAAAAGTCCTCTCACATTCAGCCCTATACCCGTTAAATCCAATTTGTCTACTATGTATAATAATATCGTTTTGTTCTAATTTCCTTGTAGTGGTCGATACGTTTGGCATTACTGTCCTCACGATTCCTGAAGTAGTCATTGCTAAATTATACAAAACTGAATCAGGATATTTTACTGCAATTTCTCTCAATACTGCATCATTTCCATATTGCTCCACTTCCAATTCGCTGAGTCCTGTACGCGCATGTTCAAGAGATTTACTTAAAGCCAAACTAACCAGTCTACCTGCTTCTATCATTAGTTCAATTTCTTGCTTATCTTTTACAAATCTCATTTCAGTTATTTTTTTGCCGATATCAACCAGTTCATATCCGTAATTTCTTATATAATCTGCCAGGCCAAATGACATAACATCAAATTCTACTCCTATTTTAGTGCCATTTGGATATTTTGAAAGAATTCTATCCACATATTCAAGGAAAGACATTTCATATTTCTCTGGATATTCATAATAAACATAAATTTTATCAACATTAGCTTCAGCTTTTGCATGTTCTTCTTCCAGACCTGGAATAATTAGACCGGTGGATTTGGATGTAAGAATGAATGATATGGGCCTTGACCAGGATATGCCTAAAAAGTTACTTAAATAATATATATTTTCTGGACGTGTTACTATACTTAATGCGATATCATTCTTTTCCATAAAACTTTTCAGCTCAGATAAACGTTTTTCTGTATTCATAATAATCCCTCCCTTTTAATTCCACATTCTGTTTACTTATATGAAAATTGAAAGCCCTGAACTCCTTGCATACAGGTGACTCGACCTTTCTTCACCAACTGAAAATAATAATTCAACATTACCCGGTTTCATCCTTCTGATGGTGCTACGCACGGCACAAGTGTTTAATTATAAAGTTTATAAGGTTGGTGGTGATGTAACCCAAAGAAGTTCTGCTTCCCTATCTCCAACATTTGTATTTCTATGTTCTTCATCTTTAGGCATAAATACTATATCACCTTTATTCAAATATTCTATTCTATTTGGTGTTTCCACTCTAACCTTACCCTTTAAAATAAGGCAAATTTCCTCTGTTGGATGTTTTGAAAATCCTTTTTCCGGTACACTTTTATTAACTTGTATCCTGCCAATACCTACCTGAATGTTTTCTGCACCGGCATTATCCTTTGTTATAAGAACACTCAATAGAGATTTTGTATCTATTTCCGACCTTTTAACAACCTTCATAAATATCACACTCCAAACTTATTTTTTAGTTCTATTAACAAATATAATGGTTAAGTTAACCCGTTGTTCTAATTAAAATATAGATCAATGACATACCACGTTACCCTACCCTAGCCTTCCCTGGGTGTTGCATACCTGTTCACAGCAATATTTAATAAAGCCCAAATACATTAACTTCCTAATAGGATCTTTATAGACAATTATTGATTAACATAATGTTTGGTACTTTTTCATTTGTAAGCTTTTCTAGCACAACGGGTTAATTTAAAGTGATATGATTCTTTGGCAAACTTATAAAATTATAGTTACCAGCTACTTAAAAAAATAGAATTTTGATGAATTGCTCTAGTTTTTTCATATTTGAGCAAATTGCATATTTGAAATAACATGAAAATACTAATATTTCTGTGGGTCAAAAAGGAAATTCACCCCAAACGTCGAATATATAAATGAAAACAAACCCAACGAAAGAGGTGAATTTCACACTATGTATATTCGACAAGAATGCATGTTTTCCTTTGAGGAGTTATTAAAATTTCAACCCAAACAAAACTTGAAATGGTCTTATCCCGGCTGGACTTCTCCAATATTTTGCTAATACTATCAAGGCCTAAACATAAAAGGTGACCAAAAGGCTATGATGCCTTACCCCTGCTTTACGCCCTGATTGCAATGCAGCTTGAGAAAATCAAGACTATAGCAAAACTTGTGGATAGATTAAAGTCAGACCCTGTTTTTAGATACAACTGCGGGTTTGACGTGCCGGGTAATGTTCCGTCTACATCAACCTTTAGCAGGTTTTTAACCACAATATCAGAATCAGAAGCTTGGGAAAAAGACTTTGAGCAACTGGTTCTGAAAGCCAAGGAGCTAAATATTGTAACGGTACTGATGTTGCTATTGACTCGACGCAACTGGATGCCTTTGAGAAACCCAAACCAAAGTCTAAGCTAGAGGATGACGGTGTATCCCCTAACTAGGGAAAGAAAAAGGATACCAACGGTAATGATATAAAGTGGTTTGGCTGGAAGCTTCATATCCTTGCCGACTGCAAGAGCGAACTTCCTCTTGCCATAGACATTACACCTGCAAGTGTTAGTGATAGTATTATGGCAGTTCCCATGATGAAAAAGCTTAAAGAGTCCTATGGTGATACATTTAAAGTAAAACACTCTATTATGGACTCAGGCTATGATATTGAAGATAACTACAATTATACAGTTAATGAATTTCATGCACAGCCAATCATAGCCTACAACAAAAGAAACAGTTATGCTCCACCAGAAGAACTAAATGAAAAGCTTCACCAAATATGTTCTATGGGGTATGAACTTGTATACTGGGGCAAAGATGGTGATTATCTGAAGTTTAGATGCCCTCATGTACTGGGTAAAGTAGACTGTCCCCATGGCTCTATCTGGTGCAGCAGTTCAAATTACGGGTACTGCCTTAAGTAAACTATTAAAAGAACAACAGGTATTTCAGCTTTCCAATAAGAAGTTCAGATGAATGGCAGAAACTATACAACAAACGGACTTCTATTGAAAGATGCAACAGCCGGTTGAAAGACTACTTGAATACCAATAACTTACGCTCTGCAGGTATAAAGAAAGCCAAAACCCTTGCATTGTTAAATTGCATTACACTCGTTGCCGGCACAATTGCTATCAACACTGCTAAATCATTACCGAAAGCCGCTTAATATTAAACTTTCAAAGTTCATAAGTTATTTACAAGCATTGATATGCTTAGCTTTGCTATTATCTTTTTTAATAGTTTTAAAAATGCTTAATTATGCAATTTGCTCAATTAGCAGAATCATTTACTTTTAATTTTTTGCTTGTTTCATTAGCTTTATCCTTATTAATTATTAGTTTGCCATTACTTTCTTCAATAATTACTCCATATATTTTTTTTGCTTCTTCAATGGTAATATATTCATTTAAAACATCATCCAATACCATTATAGGATCTCTCTCTAATGGATCTCCATATCCACCACCACCGCCTGTTATATATCTTACTAAATCACCTTTTTTCAATGGATAATTAGAGAAAGTAGCTTTTTCAAACATTTTATCTTTACTAAACACCTGGACTTTATTGTTTGAACCTTCTTTTCCTCCATTGACACCCCACGGAAAATATCTATACCTGCTGGCAATGGATGTTAGTTCTGCAGTTGAATTTAATAACCTGTAGTCTCTGATCAGACCATATCCACCTCTGAATTTTCCTGCACCGGAACTTAAATTAAATGAATATTGTTCAACTATTATAGGATACCTAGTTTCTGCTACTTCAGCAGGCATCACAAAAGTTTCTCCATCGCCTATTGCAACCAGTCCGCTTTCTCCATCTTTATTTACTCCTGCTCCCCAGCCTCCAGCCTGTGGTTCACATAATACAAATGGTTGTCTAGTTTTATCATCAATACCACCAAGTATTGTACCTACTATACTTAAGAAGTGAGCAGCGGTTATCCTTTCCGGAATATGAGGCGCCAGCGCTTTAGCAACAAGATCGGTCAGATGTGAGAGTGCTTCCCAGTTACACGAAACTGGCGCAGGTCTAGTTGCTGAGAAAACAGTTCCATCTGGAACAATTAGCTTCAACGGTTTATAAAGTCCTTCACTTCCTACGCCGTGTGGAGAAATTATTGGTCTATATATAATCCTTGCAGCTGATAATGCCCCATATCTAGTACAATTAATTGGTGCTGGTACCTGAGGATCTGAACCTGTTAAATCAATAATAAATTCATCATCTGTAATTGTAACTTTTGCTCTAACATAGACATCTTCAATGCCATTTGCCTCAGTATCTATATATCCATCTGCTTCAAATACCCCGTGTGGTAATTTTTTTAATTCCTGTTTTGCAAGTTTTTCATCATTTTCCATCATTTTTTTAATACTTTGTAAAATTGCTTCTTTACCATATCTTTCACACAACTCAATAACTCTTTTTTCTCCTACTCTAAGAGAAGCCGTTTGAGCATATAGATCTCCTAACGTCATTTCTGGTGTTCTAACATTAGCTTCAATAATATCTCTTACTGCTTCATTCAATTTCCCTTGTTCATATGCTTTAATAATTGGGAATTGTAAGCCTTCTTGATATATCTCGGTGGAATTTGTAGACCAACTTCCCAAAGACTTGCCCCCAATTTCATTCCAGTGACCTTTATTTGCGGCAAAAGCTACTATTTCACCTTCATAGAAAATAGGTATAACAGCAGATATATCACATAAATGCGTACCACTACCATTATACGGGTCATTAGTGATAATAATATCTCCCGGCTTTAAATTTTCATAACCAAATTTATCGATTACTGATCTAACTGAATAAGTAATTGTTCCCAAAAAACCTGCAACTCCATTAGCTTGGGCAATTAAATTACCTTTGGCATCCGTTAGCCCGACTGCACAGTCCAAAACCTCATAAATGATGGGACTTTGACTTGTTCTACCCCAACTATAAAACATTTCGTCTGATGCAGCTATCAGACCTTCACTAATATTTTCCATTGTGAATATATCTACTTTACTCATCGCTTTAAGCCTCCTCTATGATAAGATTTCCATATTCATCAACAAATGCTTTCTGATCAGGATATAAAACTGTCACGGAAGTCTTTTCTTCAATTATCGCCGGACCGTTTATTTTACTATCTGTCCCTAATTTTTCTCTTTCATAAACAGCTACTTCGATCTTGCCATCTTCATCAAAATCAACAATTTTTCGACACCTGATAGCTTCTTCCGGTTTTCCTAGTATTTCTACAGGCTTAATTTCGGCCTTCTTAATCTTACAAAAAGCCGTGATGTTAAAGTTAACAAATTCAATGGGAGTATCAGGCAACTTAAAAGTATAATATTGTTCATGCAATTTTTCAAAGTTCTCTCTAATAATCTGGAGGTCTTCATCATTTTTTAATTCCCTTGAAGGCACTAGCGTTCTCACTGTATGTTCCTGGCCTTTATATCTAATATCAGCTGATTTAACAATATATAGGTCTTTTTCCGCAAAACCATGCGCCAGGTACATTGCGTTAGCCTCTTCTATCATCTCGCTATATATGCTATTTGCTGTATCAATATTTTGATGATTGATACCAATTATTTTTGTCCTAATATAATCCTGTCTTAAATCAGTCATGAGCATGCCCCATGCAGAAAAGACACCAGGGTTACGGGGTACTACGATTTTTTTCACTTTTAATTCTCTTCCTAAGAAGGGACTATGAATTCCCCCATTACCGCCCATCGCTACCATAGCAAAATCTCTCGGGTCATAACCCTTTCTGATAGAAACCAGCTTTAAGGCATTCATCATGTTATTGTTTGCTATTCTAATGATCCCTCTTGCTGCCTCTTCTACAGATATCTTATAATAATCAGCTATTTTCTTTACTGCTTCATATGATTTCTTAATATCAATATCATATTTATCTCCTAAAAATCTTGCAAGATCTATCCTCCCTGCAATATAATTGGCATCTGTCAAAGTCGGCTCCGTACCACCCCGGTTATAACATGCAGGTCCCGGTTCAGCTCCCGCACTCTGTGGGCCCACTTTAAGAACCCCAACAGAATCTATCCAAGCAATACTTCCTCCCCCAGCTCCAATTTCTATAATATCGGTTATAGGTGCTTTAATAGGGTAACCGGCAAATATTGGTGTTTTTTCCAGGTGATAATCTGTTGTAATTTTTACCTCATTGTTATAGATCAGTGATGTTTTAGCTGTGGTACCTCCAATATCAAAAGTTATTATATTCCTTTCATTAATCATCTTACCAATTTCATTTGCTCCTATTACACCACCTACAGGTCCTGATTCTATAACATTTATAGGATTAATTTTAGTCATTTCAAATGTTGCAGCTCCACCATTAGACAGCATACAATAAGGTTCAATCATTAATCCTTTTTCTTTCATTCTACTTTTTAATGTATCAAGATATTTCCGAGCTACAGGTTTTACAAACGCATTACAAACCGTTGTATTTGTTCTTTCATATTCCCGCCATTCTTTAATTAATTCAGACGATATACTAATTTCTACATCCGGCAATTCTTTTTCTAATATATCTCTTACCTTTTCTTCATGTTCAGGATTAGCATATGAATGCAATAAACATACTGCTATCGCTTCAATTTCTTCATCTTTACATTTTTTTGCTATTTCTTTGACCTGTTTGGTATTTAACGGTATCAGTACATCTCCATCTTTGTTAAGCCTTTCCTCAACCTCAAATCGATATTTTCTTGGGACAAACGGCTTTGGTTTTGCGTAATATAAATTATAAAGATCTGTTCTATTTGCTCTTCCTATTTCAAGGGCATCTCTAAACCCTTTTGTCGTAATTAATGCAGTTTTAGCCCCCTTCCTCTCTGTTAACGCATTAATAACAATGGTACTACCATGTACCACATAATTAGCTTCTTCTAAAGGTATATTTCCTTTTTCGACACAATCCATAACCCCATCTGCAAAATTACTAGGTGTGCTAGATGATTTTGTTACAATTAATTCACCTGTATCTTCATTCATTGCAACATAATCAGTAAAAGTCCCTCCTATATCAATAGCTATCCTATAACTCATTTTCAAACCTCCTTCAATAAATACTTCAATAAAATAAGTTTTTCATACATATACTCACTCATTCTTAAAATTACGTAGCCATGGATTTTTCAGAGACTTAAATCCCTCGAATATTAGCTCCTCCAAAGAAAGGTATTTTATTCTTTCACCTCTAATCTTAAAGGTATTCGAGAACAAACCAATAATAGTATAACCCGTTGTTGCAGCAGTAAAAAGATTAAAAAGAGGGTTAAGTGCTATTCTCTTTGTTCTGCGTCTGCTTACGACCGTTCTCTTTACACCAAGCCTCACAATAACTTGCATTTTTCACCAAGATACCTCGTAAGTTGAACGCTTAAGAGAATATCTTTAAAAAACGGCCTAATTTAGAACGTTCTTTTGACCGTATGAAGGCTAATAAAGTATCATATACTCAATTTCCTTCTCGGTCATTACTTTTTTACTTTTTCCAACCTGTCCAATAACATTTCTTTGTTATTCACCTCCTCATTTGTGCAATTTGGGTATATGGGTATTGACAATAATAATTGTCAATACCCATCAATTCATTTATTATGCAGTTACACTTTCATTACCTCTTTTAAGCCATTTTTCAGGTGTAAATCTATCAGGACTGATTCTAGCTTTGATATACGTTAATCCATAATATACCACTCCCGTTATTATGTAACATTGAACTGCTGGAATCCCAATTGGTTTAATATATTGAGTATAATACGCTACAAACATTCCTATAATTAAACTTATCGTAGCAATCCAGTTCCAGCCGGAAATTTCGACCCATTTTTTATCCCTCACGATAAAAAAATCCGTAACCATAATTGCAGCTATACTAGGAAACATCAAGCCAGTAACAATTAAAAAGTTAACAAAATGATTTAAAATACCTGATAAAGCTGCAATTATTCCCACTACTGTAGCAATGCTTGTCAATATTGCCCTTCCTCTGTTATTGTCAACATTAAACAGATTGCAGAGAGACAATCCCATGGTATAATTGTTAACTAATTGTGAAGTCCACTGCGCTATGAAAAAAAGCAGAAATGCTTGTACCGGAAAACCGACATTAATCAGAATTTGAACTATGTCAAATTTCTGTTGTCCGGCTCCTAAAACTCCTCCCATCATAAATAGAACAAAACCTACTACTATGATTCCGCTAGGCATTAAAATATTATCTTTAATTGTTGGTTTACAGTAACGGCTGTAATCAGCAAGTATTAACCACTGACCTACATTGCAGCCTAACAATACACCAACAGCCGTTATCCATGACATAGTCTGTGGCGGGTCCCATGCTAAAACATTGGCCCATCCCATATTATTAACAACCAAGATAAATGCCCAAACAAGAATGATAAGTCCACCCGGAACTGCTATATAATCAGTCCATGCCATGGATGAATACCCTATCACTGCAGGAATAGCAAATATAATTCCACATATTATTGTTACTATTGCCCATGGAAGGTATTGAGTTGTATAGTCTATTCCAAACATTGAACTTATTGCATTTCCTGCTACAGCAGTTTGTAAAGCCCACCATCCACATCCAACAATAAATGTCACAATTGACACTATACTTCTTGCTTGTGCACTTCCAAAGCTTGAACGAGCTATCACAGAAGATGGCCTTCCAACCACTGCTCCAAGATAGCTAGTAATAGAATTACCAGCCCAAGTTATAATTACTAGGCTTACTATTATTATCCAAAAAAGTTCCCTTAAACTGAAACTTGCCACTACAGCACTACCAGCCATAATTACTGGAATACAAAATTCACATCCAGCATAAATCGTCGCAGGAGTCACCCAGTTCACCCTTTTATCAAGAGGTACGGCATTAATCGCAGATTCACTAGATGAAAATATCCCTTCATTTTTCTTTGACATTGTAATTACACCACCTTTTATTATAAAAATTTGTTACTAAGAAATCTTAGAAGGCAACTCATTTACTTCACACGCAACATATCACCTCGGTAAAGACCACATTACCAAAGCTGCTGTCTGATGATAAAAACTACTATCTCCCTTGGCTGCAGCCACCCAGAGAAACCGCCATATATTCCTATCTAGTTGCCAACAAGATATGGTAGCATCTTTATATAGGCATACCCCCTTCATTTAATTTTTCTCAATAGCTCCTACCATCCTTTGGCTACTCGTAGCACTTCGTCTGGAATATCCCCTGCGAGATATTCCTTTATGGCTTCTTCAATTATGTCTAGAGCTTTATCAATCTGTTCTCTGGTAATTATGAGAGGCGGTTGAATTCTAAGTACGCTGTTGGCGAAAAACGTAAGTATAATACCCTTTTCCCAGCAGCGGTAACAGATTTTCGCTGCTGCCTCCTTTGCCTTTTCTCTTGTTGCCCTATCAGTGACAAGATCCACTCCTATCGAAAGCCCTATACCGCGAACATCTCCTATAAGCTCATACTTCTCTTTCATTTGGTTAAAACGATGCTCTACATATTCACCTAACTTATGAGCATGTTCCAATAAGTTTTCCTTACGGATAATATCTATAGTAGCCAGGGCAGCTCTGCAGGAAACAGGATTGCCTCCCATTGTAAACAGGTGTGCCGGTGCTTCCCATGCCTGCATAATTTCTTCTCTTGCAACTATTGCACTCATAGGCATACCTGATGCTATAGATTTGCCCATTATGATTGCATCAGGTACTATACCAAAATGTTCGATTCCAAACCATTTCCCGGTACGACCGAAACCCTGCTGAACTTCTTCGCTTACAAACAATATGTCGTTTTCTTTGCAAATACCGTATAATTTATCCATATACTTCTGAGGAGGCATAACCAGCCCAGCATCGCCTGCAATCGGTTCCATTATCACCGCAGCTACTTCTTCTGCAGGTAAATAGTATTCAAAAGCAATTTCAAGCTGTTTTAAACATTCCATATTACAGCTTTCTCTCTTCTGGCCAAAAGCACATCTATAGCAATCCGGATAGGGTATATGATAAATATCAGGAACCAGAGGCCCAATTTTCCTGCGCATATTCAAGCTTAAAGCTGATAAAGAAATAGCTCCATATGTTGAACCGTGATACGACTGAATGAAAGAAATGATCTTGCTTCTTCCGGTATAAGCCCTTGCCAGTTTGATCATCCCATCATTGGCGTCTGAACCCGAAAGTCCAAAAGCCACTCTCTTTTTAAAATCTCCCGGCGTGATTTCTATAAGTTTATTTGCAAGTTGTACCAGCGGCTGGTGGTACATATACGCAGGAGTATAGTGAATAAAGTCATTTATCTGTTCTTTTATAGCTTTAACCACTTCTGGATGGGCATGACCTGTATTCAAAGCTGCAGCACTGGATAGTAGGTCAATATACTCATTGCCATCAATGTCTTCTATTATGGCCCCATGGCCTCTCTTTATAACTAGAGGATAATAAGGCACCCTGGCAGCAGGGGAAATAATTTCATCGTCTTTCTTCACTACTTCCATGCATTTATCTATTTTCACTTGCAACCAGCCCCTTATCATGAATAATTGCAAACATTAAATTTATTTAGATTCAACAAAAAATGTTGTGGTAGATGGTAATAGCATCCAGTCAACATAATTTATATTGGTAAATAATTGATATATCTACCACGGAGTTGGAAACACAGGTTTTCCTGTATTTCATCAAAACTCCTATGTAACGCAATTTATACAGCCTATGATAAATATGGTAATAAATACAGTTACACTATCCCTAGCCGGTCCTTGAAAACTTAATATCAGGCACATTCAAACTCAAGCTTTACCCTCAGGTCAAAGTGTTGAGGATTCCGGTATCCATAGGCTCTACGTTTGATATTTTTAACCTTGTGGTTGTTACCTTCCGTAAGGCCGTTGGATATCCGGTAATCATAATAGTTGAGAATGCAAGGCAACCAGTTATCAAGGGTTTTACAGAATGTTTTTAATTCAGGGATATCATATTCTGAAACAAGCCCTTTATAGTATTCTATAAAAGCAACTGCATCGTCCTTTGTGTTTCAAGTTTGAAGAATTCCCTGAATTCTTCTTAAGGTAGTGCAACTGTTCAATTATAGGATACTTGGTACAGGCAAGTATGAGGTACAGGGCCTCCTCTCTTTTAAGGTCTTCGACATTCTTAAGCATGGCCCAGCGAATTTTAAAAACCTCATCCTTTTTACCATACTTCTTTATATGATTTTGAATGTGCTTCCTTGCATCATCCACGCATTTTTGAAGCCGCTGTGCTATATGGAAACGGTCAATAACCGGCTTGGCATTAGGGAAAGCACTCAAGGACGGAATAACAATAGCTGCGGCTCATGTCCATGGAAACGGCTTCAATTTTAAGTCTTACTTCCTCAGGCCAATTCATGAGGTAAGCGGCTACGTCCTCCTTTTTCCTGCCGGTAATCATGGCTGCAATAAGGTATAGTCTGTCGTTGATACTTTCGGAGGAACTCAAAATGTTCATCAAACGGATGCTCAGGGTCACAGCTGCAGATATACCTCTTCTTTTGGAGCATAATGATTGTATCCATTCCCCAGATAGGTAGATGCTTAATAGGCTGCCACCGGCTGTCATGAACATTCTGGGTTATTCGGCCGCAGTGGGGACAAACAGCAAAGCTATGCGAGGATGTTGCAAATACCTGAAATATGCCATTATTTACATTGACAGAGATTATCTCTATGCCTTGCAAACTAATCGTGTGTTTTATAAAATTATAGTTGGTTTTCAATCCGATATCACCTGCTTTCTGTTTTATTGGTATATTTCAGAATAAACGGGATATCGGATTTTTTCTACTCTTTTTACCAGCATATTGTTAATGTATTTTATGGAATTTTCAAAGTGCCACAAAAATCATTGTTGAACCTTTATTTATCAGTGTTGCGCAGTAAAATGTAAAACTTTATGCAGCAATCCGTAATTTGGTAAGCATAGTATCAAGTTTTATCCCTTGTTCTGCACAAACATACGCAAATTTGGCAATACACACTAAATACTGTTTGCGGAAATACCCTATAGTATCTCCCAGAGTTTCGAGCTTTAAGGATTTCTTGTTGGTAATCCTGAAAAGCTCAAGAAAAGTATAGGACATAAAGACCATACTCCAGTAACGCTTGATGGAAGTTAACAATTCTACCTGGTACTTATGAAAACCGAACCCGGTTTTGTGGTATTTATAGCTTACTTCTATATCCCAGCGTTTCAAGTAGTATTCAATGATTGTGGAGGTGGTAAGACTTATATCAGTACTTATTATGAATACTGGTCTATCGGATAAGTCTTCTCTACTCCGGCAAAATAGGATAACTGCATTTTCAAGGTCATTGATTTACCCTCATACCTGTATACGTAGTACGTTTGGTCTCCTACTGTAACGGGGCAGGTTTCCTCCTTGCCTACGAAGATCGAAAACTTCTTTAAATTGGTCTTGATACCGCCGGGGTAAATTACCCTGTTTGACTTTATCCGTCCTATAGCATGATATCCTCTGGACAATGCATGGAGCATGACTTTGCCCGATGTATACCAGGCATCTATTAATAAGTACGTTACTTCGGTAACCGGTACAAACTCGTTAAGGAGTTCCATGGCAAGCTCCTGTTTATTTTTGAAATATTTTCTAGCCCTTTTGCCAAAGAACTCTTTTCTAAGATAGAGTTTGAAATTTAGCGGTACAGAGTATTCTGCAATTTTATAATGGGATGTTATCACACAATGTGCCCATACAGGTTTGTTGCCTTTACTGTGAGAGCAGTTTTGTTGCTTGTTTAACGCCCCCTTCCTATACTTTGGATATTTTACAGATTGATTTAATAATGCTCTCTGTTATAGATAACGTTATTTTGTCCGGCTGGATTATTTAGAATTAGAAACAATTCTCTATCACAAAAACTTAGACTATAGTCATAAACCATAGTCTTAGACTATAGTCTACTTATTAAATAATATACAGAATATTTATACTCTTGTCAATATTAAATTAATACTACTCTGTTAAGTACGCAGAGACAGGAAAAGAATCCTCCTCTGCCTGGGTTGAGAAACCCATAAAATATATGATGCATAGAGTTTATCAAGTACACGCTTTCTTACGGAAGATATATACTTTCAAGTACAAATTGCTTCAGGGGAAAAAATTTCCCTTTGGTCAAGACCAAGTTCATCCTTTGCATCCTGATAGAATCGGTCAATGGTATGTCTTCTGTGAACATACTCCACAATCTTTACATCAGGAGTATCCAATGGCAGATCACTAAAGTAATACTTGGTATCGCCTGTTTCCCCTGACACCGGTCTTTCGAATACAAGCCACCCTTGCTTGCCTGTCTTGGTTTGAGTAGACCAGCAAGCCCTTAAGAAAGCAAACTGTTTCTTAAGCTCTCCTTTACTGCCGTCTCTCCAGCAGATGACCTTCCAGTAATCCTGAGGTATTTTGTCAATGAGCCAGTCAACTCTGTACTGGGGAGGCATAGGAGTGGGTTCGGGCTTGATCCTTGGCCATCCTGAACGTTTAGCTTTTGACTTTACAGGAGGAACGAATGTTTTAATATCCTGTTCAAATCTTACTGTAAAGTTGCAGGGTACGGATAATGCATAGGTTTCACCACGGGCTTCAAGACCCTCAATGAAAGTGTTATCCCTGCCGAAAAAGCTATCCCCAAGGATGATGTTATGCTTTACACCTAATTGATTTGCCTGGTCCAAAAGTTCCAGAGCGATCTGAGGCTTTGTTTTAAAAGTAACATCTTCAGGAACCTTGGCTTTCTTCATCCTCTGGATGTCAGATGTCCAACTTTCAGGCAGATACAGCCTTGCATTTACAGGCCATGTGTACTTGACGTCTGTATATTGGCAGCTCACAGCAATCTGACAATTACCCACTTTGCCCAGAGTGCCTGAGTACTGACGCGCTACACCCACGGAACAGTTTCCTTTTTTCGGAAAGCCTGTGTCATCAAATATAAGGGCTCCATCAGAAGCTACTGCATTTTCAAGCATAAGTTCTACTCTTTGCTTGTTTAACTGCTCGTGGTCCCAGGGACTGTTAGTGATAAAGTCCTGTAAAGATTGAGCTGATGTGCCTTCCATATATTCGATATTCGGCCATCATTCCGCAGTTTTTATAAGGAATATCGCTTAATAAACCCGTTGTATAGCGCTCTGCAGCATTCATAGTATCACTAGGCGAAAGATATTCTTAAACTTATCAAGGTACTTTTGAAGTTTTGGCAATGCAAACGGCGATATTTTCTTTATTATATTTTGGCTCACAATTAGTACCCCCTTGATACCTATTTTATATAGGTTCAAGGTCTATTGCATTGGTAATGTAAGGTTACTGGTAATTCAACATTGTAGTATTAAATTGAAACTTCCAAAAAATATCAGTAAAAAGGAAGAAGTTGAAGACTGTTTCAAAATCAAGAAAAAGGAAACCTGGGGACAACTTTCACTTTTTTAAGAACATGAATGGCTTAAAATAGCGGGTTCCCAGACTTCAACTGTCAAACTCGGGATTTACGGCCGCCCCGTTTTATGCCGGCATTTATTTTACCGGGTTCCTCCACTAACTTCTTGGCTTTCTCTAATAAGCGTTCTCGGTGAGCTCTGTCTTTTTGAGCCCGGCGTTCGGAATATGTGATGATAAGGTTTTCATCGAGTTTACAGGTTTTGCCTTCTTCATCGCTGATGGAATTTACATGTTCTAAAATCTTGTAACGGAGTTTTTCAGGTTCTCCTTTATGTTCTACAGGACCTTGTATCTCTATGTAGTCTTTTGGGTCAAGGATTTGTTGCTGTATTTCACTGCTCATTTTTCGTATGCTGCTTGCAACAATATAGCCATATCCTGCGTCATGTATCCTCTTTAGGTTTATTTTGCTGTTTAATCCACGGTCTGCAACGATTACTACTCTTCTTATACCGAATCTTTTTTTAGGTTATTCAGTGCTTGTGTCATGGTTTTACCGTCAAAAGTACTGCCGTTAAATAATTCATAGCCTATTGGAAATCCATCACTGTCAATCAATAGTCCCATAACCACCTGAACTTCATTGTATTTGTTATCCTTACTGTAACCAAAATTTCTGAGTTCGTCCTGGTTTACGCTTTCAAAAGCAAAGGTTGTTACATCATAAAATACTACATCTATTTTCATGTTGAAGAGGTTATAGTTTAATGCAAAAATGTGATTTTCAATCTTTTCTTTACTCTGGCTTAAAATGTCCAAGGAGCGGTATAGATGTTGCAGTTTAAGTTTTGGCAGTTTAGCATACCTGTCCTGATGGTTAAAAGTGCCCAGTTTGCTCATTGGTTCAAGCAGGTGCTGGAGAGCCATGATGAAAGTGGTTTGAGCAAGATTGAACGTTGCTTTTGAATCATACTTTCGAATATCCTCAAGACAGGAAGTTAATTCAAGCGCGTCCCATAACCTTTTATATACTATGTATCCCCAGTTTCTGATGGTTGCTTCGGATGAGTCCTCAATATTATTGTCCTATGTATCATCGCCTGGAAGATCGTATCCGGGCACATATATTAATCAGCTGGTTGGCGCTCTTATTGGTTACAATTGCGGAAGCGAAAACCGGTTCTACCTGGCCAAAGTTACGAGATGAACTTGAACGGTTACATCTTGGACATTTTTCTTCTAAAAACGGAGACCTTTATCAGTCTACGAAACTTACCTCTAAACAGCGTGAAACCTTTGCGGCTATTGGGGTTGAGGCGCCTCCGAGGTTCCTTGAAATCCAACCGAAAGCATAGTTACACGCACAAAACATTAAAAAACGCCTGTAAACCCTGTTGTGTCAAGGGTTTACGGGTATTTTATTTGCCTAGTAACTGTCGAACTCGGGCTTAAAAATTGATGCTGATAATTGTATTCAGTGTGGCATTTGCCAGAAGGTTTGTCCGGCTCAGGCCGTCAAAGGGAAGGATACTTTTTCGATAGACAAAGGCTCATGCCTTTTGTGCCTTGACTGTCTGCAAAAATGTCCTAAAAAGGCTATTAAATATAGTTCAAGGAGGAATCCATATGATAGAGACGAAATACTCTTACACGATTTCCAGTAGCAAAATCATTGAAAGGATTATCGAAGATGACCATGCGGCTATCAACCATATGGTACTGCCGAAGGGAGAAGCGTTGCCGGAGCACTACTCAAATTCTAATGTTTATATGATTGTTGTCCGCGGCAATATCACTCTCAGATTGAATGAACAGGAGGAGCATTCATATCCTGCCGGAAGCATTCTTACCATACCCTATAAAACCAAAATGAATGTCTGCAATACACATGATGAGGTTCTGGAATTCTTTGTTGTGAAAGCCCCAAGCCCAAAAACGATTAATAATGGGTAACCCGTTCAGGCGTCAGCCTACCGCTGCCAGGAAAGGGCGTCGTAGGCTTGGCATTGACAGCGGGCAAGTGCTGACGCCCTTTGTTATATCATCATTTTACAGATATTGTTTGAAAACTCCACCGGATCATCTATTGGCAATCCTTCGATAAGCAGCGCTTGGTTATATAATAAATCCGTATATAGCTTAAGCTTGTCTTTGTCTTTTCCGTATGCTTCCTTCAATGATTTAAACACATCATGGTTTATGTTTATCTCTAAAACCTTATCCGCTTTTATATTCTGGCTGTTAGGCATGGCGCTTAATACTTTCTCCATCTCAATGGTAAGTTCCCCTTCGCTCGACAGGCATACGGGATGATTCTTCAGCCTTTTTGATGCCCTGACAGCCTTGACTTTATCGGACAAAATATTTTTCATATACTCAAACAGTTCTTTATTTCCTTCCCCGTCCGTGTCGGAAGAAGTTTGGTTTTCTGTTTCTATCCCTAAATCACTGCCGGATACGGACCTGAATTCCTTGTCTTTATATTTCATAATCATTTTAATGGCGAACTCGTCCACCTCATCGGTAAAATATAAAATTTCATATCCCTTATCTGCTACGAGTTCGGTCTGGGGCATTTTCTCAATTCTTTCAATGGATTCTCCGGCCGCATAGTATATATATTTTTGTTCTTCCGGCATTCTGGATACATATTCATCCAAAGTGACCATTTTTTTCTCCTTTGATGAATAGAACATCAATAGGTCTTGCAGCACTTCTTTATGAGCACCGAGGTCGCTATAGATGCCATACTTCAATTGTCTTCCGAAGGATTTGTAGAATTTTTCATACTTATCCCTTTCATCTTTTAATAGGTTTTCGAGTTCATTTTTAATTTTAGTTTTTATGTTTTTGGCGATAAATTTCAACTGTCTATCGTGCTGCAGCATTTCTCTGGATATGTTAAGGGACAGATCCTCCGAATCCACCATTCCCTTTACGAAACTAAAATAATCAGGCAGCAGCTCTGCACACTTATTCATGATCAGAACGCCGTTTGAATACAACTCCAAACCCTTTTCATATTCTTTTGTATAGAAATCAAAGGGCATTTTTTCCGGAATAAATAAAATTGCTTTATAACTCACTGTGCCTTCGGCACTGATGTGAATATGTTTTATTGGTTTGTCAAAGCCGTAGTGCTTTTCAGAATAAAAGTTATCGTAATCTTCCTGGCTGAGTTCGTTTTTATTCTTTTTCCATATGGGAACCATGCTATTGACAATCTGTTCTTCTGTATATTCCTCGTATTCTTTTTCACTGCCTTCTTTGAGCCTTGTCCTGGTTATATCCATTTTTATCGGATATCTGATAAAATCGGAATACTTTTTAATAATGGATTTTAAGCTGTACTCCTCCAGGTACTTGTCAAAATTTTCATCCTCCGAATTCTCTTTAATTTTGAGAATAACATCCGTGCCGACCGTATCTTTTTCACATGGCTCTATAGTGTAACCCTCTGCACCTTTGGATTCCCACTTGTAGGCCTCATTGCTACCTAATGCCCTGCTTATAACAGTAACCACTTCAGACACCATAAATGCCGAATAAAAACCGACTCCAAACTGTCCTATAATATCATGGCCGTCTTTTATTTCATTTTCCATTTTAAAGGCTAACGACCCGCTTTTTGCAATAACTCCCAGATTGTCTTCAAGTTCTTGTTTTGTCATTCCAATACCGGTATCGGATATTTTCAATATTCTATTTTTTTTGTCAGGTACTATCTTAATATAGTACTCATCTTTGTTGAAGCTCAAAGAATCATCTGTTAAAGCTTTATAATAAATCTTATCAATTGCATCGCTGGCATTAGAAATGAGTTCCCTTAAAAAAATCTCCTTATGGGTATAAATTGAGTTAACCATCAAATCCAGCAATCTTTTGGATTCAGCCTGAAACTGTTTGATTGTCAAACGTATCTCCCCCTTGCAGTATAACAATTCGCTTACTTTTTTGACACTAAACTAAAGCATCCAGATCATGTTTATCCAGTTTCTTTGTTTTCAAGTTGTTAGCACTCTCATTCTCCGAGTGCTAATTCTAATTTTTTATATACCAAAATATAAGTTTGATGTCAATATTTATTGTGTAGAAAAAGGATAAGTCCTTACTCTTCTTTGAGTAGGGACTTATCCCTTGTAGTCTTATGTATTTCATCAAGCAACACTTCTTCTCCGTTATTGCCTCTAACCATTACATGGTATAAGGCTCCCGGATAATGGATACGTGGTTTTCCCGCCATATTATTCACCTGGGTAATCATACTATTAATAAGGGAATATTTCAAGCCTGACCCCTTTTTGGCCCACTTTTTTGGCCCATTTTCTTCCTTTTCTTCTGTGGCAGGTCCTCAAGAGACATTCTCTATCGTGATTGCCCTTTTAACATTACTTATAAAAGATGAAACCTCCTCAAGAACTTTGCTGGAATTTATCTTCGCTTCGGTTATGCCCTGTTCCGTATTTTTTTCAATTATATCTATCAATGCGCTCCCAATAATTACCCCATCTGCCAGTTCAGCCGCCTGGCGGGCAGTATCAGGCCCGGATATTCCGAAACCCACAGCCAGGGGAAGATCGGTCTTTGCCCGAATCCTATCCAGAAAGCTGTCCAATCGTTCTGAAACCTCCTGCCTGGCTCCGGTTACCCCTGTAACGCTCACACAGTATATAAAACCCTGGGACAGTCCGGCAATCCTTTCCATTCTCTCGGGAGTTGTAGTGGGCGCAGCCAGCAGTACCAGCCTCATGTTATAGCTGTCCATGATCTCTTTCAAGAGTCCGGCCTCTTCAAAGGGTAAATCCGGAACTATCAGACCGTCGATTCCCGCCGATGCAGCCCTTTTTACAAATTCTTCTATCCCTTTTACATATACAGGATTATAGTAAGTCATCATGATTAATGGCACATGTACCTTTTCCCTGAGACGTCCTGCCAGTGAAAAAATTTTCTCCAGGGTTACCCCGTTCGAGAGAGCCCTGACCGATGCCTTCTGGATTGTAGGACCGTCTGCAACTGGATCTGAATATGGAACCCCTAATTCAACTATATCGGCACCGCTTTGGACCAGATTTAAAACCAGCTGTTCTGTAAACTCCAGGCTGGGGTCCCCACAGGTTAGATATGGAATTAGTGCTTTGCAGTTTTCGCCTCGCAGTTTATTAAAAGTCATATCTATTCTATTCATTTGGCATCACTCCTTAACAATTCTGAAACTTCGGTTACATCCTTATCTCCCCTGCCCGAAAGGCAGATTACAATCACCTTGTCTTTGTCCAGCTGTGGCGCCAGCTTACAGACAAATGCGACAGCATGCGCACTTTCCAGAGCGGGAATAATCCCCTCCAGCCTGGACAACAGGACAAAGGCATCCAGAGCCTCGCTATCGGTTATGGCGCTGTATTTTGCCCTACCGCTTTCCTTGAAGTAACTGTGCTCGGGCCCTACTCCCGGGTAATCCAGGCCTGCCGAAACCGAATGGGCCGGCAGTATTTGTCCGTCCTGGTCCTGCAATACATAACTTAGAGCACCGTGTAAAACGCCCTTGCTGCCAGCAGTCAGAGATGCAGCATGTTTACCGGTCTCTATACCGCTGCCGGCAGCCTCCACACCTATCATCTGCACCATTTCGAAATCCTTGAAGGGGTAGAAAAGCCCCATCGAGTTGCTGCCCCCGCCGACGCAGGCAATCAAGAAATCCGGCAAACGGCCTTCAGCCTGCATGATCTGCTCTTTTGTTTCCTCTCCAATAACGCTCTGAAAATCCCTCACAATGGTAGGATATGGGTGCGGCCCCACTACAGAACCTATTACATAATGGGTATTTTCAACGGTGGCAACCCAATTTCTCAAGGCCTCGTTCGTTGCATCCTTTAATGTTTTTGTACCCGATTCAACCTTAACAACTTTAGCTCCAAGGAGCTCCATCCTGAATACGTTTAAAGCCTGGCGCCGGACATCCTCGGCACCCATAAATATCTCACACTGCAAACCTAACAGGGCCGATGCAGTGGCGGTCGCCACCCCGTGCTGTCCGGCGCCCGTCTCGGCAATAATTCTCTTTTTCCCCATCTTCTTTGCCAGCAGAACCTGCCCCAGGCTATTGTTTATTTTATGGGCCCCTGTATGGTTCAAATCCTCCCTTTTAAGGTAGATCTTTGCCCCGCCGAGATGCTTGGTCAGTTTCTCGGCATAGTACAAAGGTGTAGGCCTTCCAACGTACTGTTTTAAATAATACCGGAATTCTTCCTTAAATTCACTGTCATTTTTATATTCTTCATAGGCTGCTTCCAGTTCGTTCAAGGCCGGCATCAGCGTCTCCGGAACATACTGACCTCCAAATTCGCCGAAGTACCCCGAATCCTTTGCCATTATTCATACCCCCTGTTTCTGTTAAATCTTCATGGTTGCTGCTTGTAAAAGTTCTTTACCCCGCAGATTAGCTTCTTAAGTTTTTCCCTATCCTTTTGCCCTGGCTCCCTTTCAACACCGCTTCCAACGTCAATCCCAAAGGGACAGGCTTCCCTGATGGCCTCAGCGGCATTTGAAGGGTTGATACCGCCTGCAATTATGACCGGTATGTTCCCCCAGTCCTTGCCCTTTACCAGCGTCCACGGAAAGGTTCTGCCCGTCCCTCCGGACATCCCCTGTACATAGGTGTCAAGCAATATCCTGTGTACCACCTTGGCACGAATATAGGCCGGAATCTCGCCCCAACCCTTTTTTCCGTCAACCCTGAAGGCTTTTATCACCATATAAGCCTTATTAAATTCCCTGCAGTATTCAGAAGTCTCTTTCCCGTGAAACTGCAGGCCGGTTAGTTTGCATAATGCGGCTATTTCCTTTACTTCGTTTAAATCCCGGTCAACAAATACACCTATCTTTTCTATCCTCTCCGGCAAGCCTTTGCAAATCTCTCTTGCTTTTTCCGGTTCTACCCTGCGCTTGCTCGGTGCGAATATAAAACCCAGGGCATCGGCCCCTAAATCTACGGCCGTTTTTGCATCTTCAAGGTTTGTTATGCCGCAAATCTTTATCCATGTCAACCCGGTTCACCCTTTCAACAGCTCCTGTATCTTGGTATCAACGTCAGAACTGGTAACCAGCGCCTCCCCAACAAGGATGGCATCCACCCCTGCTTGTACCAGCCTCCTTACATCTGTCCCGGTGGAGATTCCGCTCTCACTTACCAGCAGGCAGTCCTCCGGAACCGCCTCTGCCAGCCTTAGGGTAGTTTCAATATTGGTCTCAAAGGTTGTCAGGTCACGATTATTTATCCCAATAATCTCTGCCCCGCATCTTAAAGCTGTTTCCAGTTCCCCGGCAGAGTGAACTTCCACCAGCGGATCAATCAGCAGTTCCCCGGCAAGGTCAATAAATTCTTTTAACTGTTGCTCTTTCAAAATGGCAGCAATTAGGAGTACAGCATCGGCGCCCGCAAACCCTGCTTCGTATATCTGATAGGGATCAATTATAAAGTCCTTGCGGAGCACCGGGAGGCCCACCTCTTCCTTTACCCTTTTTAAATCCTGCAAGCTGCCTTTAAAGAACCTGCTATCGGTAAGTACCGATATCGCCGATGCACCGGATTTCTCATACTGTACTGCCAATCCTACCGGGTCAAAACACTTTTTCAATACTCCCCTCGAAGGAGATGCCCTTTTCACTTCAGCTATTAAGCTAACACCTGGCCGGGCTATAGCATCCTTAAAGCTGCTCTTTTTATTCCCGACAAGGCCCTTTCCCAGCATCTCTCCGCATAATTCCAGTTTCCGTCCGGCAATCTCTTTTCTTTTATGTTCAACAATCCTCTGAAGTATCATGATGCCTCTCCCATCTTCAAATTGGTATTGCTCAGCCGTATTAGTTCTTCCAGCTTTCCCATCGCTTTACCCGAATCGATGCTATCAGCGGCAATCTTGACTCCTTCTCCCAGGTTCCTGGCAGCTCCGGCAGCTGATAAAGCAGCTGCGGCATTCAATAGCACTATCTCCCTTTCAGGGCCCTTTTCGCCGGCCAGTACCTTCTTTGTGATTTCAGCGTTATACGCAGCATCACCGCCCTTTAGGTCCGAAAGTCTTCTCCTGGGAAATCCAAAACCCTCCGGGACAATTTCGAATGTTTTGACGCTCCCATCTTTTAGTTCTGTAACTTTGGTGGGACCAAGGGTTGAAATCTCGTCCATTCCACCGGCTCCGCACACTACATAGGCACTTTTTGCCCCCAGGTAATTAAGTACCATAGCAAGGACTTCTGTCAATCTGGCATCATAAACACCCAGTACCTGAACTTCTGCCCCGGCAGGATTGGTAAGGGGGCCCAACACATTGAAAATGCTGCGGATACCTATTTCTTTCCTGGGTCCTGCGGCATGCCCCATCGCCCTGTGAAAAGTAGGCGCATACAGGAAACCCACGCCAATCCGGTCAAGTATAATTTTTACTTCCTCCGGCGAAAGATCTATTCTTACGCCTAGGGCCTCAAGTACATCCGCACTGCCGCTTCTACTTGACACCGAGCGGTTACCGTGTTTTGCAACGGCCAGGCCAGCACCTGCTACCACAAAAGCAGATGTAGTTGAAATGTTGAAGGTGCCCATACCATCTCCGCCTGTTCCACAGGTATCCACCAGAAGATGATGCCTAGGATTAATACGTATAGCCTTATCTCTCATCACCTGTGCACAGCCGAATATTTCCTCGGGCATCTCACCCTTCATCCTCAACCCCGTCAAGAAACTTCCGATCTGGGCAGGAGTGGCTTCTCCGTCCATTATCTGCCGCATTACTTCACCGGCCTCTCCGGAAGATAAGTTTTCACCCGCAATAACCTTACCAATTGCTTCCCTTATCAATATTCCCATCTCCTTTCAGCTTTTCTCTGCTAGATTCTCAGAAAGTTCTGCAAAATCTCCATCCCATACTGACTGGCTACCGACTCAGGATGAAACTGCAATCCAAAAGTAGGGTACTCTACGTGTTGTACTGCCATAACGACACCATCGTCACTATGAGCAGTTACAACCAATTCACCGGGCATACTATCCTTTTCAAGAATCAGCGAATGGTAGCGGGCTGCTTTAAATCTCCGGGGCAGGCCTTGCAAAATTCCAATGCCCTCATGATATATAATTGAAGTCTTTCCATGAACGGGTTTCCTGCCATGCTTCACTTTAGCGCCATATGCCGCACCGATGCACTGGTGACCT
Source organism: Bacillota bacterium (assembly GCA_013540605.1). Lineage (GTDB taxonomy): Bacteria > Bacillota > Clostridia > Ch29 > Ch29 > Ch29. The sequence goes on from JABVCK010000020.1 coordinate 24,211, forward strand.
AGACAAATACCTAATATGGGTATTTCCCCAGAAAAATGCCTGATTACTTCAACGCAAACCCCTGCATTTTCCGGGGCACCTGGTCCGGGTGAAATCACTATCTTTTCAGGGCGCATCTTTTTTAAACTGTATAAATCCATTTTGTCATTTCTAACCACTTCAATCCTTGCTCCCAGTTCTCCCAAATACTGAACCAGGTTATAAACAAAGGAATCGTAATTATCTATTACCAGCAGCAAGGAATCCCCCCCTTTCCGCCATCTCAACAGCATTCAGAAGTGCTTGAGCCTTATTGCACACTTCATGATACTCCCTTAGAGGCTTCGAATCTGCCACAATACCAGCCCCGGCCTGGACAAACGCTTCTTTTCCATTAATAAACATGGTTCGTATGGCTATACATGTATCCATGTTTCCTGTATAGCCTATATATCCTACTGCACCTGCATAGGGTCCCCTTCCATCGGGCTCCAGTTGTTCTATAATTTCCATTGCCCTTATCTTTGGTGCCCCGGTAACAGTACCCGCGGGGAAGGAAGCCCTTAACACATCAAAACAGCTTTTACCCTTTTTCAGTTTTCCAGTTACTCTGGAAACGATATGCATTACATGGGAATAAAGTTCAATATGCATAAAACCTTTCACCTTCACGCTCCCATACTCGCTTACCCTTCCCAGATCATTCCGGCCCAGGTCTACAAGCATTAGATGCTCTGCCCTTTCTTTTTCATCCGCTAAAAGTTCCTCGGCCAATTTTTTGTCCTCTTCACCGGTCCTGCCCCTGGGTCTTGTTCCAGCTATGGGCCTAAGCTCGGCAAAGCCATCCTCCACCCTGACCATTACTTCCGGAGATGAACCGACCATCTGAATATCGCCGAAAGATAGGAAAAACATGTAGGGGGATGGATTTAAGGACCTTAAACAGTTATAGACGGCCAAAGGCTCTGCCTGCAATTCGAACTTCATCTTTTGCGAAAGTACGACTTGGAAAATGTCCCCATCCCTTATATATTCTTTAGCTTTTCTCACCATCTCCTGGAATTGGTCCGGCGTACAGTTGTAGCTGTAATAGTTATCCCGACGGCTGGGATTGTCCTTTACTGCAGGGACCTCCGGTACCGGTTTGTCGAGAATGGACCTTATTTGCCTGATTTTAAGAACGGCCCTGGTGTAATCCCCTCCCGGGTCATTGCTGACCGGAACGTTTATTACAATCTTAATGGTTTGCTTAACATGATCGAAAATGACCAGTGTATCGGCAAACATAAAGAAGCAGTCCGGGTATCCCGTATCCTTTCCGCCAGCTTTGGGTAAATTTTCCCAGTAACGGGCCATATCATATCCCAGGTATCCTACAGCTCCTCCGCAAAAAACAGGGAACTCGGGTATCTTTAGAGGTTTCACCCCCTGAAAAATGCTTTGAAGTTCCTGCAGGGGGTTGCAGCTATCGTAACTAATTGTTTTATTCTTATCCGTTATCTTGACTTTCCGGTCCTTTGCCTCAAAAAGTCTGGAAGCCTCAAAACCTATAAATGAGTATCTTCCCGGCCACATTCCACCTTCAACGCTTTCCAGAATAAAGGCATAAGAACCCTTTTTTAATTTTAAAAAAGCTGACAGGGGCGTCTCCAACGCAGCCGAATATTCCTCATATACCGGAATAAGATTTACTTCTGTAGCTAACTTGACAAAATCCTCTTTAGACTGCGGAAACATTGCCTTCTTCCCTCCTTATACAGTTACCAAGTTCGGCCATAAAACTTTTAAACTGCTCCAGACTTAGAGACTGGAGACCATCACACAGCGCTTTGCCCGGATCAGGATGAACTTCCAGCATTAAACCGTCACATCCCGCTCCCAGAGCAGCTCTGGCCATTGGTATAACAAGCGAATTATCTCCGGTAGCGTGGCTGGGGTCAACTATAATGGGCAGGTCGCTGCGCATTTTAATATAGGGCACTACGCTCAAGTCAAGGGTGTTCCTGGTATGGTCAGCAAAGGTGCGTATTCCCCTCTCACACAGGATTATTCTCTGATTTCCTTCCAGCCTAATGTATTCTGCAGCACACATCCATTCCTTTACCGTAGCAGACATTCCCCTCTTCAAAATAACGGGATGCCTGCTTTTACCCACTTCTTTTAAAAGAGCAAAATTCTGCATATTACGTGATCCAATTTGCAATACATCAGCATACTTCGCCACCAGTTCAATGTCTCTGGTGTCCATTACCTCGGTAACCACTTTCAGTTTAAAAGCTTTACCGGCTTCTGCCAAAATTCTCAGTCCATCCTTTCCCAGACCCTGGAAGGAGTATGGAGAAGTTCTGGGTTTGAAAGCTCCTCCCCTCAAAAATTGTCCCCCTGCCTCGTGCACCGCTTTGGCTGTCTTAAAAATCTGTTCTTCACTTTCAACAGCACATGGCCCGGCAATAACGATGGGTGTGTTGTATCCGTATATACCGATGGTCAATGGCATATCAATACTCTCAAGCGCCACCTTGCCTCACCTCCTTTTCTAATTACTAGGCAAGCGGTATTAAACTAGTCTCTTGTGAACAAATCGGGATAGGGGGCGGTGATTAGCCGCCGACCCTCCCACACCACCGTACAAGCCGACCTGGCATACGGCGGTTCGTCAGAATGAACAAGTCATCGAGTATCGCTTTGTTAGACTTACAAGTCCCAGTTTAGTCAAATATTCATTGTTTAAGGTACAAGCCAGAATAGGGCTATTGGAGATTCTGCAGTAGCCTTTTCTTGTGTTGGCAAATTCCCACGCTTTTCTGTTGTCTATTCCCAGCATAACCAAGTTGTCATGCCTGGTTTTAACTTTACGCCACTGTTTCCAGATACACATTCGCAGTCTTCGCCTAATCCATTCGTCAAGTGTACTGGCTAGATTCTTCATATCGGCCAGCTCGAAGTAGTCGACCCATCCGATTATGCTACTGTTTAAGGCTTTTATTCTTTGCTCCGTACTCCAGCCGTTGCTTCTTGACAGGATTTGCTTTACCTTTTCTTTGAATTTTGCTTCGGCTAATGGTTCCCACTGCAAAGCCCATAGCGGACTTTCACCGCCAAGCTATCGCCCATGCCGGGCGAACTGAAAAAAAGCTTTCCGTCCCACGTATAGGGACGAAAAGCTTTTTCCCGCGATACCACCCTACTTGGCCTTATGGCCCACTCTTAACGGGTACAGAAACCTAATGAGCGCCGCATGCTACAGTAAATCCGGAAATAAAAAACCTTCCATCCTCAAGGGACGAAAGGTTAATCTCGCGGTGCCACCCTTATTAGCTATTTAAAGCTCACTCACACAAAGTACAGGACCATCAGGCCCGATACCCGCCTTCTTTTAACGGTAAAGGTCTCCGGTAGGATGCTACTCTTGCAGTAAGAACAGGCTAACGGCAATTTCACCCTACAGCTTGTAGGCCCATTCGCTATACCCGGTACACACCGGAATCCCACCATCTCCGGCTCTCTGTAGTGTCTGCAGTATGCTACTTCTCCCACGCATTGCTTTTTACTAACTCGTTTTTATAAATTATAAACAGTAAAAGTCCATTTGTCAAGTGTCTTAACAAGATGTTGTGACAAGATGTCGGGTTAACAAGATTGTGTCGGGTTAACAAGATAATCACAGCTGAATGGTTAACAAGGATGTTAACAAGGATCGCGTCAATATACTGTAAGAAAAAACAACCAAACTCTTCCTAATTCTATGGGATATATCGTAACCACGGTTTGATATGGAGCCATGTCTCTTCTCCCTCTTCATTATGTTTAATTCAGTATTTCTTCAATCGTACCTATTAATTCATTCGCAATATTCAGGCTATCCAATCTCATGATACTCTCCACAGAATTTCCGAAGCTCAAAAGATTTATGCTGCCATACCAAACAATCCTTTGATCAATTACTGCAAACTTTTGATGTATATTTGATTTAAAAATAATACTGGCTCCTGTATTCTTTATGGAACTAATCATCTCCTCAAACGTAAGCCTGTCCCTTTCCTTATAATCTGTTTCAGGCCGGGTAATAACGGTAAGCTTTGCACCATTGTCAATCCCGGTCACAAGAATACTTAACATCTGGCTTAAACGCTTTTTGGTGACATAAGGACTGACAATGACAATGTCTGACTTAGCAGACGAAATATCATTACTGAAAACTGTCAGGAAGTTGCTATTGTCAAAAATTGTATTAATAGATTCAAAAGGCCTGCTGTCATCCCTGGCCGAATATCCGATAGAGGCATATCCGTTCAATCTTTTTTGATACATTCTTTCAAATACCATTGTCATATTGTATCATAGAATCAACAGCATCTTCCTGCTCATCACGAAGCTGTCCGTTGAATTCAACGTCAATCCGTTTTCCTGAATAGCTTTTATCAACCCATTTAACATCCACCTTGTGAGTATTAAGCAGGTTTATCAGATCAAGCTCGCATCCCCTTGGAAGACACAAGTATTCAGGCTTCTCGTCAGATAAGGAAATGATCCTGGGCTTATCAAAAGTCGGCAATCTCATAGCTTGAGCCTTATAAAAGTCAGGGTTTCTAAAGGCTGCCAGACGTTTAATAATATTCAATGCTTTATGCGAAAAGCCATTTTTACTGATGTACAGCATATTTGCTTTGGTTACATAAACAGTGTCCGGAAAATCAGACTTGCTTAATTTATAATTTGTCTTGCTTCTCTCCCATGGCTTGCATTCTTCATCTTCATCCTGTCTTAAATCACCCAATTCACTGCCACTGCATAGTTGCAAATGTATAAGTCAATTTCACTTTCACTGAGCTTCCGAATACTGCTCAAAAAACTCCACTGATCCTCATAGGGCCGGAGGTTTTCATCTATAAAAACACTATTAAAGAACCATACATGCGCTCCATTCCCTGAACGAGAACGTTCAACTGCAAATGGAATATTTTTTTCTGCACAGATATCTCTCAAAACCGATATATCTTTTTCCCAGCCTTCATCATCGAAATCAATAGCAAGGAGATAGCAGGTTTCATCAAGCAGCATAGGATATATGCCAAAAACATCTTTGCCTCTGAGATGCTTGTCTATTGCTGCAAAGTCCAAAGCTGCATAGTTTTTATTATTGCATTCGGAGCATTTAATCTTTGGCTTATTGCAAATTCCTCTTGCCCACTCATTCAAACATACAGGAGAATACCCCGATTTACCCTCTTTGTTTTGCCACCTTTTTGCATAGACATCATCCCTGCCCTAATCTTTGATTTTCCTCCAGTAGCTTCTGGTATTTTTCAAAAAGCTCATTATATTCCATCTTTCCTTACTTCCCAATACCCATTTTTTCTTGAACCAATCCGCTCAATTCATAATACCCATAATGCCTATACTATTTTGCACAACTGTTTCTCCAAATGCAATCACTTCATAATTTCCTTGACTTTTGGAGTATTGAGGAGGTCCTCCTTTTTCAGCCATAGAACTACAGCGTACTCCGCCACAACAATATAGTCCTAAACTTTGATTACTTATTCAATCTTGACCCCTACCAAATATCTTTTTTATACACTCAAGGGTTACCCAAAACCTGCAACTTTGCAAATGGCCTGTAACCCTTTATCCATCAGCCTTTCAATCCTTACGACGGTCTCTGTATGCTTCGAGCGGCGAAAGCCATTAAAAGAAAACACTTGATATGTTTCCTAATGAATTAACAAAATTAAACCCCAGGTTACCCCAGGATCGCTAATCTTAATAGCTATTCACATTCATTCATATACCGCACACAATTCCTGCCGGCAGCCTTTGCCTCATACATCATGTTGTCTGCCTTATTCACCAATGTATCAACCGTGTCCCCCGGACAGTAACCGGCAACTCCGCAACTGGCCGTTACATGACCCACGCCCGGTATATCCATTTGGCTTAAACTTTCCCGCAGTTCTTCCGCTAAACGGGCCGCATTTTTTACCGTTGTATCCGGCAGAAGTATAACAAATTCCTCCCCGCCCCAGCGGGCCAAGGTATCTATTTTGCGGATCCTGTTCTTAATCAATTCTGCTATGCTTTTAAGAACTAAATCACCGGCGTTATGGCCAAAACGGTCATTGATACTCTTAAAGCGATCTATGTCCAGCATTATCAGGGAAAACTTTCTGTCTGCCCGTTTGGCGCGCTCTATTTCTTCTTCCAGTTGTTGCGTAAAATAGCGGCGGTTATAGGCGTTTGTCAAAACATCAGTAACAGATAAATGGCGAAGTTCCTCTTCTATTTTTTTGTACCTGGTAACATCAGTGGCATAATGAAGATAGACATCCTCTCCCAACGGGATCCACCACGTATCCCATATATTACCCGCCAGCTCCACTTCGCTGTTTATCGGTTCATTTCTGTCCAAGACTTCGTCTCCGTGACAGAAATAGCATTTAGTGCCGGGTAAAGGGCTGCCTGTTTTTTTTAATGCCTCCCTGTATTCATCCGGCAGGTATTCCCCGCCATGGATGCCTTCCCAGCAATAATCTCCAATTTTTGTCCCAAATAATGACGCCGCCGCTTTATTCTGTGCCAGAATACGGCGCTCCCTTGAAACAAGCCAGGCCGGACTGGGAATGCCCTCCAGCATCAGGCGAAACCTTTCTTCTCTTCGCCTGTTTTCCTCTTCCAGCCGCTTGCGTTCGCTGACGTCGCGCACAATTCCGACCGCATGCAAGGCGTCCATAATCCTCAAAGCAGACAGTGAGAGCTCTACATCAAGCTCCCGCCCGTCTTTATGTTTAGCTTTCAACTCCATTGTTTTCCCTATGGCATTCCCTTCCCTGTTCAATTGAAAGCGCTGGAAAGCCTGAATATGAACCTCATAAAGATGTTCATCCGGCACCAGCAGCCGGTGCAGTTCCTTCCCCATGATTTCTTCCCGGGAGTAGCCGAAGAGCTGTTCCGCTGCCGGGTTCCAAAAAGTGACGTTCCCCTGCCCGTCAAGCATGACGATGGCGTCCCGAGCCGAACCCAAAATGACGCTTAATGTCCCCTCTTTTTCCTGCAGTTCCTCTTCCATCGCCCTGCGTTCAGTCAGGTCAACAACCAACGCCAGGCATGATTTTTCTCCGCCGTAATCGAAAAGCTGCACATTTATTTCCACAGGGTACAGGGTACCGTCCTTCCGGCGGTGCACTGTTTTAAATAGGACCTGCTCCTGTTCCCCGCTGAACAATGGGTTAAGGAGTTTTTGGAAACTCTCCATATCAAATTCTGGTTTGAGGTCGAGAGGGGTCATGGTGTTCAGTTCTTCGATTGTATATCCCAGGTTTTTTCTGGCAGCGCGGTTTACAGCAACGAATTTTAAGGACTTCGGATGAAAAATATAGAGTTCATTCAGGGAGTTTTCAAAAAGCCGCTCAAACATTCTGGCATGGGTATTTGCTTCATGAAGTTTCAAAGCCATTTCCACTGTGGATAGCAGCGCATATTTGTCCGTTCCCTTAACAACAAACCCGTAACCTTTGACCGCTTTAATCTTTTCGAGTATTTCCCTGGAGGTATTGGCGGTCAGAAATACTATGGGAATATCCCGGGATTTAAGTATTCTGCGGGCAGCATCTATTCCGTCCATTTCCCCCGGCAATTCGATATCCATCAGAACCAGGTCTGGCGGAAAGCCGCCACTTATCTTTTGCACCGCATCTTCCCCTGTAACGGCAGTTTCCGTCTCATATCCGTTTTTATTCAAAAACTCCGCTACAATCATCGCAGTTAACCGGCTGTCTTCCACCAGCAGTATTTTTTCCCTTTTTTGCATATTCTCACCTTCAAAAGGCTATTTGTCCTTCTATTATACCTATGCCTCGATGTGCTCTGCCTGCCCTTTTAAAACCTTTGCCACATTTGTAGACCAACTGGTTGTCTTTATGAGAGCGTAAACCATTATCTTCTCCTAGCCCTGGAAGGTATAGCGAATGATTCCTTCCTCTCCTCTGGCCATCCTTGAGATGATGTTTGCATTTCCACAATATAAATCAAGATGCAATTTCAATATCAATGCTTTTATTTTAAATACAATCAAAGGAACCTCTCTCAAGTCATTTTTCACCAAACAGTTCTTTCTTTAAATCATCTAGCGTTTTTTCTGAAGACGGTTCAAAGGAAACTGCTTTCTCTAACGTCAAATTGATGTTGTTTTGTAGTAACTTATCTTGTAGTTTATTAATAACAATGGTCAAATTTTTTTCTTCCGTTAGCGGTAAAACTACAAATATTTTATCTTCCATCACTAGTACACTATCAATTTTACGAACGTTTTCCTTAATTATAGAACTTGCCTCATCCAAATAATCATTTTCTACGCCAAAAAGCAAAAAGCTTAAAGATTTACCGGCACGAGTTGCCCGATCATATTCATTTATTATAACTTCCTCTATTTTTGTTTTATTATCTTCTTTCTTACCTTTTATATTTCCATAAAGAGTCTCCATAACTTTTTCTATTCGTTTAGCCAGAAAATCATGTTTAAATGGTTTTGCAATAAAGTCAATTCCACCAGCTTCAATAGCATCTTGCACAATTTTGTAATCGCTATGCCCAGAAATGAATATAATGGGAATATTGCAATATGCTGGATGATCTCTCAGCTGCTTTGCAAAATCAATCCCACTAATCTCTGGCAATCCTATATCTAAAATGATAAGGCTGACATCATTCAGATAAAGATGTGGTCTTTGACTGATTACATTAGCAGAACTTAATTCTACAATATTTGAAAAACCACTTTCCTCTAATACTTTTTTAATTTGCAATCGAACAAGATGACAATCTTCAATGATCAATATTTTTTTCATACTAACTCAACACTACTCCTTCAGAGGTTACATCAAAAAAATTGTGGCCAGCCTCATCATCAAAATTTCCCAGCCCTTTACAACTTACGGATGATGAAGGACCCCGTATAAATATCTGTCTCTATTTCCTGATTATAAGATAGAAAACTGCTTTCTTCTTTCACATAAATTCTGGTGCCGTTTATCTTCATCGTTACTTTCGAACCCCTGCGCGTAATTCCGGCAGAAAGACCGTCAATCAATCTGAAAAACCTGTGCATGGGCAGCAAGTAATCTGGAAAATCGGCTGGCAATTCATTTTCAGCATTATGATGATGCTTTATCAGATAATACACTTTATCATTTATGTCATATAGCGCCTTGCTTAAAGGCATCTGCCACCAATTTGAGCATGTTTACAACATGCCTGTAACAGCCTTCTTCGATCACACCGTTTATCTTTATCATGCCTGTACTTTCGTCATATTCGTCCATATACTTCTGGTAGGCCTCAAACAGCACGTCGTCCTGACCGCGGCAAGTTCCACATTTTCTATCCCCGGACCTCTGTCGCACGCAAGAATTTCAATGGATACAGCTTTATCCGCCCCCTGTTTCTTTCTCATGTAAATATACCCTTCTTTTGCATACCTGTAAATGTTCCTTGCCAGTTCTGATACGGTCATGGCAATTTTTGTCACGTCAGCAAGCGAAAAATTGTTTTTCTGGGCAAAACTTTTTGCCATCTGCCTGGAAACGGCTATGTCGTTTTCGTCTTTTATTTTTAAAACTATATCGTAATCGTGAGAATTTACATCAATCATCATCACTCCGTCATAAAAAGCACAGTCGGACATTTAATCAAGTCGGTCTAGTATATCCATAGCGTCTTCTAGACTGCTTGCAGTGAAAATATCCTTCAGTTTTACGCCCATCTGTGCAAGCGTAAGCGCCACTTGCGGCTGAATCCCGCAGATCACCGTATAACAGCCCATGGCTTTGGCCATGCCGGCGGTCTCCGAAAGGACAAATGATATGTAACTGTCGATTACGTCGACCATACTGACATCTATCACTATTCCCCGGATATTTTTCTCATTTATCTGATTGAGTAATTGCATCTGGAGTTTTTCTGCTGTGGCGTCGTCCAGTTCAATCTGAATGGGGACAATTAGATAATCGTAAACTTTATTGTCGGCACAACCCTATTCTTCATCTGTGTTCCCTCTTTTTTGGTTAATCAGTTTTCGCGTGATATCTTCTGTAGAGATGCTAATAGCGTATTTAAGTGCGCTTTCCAGGTCTCTTTTTATAATAATCATATTAAAATCAACGCCTATCTTTACAAGGGTATGGGCTATCTCCGGCTTTATCCCTGTCACAATAACATCGCTGCCCAAAAGTTTCACGGCGTTGAACATTTCGATTAAAAATCCCCCAACAACCCTATCTATCATGGCCACACCAGTCACATCGACAATTACAACTTTAGCCCTAGCGGCAGCGGCGCTTTCAAGAAGTTTTTCAGCCATGCTCTGTGCCCTCTGACTGTCAAGTGTACCAATTACAGGGACAAGAAGCACATCCTGCCATAGCCGTATAATCGGGGTGGCAAGTTCGGCAAGGATATCACGGAGTTCTGTTATCCGCATCTGATTTTCCCTATTCATATCTCCGAGCACTTCTGTGAACGCCTTATAAACATCAACTATGGGAAAATTTTCTATTTTAGCGTGTAAAAGTCCTATGCCGTCCGATAGTTCCTTTTCACTTATACGATCTAAGAAATTGGAAATGAGGGCTTTCAATTCTTCTTTAATATTCGCTTTTTCACAAACTCCGGCAAAGTCTACAAGAAAATCCTCCCACGCTTTTTTTGTCCATCATCTTTTGCCAGTTCATCCACAAGTTTACCAAGTCTTGAAATTATAATATCTTTCATGATTAATGAAACCTCATTGCAAAATGTGGTTATCCCTTCCCATTTATAATAATTTTATTATATTTTTCACAAAAATCAACACGTTTTTGGTTTTTTCTTCATTTTTGAAAATTTTAAGCTATGCTGCACCTCCATGTAATTGTAATTTTTTAACAATCACCGCATGCTGAAATTGTACCAGCTCCGGCCGCATCAATGTCAAGGTTTCGCTTTGCCGGCTGGGGCCGACCTTGACATTGGCGACCTCCGCCAGTTCATTATTATCAAGCGGTGGTTAGATGACCTCTGCCGATGGAATCGACCCATAATAAATACTGGCAGGTGTTTCGTAACCTAAGGCCTGATAGGGCCGGATGTTGTTGTATTCTTCAATGTATGTCCTTACTGCCCGGTAAACCTCTTTAGGTTTGTGATATGAATCGTAATAAATTCTTTCCCACTTGAGATTACGGAAGAACCTTTCTGTTATGGCATTCACCTGGGAAATTACTACCCCGTGCCCATACGATTTTTCTCTGCCGGCTCCTGTCTTCCTCGATCATGGCTATAGCCTGGCGCAGAGCATCTTCAAGGTCACGCGCTATCACCACCATGCGGAAATCGATCCCCAGCTTAACCAAGGTGTGGGCGATTTCGGGCTTAAGGCCGGTTAGGATAACCTCCGCTCCTAGTAGCTTCACTGCGCTAAACGTTTCGATGTCAATCGTGGGGACCCCGGTGATATCCACAACTACCACTTTGGCCCGCGTGGTACTGACGCGCTCCAAAAGCTTTTCTGCCATACCCTGCGCCCAGTCACTATCCAGGCTGCCAATCAGCGGCACCAGCAGTACCTCCGCCCAAATGCGGATAATCGGCGTTGCCAACTCCGAAAGCATGCGCTCAAGCTCGCGAACAGCCTGCTCGCTATCGTGGCGCAGCTCACCACAAAGCTCTAGTATCAGCGGCAAAAACTCGGTTGTCGGAAAAGTTGGTGTACGCCCGATAACAAGCTTCAGTTTTGCCCCCAGCGCCGTTTCTCCCAGTTCATGAGGCAACCCAAACAAGGGTTCCCGTATCATCTCACGCAAATTATTTCCGGTGGCACCCGAAACAACTCCTGGAAAAAGTTTGCGCCATAGTTTCTCTTCGTGCTTACTACCAGCCTCCAGTTCCTCAACAAGCATTTCTACCCGGTTGTCATCCACTTTAACATACTCCCTTCTTGTCAAACGAAAGTACGAACACGACAAATCTCATGAAGGGTAAAAGTATATTAAGCATCTCCCCATAGCAAATTAAAGAGAATATTATTACGATGGGTCCAAATAGAAGCGGTTTTTCCCTTGTCTTTTCGCCTGATATAAGGCCTGGTCCGCCCTTTCAAGCAAGGAATCAGCAGAATCGTTGTTTTTCGCTAAAGCTATCCCCAGGCTTGCGGTAACCTGGCGGTACGGGAAAGGATAAGTCTCTATCGATTTCCGTATTCTTTCCGCCACTTTTGCAGCACCTTCCTTTTCCGTCCCTGGAAGAATAATTACAAACTCCTCCCCTCCGTAGCGACCCGCAATATCCACACTCCTGATGCTGTTTTTTATTATCTCTGCCGTTTTCTGCAGCACCACATCGCCGGCCACGTGGCCATATGTATCATTGTAAGCCTTGAAATAATCTATGTCCACGAAAATAATCGACAAAGGGGTACCGTACCTCATTGTCCTCTCGAGTTCGGTAAACAGCATGTTCCGCAGGGAACGCTTATTAAAGAAACCGGTCAAGAAGTCGGTTTCGGCTTCTCTTTCCAGTCGGCGGATAAAAGTTGCATTGGCCAGGGCCACTGCGGCGAAGTTGGCATATATCTGCAGATTTTTGCTACCGTTGTCATCCGGGGAAACAGGGGCCACTATACCTAACAACCCGACGGCACCCAAAGCACTCCAGAGGGGATAAACAATAATTTCAGTCCCAGGAGTAACCTCTACACCGCCAAGACCCGGTAGAGTCCTTAACTCCTCAAGACTCAGAGATAAGGGCTCAACTTTTGAAAAAACCTGTTCAATCAACGGCTGGACCAACGGCCATTCGGTCCCGGTCAATAGGTGGCTGTGTTCACCTTTGGCTTGCGCTATTCTGATTTTGTCACCTTCTCGAAGGCCTACAAAGCATAAATCAGCCTTGTAGATTATAATCAACGAATTCGCTATAAGGTCCAGAACCTTGTCCAGCTCGACGATGGAGGTCATCAGGCGGCTGATCTCATAGATGCTGTTCAGCTCAAGCCTCCGTAATCCTAACAGGTTTTTTTCCAGGATAGCCTTAAAAACCTCATTAATCGTCTGGTAAATGCTATGTGCTTTCGTAACAAAGATATTTTCTTCCTCACGTCCCACCTGGGTTATAAGCCTGGTAGGAGTGACAATAAGGAACCCTATCTTTTGGGCGTAGGAGCCCAGGCGGTACGCGCAAAGTTTAATCCCGTAAGGGCAGGTAAGCATGTCTTTATCTTCTAATGAACCGAGGGCAGACTTATAAAAGCTGATACACTTTTCGTCGCGGAGCACCCTCCCTTTATTTACCTCCCGGCATAATTCAACGGGCAGACTAAATTGGGAAAAAGAACCACCATTTATATCAAAGATATAAATATTTGCATCCATGACCTTGGCCAGCGTATCCTGAAAGTCCTGCCAGTATTTTACCGATATATTGAGGAGAAGGTTTGTTGGCATCTAGGAGCACCTCATCTTAACATATCTGCTCTGTCTAATTTACCGAGAATACTTATTCCGTTTGGCGTTATCTCATATTCCCTCAGGTCCTTGTTATGGTAGCTTCCGCGGGTTTTCATGATTCCAAGGACTTTTTTGATGTGGGAATTATCCTCTACATACCGCAATATGATTATATTATCGATTATTAAGGATATTTGTGTTTTGGATACTATGAGGGATGAAAAGGGGTCGTCGTTGACCGCCGTAAATATGGTGTTAATCTGCCGTCTCCTGAGCTGCTGTCCCAGCGCCCAGAGATAATCCTTGTACTTTTGTAGATCAGAAACGCTGTTTTCAAAAGAAGAGATGCTGTCAATGACAAACCTCTCCACCTTTTTTTCCCTGATCATGTCCAGTATCTCAAAAGCGTGTTTATCTACATCCAGTTCTACGGGAGAAATAAACTTGATATCGAGTCGACCCTCTGCCAGATGTCTATCTATCTCCCACCCCAGGTGACGGGCAGTATTAAGAATTTGAGCCGCAGGCTCTTCAAATGAAAGGAATATTCCTTTTTCGCCTTTTTCAGCCCCTTCCAGTAGGAACTTAAGGGCAAATATCGTCTTGCCCGCACCTGTGCCACCGGAGATGAGTGTAATAGTCCCTTCTGATAACCCATCAGACAACATTTCGTCTAAATCCGGGATCCCGAATCCCTTGCGCCCCTGCTTGACCTCGTACCGGAGTTCTTTACCCTCCGGCCTCATCCTCGGGTACACTTCTATTCCCACAGGGCTGATTTGAAATAAATGTTCCCCCTGTTCAAAACTGGTCCCCCTCATTTTCCGAATACGTATAAACCTTTTTTGAAAACGCTTTTCTTCCTGCCCGTAAAGGTGAAAAATCCCGTCAGCTATGGCAAACTCGCTTAAGAGCGTCAGCTCCTGTTCTTCGTACTCGCCGACGAGAAACACGGTAATTTCCCATATCGATAAAACGGCAGCCAGGTCAAAAACAAAAGCCTTAAACGTTTTTTCGTCCGGGAAGAGGTCTCTTATGGCCTTGAAACTATCAATTACAACTATGTTCGGCAGATGTTTTTTGATCATTTCAGTCAGGTATTCCAAAGCCTTGTCCGTCCCCTGTTTGCGCAGAACAAATCCCAAATCCCCGTAAATAACCTTGTCCCCCAGCAAATCATCTGAAAAAAACTCAAACCCCTGCAGATGCCTTACCATCTTGAACTGTGATTCCGATATAGTAGTCAGATATAGACTTTTGAGGCCGCTCCTGGCGCTGTTAAATATGATGTTTTGAACAAATATCGTCTTTCCGCTTCCCGGAGCGCCGGAAACAATGTTTAATGAATAAACAGGTATGCCGCCACCAAGAATATAGTCAAAATTTTTGATTCCTGTTATCAATTTATCCATCTATCATTCCTCCCTGCAAGAAAAAGAGACACCGGCAACTTCTTCTTTCAGCTTGTTTTTTATTTCCTCCGCTCTTTCATGGCCAAGAAGTTTGGCCAAAATTGCTACATACCTGGTGATAAACTTCTTGAACATGTCTTGGACAGGCAGGTCCGGGTTTTCCTCTAAACCGGCTGCTATCCTTGCGCATGATATCCCATTCTGGTCATACTGCAGGAGTTCTATTTCCTTATACTCCAGCGAAACTTCCCACACAACCCTTTCTATAAGAAGATTTACAGAAACCATCCCAAGGTACTTCGCCGACGCAGTCCATATCTCCTTCAGCAAAGTTTCATAGTGCTCAATCCGCTCCTTTTTGAATTCACTCATAACAATCCTCCTCAGATAAAAACATAGATTCAAATTAGTTATACCTTGCTGTTTGAAAATTTCCACGGGGACGGATTATCTGCGAGAGCACTTCTACAAAAAGTTCCATTAGGGTATCTACCCCCCCCCCCCACCCGGAAATTTTTTCCATTTCGCCTTCCGGAATCTGGAGGAAAGCCTCCACAATGCGCGGGTCAAACTGCCGGCCCGCCCATCGCCTTAATTCCTCCCGCGCCCGCCGTTGAGTAAGCGGCTGCCGGTATGGCCTGGCGGACATCATGGCATCGTAAGTATCGGCCACGCGGATAATACGCGCCAGCAGCGGAATCTCTTCCCCAGCCAGGCCGGCGGGATAACCACCGCCGCCATAGTCCTCGTGATGGTGCCGTACGGCTGTAATGACCGCCGCCGGAAATCTGGCGGGCTCCAAAATCCTGGCCCCCACAACAGGGTGGCTCTGCATCTCCTTTCTTTCTTCCTCAGTGAGAGGTCCCGACTTGAGAAGAATGTCTTCGCGCACGCCGATCTTGCCCAAATCGTGTAAAAGCCCGGCCAGGTAGACTTGTTCCTTTTCTTCGGCGCCAAGCCCCAGCACGCGGGCACATGCCCGCGCCCAATTCGCCACCCGCACGGAATGACCCCGCGTGTAAACGTCCTTGGCCTCCAATGCCGCCGCCAACGCCTGCACGGCACTCAAATAATAATCCCGCAGCGACGAGTAAAGACGGGCGTTCTCCAGCGCCAGCCCGGTCTGGCTTGCGATGGTCGCCAGGTAACCGACTTCTTCTTCCTTCCAGCGATGCGGGGAGGAAGAATATACCTTCAGTGTACCCAGTACATTTCCCCTGGCCAGTACGGGAACCACGGCAACCGAACGTATCTCTTTGCTGTAATATGGCAGGCGCAAAGAGGGAGCGCACTTTGCCAAATCTTCCACGAGCTGCGGCTGCGCCGTTTTCAGCACCTCACCCAAGATTGTGCCTTCTGCTCGCACTCGCTCAACCTCTGCCTGCAAGTCCTTGCTCATGCCCAGGCTCGCTTTCAGCACCAGTTCGCCCGTCTCCTCGTCAAGCAGCCTCAGCGCACACCACTTCGCACCCAGGACTTCCTTCAGGCTTTGCAGCGCATATCCCATGAGCACGTCCGCTTCTAAACTGGAAGATACCAGTTGCCCGACCTCAATAAGTTGCTTGAGCATCGCCGCGTTTTCCTCCAGATCCCGGAAAAGACGAGCGTTCTCCAGGGCCAGGGCAAGGCTTGTACCAAGGACGCTTAAAAAGCGAGCTTCGTCTTCGCCGAACTCCGCACCCTCAGGTTTGCCGGACAGTGTCAACACCCCTGTTATTTTATCCCCGACCTTGAGGGGCATGGAAAGGGCTGGCCGCTTCTCCTCGACCGTGCTGCCTTCCGGGTGGCTGTCAAATCGCAACTCACTTCCTTCGCGCGTTACCGCTTCAATGACCTCTTTTTCGGGAACCACCCGGAACTCTTTGCTCGATTCCGCAGTAGCAGCAACTTCAGTTGATTCGGGGGTTCCCCCGGCAAGCATGACCACCGACCCGCTGGTGGCGCCGGTCAGCCCGAGGACGAGTTCCAGGGCCTTTTGAGCTGCTTCTGATACACGAAGGCTTGACGAAACAACCTGGCTGAACTCGAACAAGGCCGCAAGCTTTTCAGTCTTTTCCTGCAACTCTTGCTTCGAATACAAAAGCCGGGAAAGAGTATCCGTGAAGGTATGAAAAGGTTCGACTGCCTCCCGGAGGCGCTCTTCCGGCCATACCGGTACCCTCCGGGCAGCTTCCATAAGTTCCTTTCCATTAAGGCTCAATTCTCTTGCCAGTTCCGGCACAATCTCGAGACGCAGTGGTTCCAGGCTTACGTTCTCCCCTATCACGACGGCTACAGTCTCGTTTTTTATTTTGATCGGGAGAGCAATAAGTACCAGACCTGCATGGCACAACTGCAACGTGGGTTGCCCGGATTTGGCAACGGCCTTTGCCGTTTCAATCCGGGAACCCTTACAACGCGCATGACCCGGGTCCGTATTATTGATTATGGCACAGAAAGGGCAAAGATTACTTATCCTGGTAATCGGCTTGCCGCTCGGGTCTGTAACTAGAGCTGCAAGGCCCGTGACTTTACTTACTTGCTCCTGTATCTGCTGCAATCCCGCTTCTTCCAAAAGTTCCTTATAGTCCAGGTGCGAAAGTTCCTTTTTCATCGGCCTGCCCTCCTAAAAATGTAAGTTTTGCTGATTTATCCATAGTCCTGATGGACTTTTTTATTATCTCTGCCGTCTTCTGCAGCACCACATCACCGGCCATGTGGCCATATATATCATTGTAAGCCTTAAAGTTATCTATGTCCACGAAAATAACGACAAAGGGATACCGTACCTGATGTCCTATCGGATTGACCCCCGAATTTTGGAGTGATCTAACTAAACTGGACACACAGAACGGTGCTTTTCTCCTCTTTTCTTAGAGTTACTCATTATTTCATAAAAGAAATCGTTTGTTTTGCTTGCCAGGGTAATAAACATAATATTCAGAATAAAACTTAGGCTATTACCCATATATTTCCATTTATGCGGCCGATAGGAGCCTATCCCAGTCTTTAATAGTTTTTCTTTGTGTAAGTTAGGCTGCTAGAGATTTCCTGTAATGCCTTTCAAACTCTATGGGAGACATATATCCCAAGGCACTGTGCAGTCGTTTTGCATTGTCGAATGTCTCAATATAATCTTTCTTTCTAAAGCCTTTCGTTCAGCATCATCACTGCGAAGATTACCTTTGCCGGGAAAAGCCTGGTCGCCATGAGCGTTGTATTGTTGTACCCAACGCCGGATAGTTGTAGCACTGACGCCAATATCTTCTGCTACATTAACAGGTTTCTTGCCAAGGTCTGTAATAAGCTTAACGATTTCTTTCTTGTAGTCAGCACTAAATTTTTTTCAGTCATTTGCTTAACACGCCCTTTCTTTAGGTTCTATTATAACAACCTTTCTGCGTTTCCAGCAAACCGAGTACAGTCCAACATAAACAGTGTCCGGAAAATCAGACTTGCTTAATTTATAATTTGTCTTGCTTCTCTCCCATGGCTTGCATTCTTCATCTTCATCCTGTCTTAAATCACCCAATTCACTGCCACTGCATAGTTGCGAAATGTATAAGTCAATTTCACTTTCACTGAGCTTCCGAATACTGCTCAAAAAACTCCACTGATCCTCATAGGGCCGGAGGTTTTCATCTATAAAAACACTATTAAAGAACCATACATGCGCTCCATTCCCTGAACGAGAACGTTCAACTGCAAATGGAATATTTTTTTCTGCACAGATATCTCTCAAAACCGATATATCTTTTTCCCAGCCTTCATCATCGAAATCAATAGCAAGGAGATAGCAGGTTTCATCAAGCAGCATAGGATATATGCCAAAAACATCTTTGCCTCTGAGATGCTTGTCTATTGCTGCAAAGTCCAAAGCTGCATAGTTTTTATTATTGCATTCGGAGCATTTAATCTTTGGCTTATTGCAAATTCCTCTTGCCCACTCATTCAAACATACAGGAGAATACCCCGATTTACCCTCTTTGTTTTGCCACCTTTTTGCATAGACATCATCCCTGCCTCTAATCTTTGATTTTCCTCCAGTAGCTTCTGGTATTTTTCAAAAAGCTCATTATATTCCATCTTTCCTTACTTCCCAATACCCATTTTTTCTTGAACCAATCCGCTCAATTCATAATACCCATAATTTGTTAAAATAAGGAGGTGTCCAGGACCTCTGTTCCCAAGGTGCAGTCAGAGGACTCTCAGGCGTCGCAAAAGCCAAAGGAAACGGCAACAAAAAAAGTGAAGACACTAACAGTTGCCGCACGCCCTAAAAGAACTCTGCCTCGCCAGCAGGAACATGCGCGGGGTCGAGCAGTCAACACGTAGGTCTTCACTTACCCTAAATCTAGCATCTTTGGGGCGAATAGTCAAGACCTACGGAGTGTTAAATTGATTGAGTAATTTCCAGTTCTTACATCTGCCCTCTCTCCTGTGTAGGCTTAGTTTTCTATACCCTTTTTCCTGAAAACTTACAGTTTGTGCCATCAAAAACTCCAAATTTTTTTCAGCAATTTACTTGACTTTTACCGCAGTCTTAAAGGAACACCGTCGAAGTTTCATTACTCTTGTACTCTCTAAAGAAACTCCTCATAAACCGCTCACCTTACATCTCATTTTCATCATCCTCATCAAACGGATATTCGTCATCATCGTCATCCCCACAAGAAAAGCATCCCACCCATCCTTCCAACGAATATACATCTTCTTCAGATACAAATGAATAATCTTCATCTTCCTTTAGTTCATCCAAAACCTCTTTGACAGACCTTTTAAGCTGGCGGTTCATAAAGTCCAGGTCAGCAATAATTTCCATTACTTTTCCATCTGCTACCGATTTTTCTATATCATCCGTTAGTCCTGCCGGGTGTATTAACGAGCAGCACCTGGGAAGTGTGTCCCACACACAGCTGTAGTCAACCTCAAGCTTTCCATTAAAAAGCTCTTTGAAATAGAAAACGAGCTGCTCTCTCGAAACCACTCCGTGATTCAATAGGATTAAGAGAGATTCTAAAGCATCGGTTCTTACATATTCATCTAATGAAGAATTTTCTATAATGTTTTTGATTGGTTCGATGTTTCCATCACACACAGAGGCAAGAATATTTTTGAAATCCTCGGTGATCGTATCGCCAAGCAGGCCAAATATCTGCTCTTCCGGCAGCAATGCAATCTTAATCATACTTTCATATGCTCTTGTCTCGCGAAAGTATGCAAGGAGATAAATCGCTGGAAAATGAACCAGGTATTTTTCGTCTTTTGATAAATTTTCTGCATCGCTCAGCGTATATTCCAATATTTCAAGCAATTCCGGGATCGCTTCCTCTTTATTCGCCAAAGCATATTTTACAGCCTCTATCGGGTAATGATTCTCAAACCGCTCATACCCCTTAAAAATTTTTAAATTCATCATCGTAGCTCCTCTCTATGTTTGCCTATTCCTCTCTCCCGCGCATCGCGTGGATGTTAATCTGGGCTTATATGTCATGGAATGTATATAGAAAAATTCACAGCATGATTTACCTCCCCTTCCTGGACACTCTTGCATCAAACAATCCGGATGCTTGTAATGCCTGGGTGATCTCGCCTTTAAAGGCTGTATGCCGGGGATATTTACTTCGATATCTTTCAATTAAATCCATACCTTCCTGCTTTTCTCCCCTGTTCGCCAGGGTCTCAGCCATTGCAACCAACAGTCCAGCTGCTTTATGATAGCTCCCCCGATGCTGGTTGCTGACAATTGCATCTACCCTGCGTCCTATTTCATCTATACACCATTTTAGATAAAACTCCTCTTGCTCCTTGGTTAGTTTTATAGACTCTTTTATAAAATCAATAACCTTCCGGTACTTTTCAATATACTCCTTACTTGTATTATAACTTGTATTTCCAATAGCATCCTCCCATTGTTTGTAAAGAATTTTTGAGTGAATTCCTTCCTCCGATAAAACTGCCATCATAAAAGTGACAAATACCGGTTTGGGATTCTCACTGGAGCTCCACCCAAGGGGACCTTTGCCTTTACACATTTCAAATACCTTTTCATATCTTCCACCCAAAAGCAGGGCATTGAATAAAACCCCTTCGGATGCAAAAGACGTATTTTGCTCCCTGCTGTGGTAGTTGTTTACAGGTATCCTGCTTTTACCTCGAAGCTCCATAATCCTTTGTTCAGCCTCATCCCGAATCTCTTCAAAGCAACCGCATTCAATAGCGGTAATATACAAGTCAAGCAAATATCCTATAGAAGGATTGGAATAAAAGCATTCCCTGTACCCTTCCAGTTTCAGCTTATTGTCATTAAGCTTTTCCCCTATCCTTGAAATGGTTTCTGCTACTTCAGCCCTTACTGCATAATCTCTGGGAATCCTAGACAAACCTTCTCTGGCAACCTGAATAACCGAATCTTTATCATCTTTCATCTTTAAAGCCGCAATCCAATCCAGATATGCCTTGGGATATTTATCTGGATATTGCCTTGCAAATTCAGAAATAGCAGGAATACCACCCTTAATAAAAACAGCTTCCCTAAGCAACTCGCTGACATGCATTTGACTTTGATTTTTTAAAAATTCAATCCAATCTGCCAGAAAAGCATCAAAATCCGGCAACGGAGTGTCTAACGCATCCATTATGTTTTTCAATTTAATTCTACGAGCCAGATACCCGTATTCATTCATTGATTCATTCATTGATTCATACAATGAAGCCGGCCGCTCTTCGGAAGTGGAATTCATATATACAGACCTGAGAAATAGCGCAACCTGCTCATCCATATCCATTTTTAACATATTACGATAATCCGGGTCGCCAGGAAGATGCCCCGGTTCCTGTCCCATCTCCAATATGTCGAATAGTCTCCTATAGGCCTCTTCAGCAAGCTTATATTTCCCTTGCAGCAATAAGCTTCTGGCTTGCATAAAAAATTCGTCCATTTCCTCTGCCCAACTTTCATCGCCCCAATCTCTTTCTTCGTGGATAGCATCATCCCATCCCCATCCATCGCAATATTCACCATCCTCCACTCGCTGTGCAAAAGCTTCTATCTCATCCATCAGCGTTTCCACATTGGATATAACTTCCTTCTTATGCTTCGGAAGTACTAATTTATCCAAAAACTCTTGCCTCTTTGAAGGATGTTCTTCGCTGGCCCAATTCAAGATCAGGTTTCGGAAATCTTCTGTGGAAAAATTTCTTAAATGCATCCTTACTTCTTCCATAAATTGTTTATAGCTTAATACGGCCATGTCTCTACTCTTTCCCATTTCTATCCCCATAATTCCTGATATTTTTCTTTGTATTGTTCAAATTCATCCCCATAGTACTTCTTAAGGCGTTCAAAGATTTCAAACACAACAGGACAAACCGCACAGTTTTCAACAAGGTTGATGAGCCTTGACCATATTTCATCTTTATGCGTAAATGGATATTCCCTGCAATTTTCCGGCCTGCATTCATAGATTGAGCAACCAATTCCTGTTAAAAACGGACAGGGTTTTTTATTCATTATAAAGCCTTCTTCTGTTTTGACAAGGTACTTATCTTTGAACGCAACATCTGTCATTCCCAATCTTTTGGAAATCACCTGTATTTCATTTTCTTCAACTACTGGAACAATGCTCTTACAGCAATTCGAGCAGGCAACACAATCAAAACCTTCAAATAATTCCTTATGAAGGTTATTTACAAGCCTGTCCACATCGTCAGGTTCCTGCTCTTTTAAAAATGCCCGCAGTATCCAGTTTTCATCTTCTACTTTTTTAAATGCTTTTTTTAGTTTTTTCGGTGGTAACACAAAAATCCCTCCCATTTATTTTATGAAACACTTTTTGAATTCTGTTCCCGTATCCTTCTTTGGCTGAAGTTTTCTCTAAGGTCCAGACCCTTTGAGCTTCATCAAATATTACTACCTTTTCAACCGGAGGCGTTTCAACAGCCAGAGCGTCATCTCTAAACCACTCCCTGCACTGAAAGTGCAGGGAATTATTTTGCGACTGAAAGTCGCATTGCTGGCTGAAGCCAGCTTAAGTCTGAAACTGAAAGTTTCTGTATAAACTTAAGTTTACTGAAAGATCACTTACTCAAGTAAGCTTAAGTTTTTGGACTGAAACTCCTTATTCTGTAATTTTAAATATATCCTCTATGTTATCTTCTCTTTGCTGCTCGATGTATTCCTTAATCATCTCATCTGTTACTGCTCCAACTGTCCTGCAGAAATATCCTGCTGACCATAAATGCTGTCCCCAGTATCTCTTCCGTAATTCGGGAAATTCTTCCTGCAACATCTTCGAGCTCCTTCCTTTCAGATACTGCATTATCTTGCATGGTGCAAGTGTTGGAGGACACGATATTAGCATATGCACATGATCCTTTCCCACGCTTCCTCGAACTATCGTAATACCTCTAGCAGCACATCCTTGTCTTAGCAGTTCTCTTAATCTCTCCGCGACTTTTTCCCTTAGTACTTTATATCTATATTTCGTTGTCCACACTACATGGTATTGTATGTCATACACTGTCTGGCTTCCCTTCTAAAACTCATCCATCAGTATGTCGAGTAGACGCTCGACTTCCACCTCATCCTGATTATACCAGATGACACTAAAGATGTCTGCAAGTCCTGAAAGGATTCTGTGAAAGGATTCACGGACTGAAAGTCCGTAGGTTTAAACCAATCACTTGTTAACAAAAGGGGCCACAGCTCCAGCACCTGTCCGCCCTTGCCCCGCACTACCTGCGCATAGGCGTTTCCCCATAATAGAAGCTGGGTCATCAGCACCTCCCGGAAGGTAAAGCTGGTCATCTCCGGATTGGGCATATCGTGGAGTATGGAATACAAAGGGTGGGCCGTGACCTTTTCCTTGCCCCGGTCAAGCCTCCTGTACAAGGGCAGGGGCAGGCTGGCCACCGTCTCGGCAATAACTCTGACACAGGCATAAACGGCAGTTACGCGCATTGCGGTTTCCTCATTTACCCTGACACCTGCAGTGGAAGCCATACCTGTACCGACATCCTCTCCCAGAAGGAATGCCTTCAGCCTGCCGCTTATGGGGCTGTTACGCCTGTCACCAGGGCCCGCTCTTGGTTGAAAAAACCTTGATAATATCGATAGTTTCATTGTCGTTCCTCCTGAAAATGGGCATGAAAAAAGCACCCTTCTAAGGTGCTAATATTGTCATATTCCTATTTACTTGTTCTCTATCACTTGAAAAATACAACGGTTCAATGGCTCCAAACCTTTATTGACAGCAGTAATCGTAGCTTCTAACAAAGTTTCGCTTTCAATTAAAGACCAGTTAATAATATAACCGGAATCCAAAGCCAACTGCCGCATAAACTCTCTGATAGTACGACCATTACCTTCTCTAAACGGATGTATCATATTAAGTTCAGACATGTAATAAGCTGCCTTTTTAGAAAACTCCTCCGGATTCAAGCCTCTTAAATAGTTGTCCTTTTTTAGTTCATTAAATAAATTTTTTAAGTTTTCTTCAATAAACTGCCATTGACAGAAAAGTGTAGAACCCTTATGAATATTCTCAATTCTAAATTTGCCTGCAAAAGGATAGATGTCTTGAAAAATATATTTGTGTATCCTCTTTAAGTGAGTTATTCCAAATCTGCCTTTAACAGGCTGTTCTTTTTCAAGCTGGTATTGTCGAAGCATGGTAATATCCGCTTCATACTGCGCTAATGCTTTTACATCCCGGATGTTCTCTTTGTTAATCAACACCTCGGAATCTTTATAGCAATAGATAGATTGATGGTTTTCTGCAGGATCATAATTTGAAAAGCCACTATCACTCATTATTATACCGCCCAAATTTAGAAGAGTGACTTTCCTTTATCCTTGCAATGGCCTCTCTGCTACTGATCTTATCTTCGAGGTACTGTTTGCCAATAGCTTGTGCATGTGCGCTCGGTTTTAATCCCTCAAAAGCCATTGACGCCCCGACACTGGAAATTATTCTAGTATTCTTTAAAACCTTTCGAACCCTTGTTTTCAAGAGCACCACCTCTCTATTTATTATACTCAAATCTGTGCCAAAAGACAATTTTGTTTAAAGCCCCCAAAGCACCAATATCCCTCTTCCATCATACACGCTGCCTTTATTTTCATGCCGAATCGCCCTGTCCAAGGCCATGATTAGCGCAACCGCACCATCAATCCGCTCGGTGCTTTTTTCCTTGTCCGGCTTGATATTCCCTGCCGGATCGGTTTTCACATGGATATTGTCCATCATCCAGCGAAGCACCGGATGCCCGCCATGGGTCATTACGTTAAACATTTCCCTGTCGGCCACATGTAGTTCATCGTATAAAACAGCATGGGGATTAATCCCGTGTTTAGAATATGCCTCACTTGATAATACCTGGTAAAAAGAGTTCATTGCCGGATATATTACTCTCTTTTGGAAAGCTATAATTTTAAGCCTTTTTTGAAGAGCCGGACATGATCTGATCATTTCTATAGCCACTTGATATATTAAACTGGCTTGCGCCCTGTCAGCAGCGCAACTGTAGATTTCTGCACCCCGTTCGCCATCAGCAGTAAGCATGTACAGCGCTATTGCTGCTCCAAGCTCCGTCTTGCCTTGCTTTTTAGGAAACTCTACATATACTGTTGTGAATTGTCTGTAGCCATCTTCTTTAATAACCCCGAACACATTATGAATAATCTCTCTTTGCCAGGGAAGTAAAATAAATGGTTTCTTATACGACTCCCCCTTAGTGTGCTTTTTTAAATTCCACCTCATAATGCCCCTCGGTCTGGTAGTACGGCGGGTCGCAATAAAAAAAGGCGTTGTCCCTGTCGTATTGAAGGATCAACGCCTCAAAGTCTTTATTCTCGATGACCGTATCCTTAAGCCTGCGGCTTCCCGACCATATAAGGTGGAAGGTTTTCCGGATATCAAAGGGCTGGCAGCTATATGAGGTGCAGCCGCTGCCGTAGCTGTAGCGGATCAGCTTGAAGAAGGCGGCGGCGCGTTTTACGTCCGACATGGTCGCGTTTTCAATGAGAATCGCTTTGATTTCCTCAAACTGCGGCTCGGTCAGATAGATCTGCGCCAGTTCCAGTTCCTCGTTTAAGTATTCATTGGTGAATTCCTCCTTGAGCAAGTATTTTTTCAATGCGGCAAACTCATCTCTGCCGTTTAGCGGCAGAAAATTCAGTTCCTTTAGCAGAGCCAAGGGGCGTTCTTTCACACACAGGAACAAATTGGCAAGGTCGGTGTTGTAGTCATTATAGACCTCCATGCTTGCATCCGGTTTCCTGCCGAAGAGTACCCAACCGCCGTCGCCAAAGACCTCAATGTATCTTCCATAATCTTTGGGCATCCGCTGATAAATAAGTTCGCGCAGGGCCTTTTTGCCGCCGACCCAGCTGATAATGCTGTTCAATCATCCATCACCTCCTTGGCCTGCTGATCCTGTCCATATCGGTCCGCATACAGCTCCCGTCTGTACTCCAGCAGATAAAGCCGACACCAGGATAGGGACAGCCTTTGCAGCGCTCGGTGTCTTTTGGCAAGGGTACGTTGTGAATTTTTCTTGGTGGCGCAGGATCGCTGCCGGTTTTTTTCTCCTGTGTTTTTGTGTCTGTGTTCATAGTTCAGCTCCTTTCCGGCAACAAAAAAAGACGCTGCCTATTCAGATAGCACCTCATGCTTGTATGCCTTTAATAAAAAAATAGCGGCATGCATTTCTACACACCGCCCATCTTAGGAATTTCATCTGGCTCATCTTCCACATATTCATATTCGCCGGTGCTTTCATTGTAGATATATCCTGCTTCGGCAAGGTCTATATCAAGAATACTTGCCGCCAGCTCAAGCGCCTCGGCAGAACCGCCTTCTGGTGTAAAGCAACTTAGGGTTTTGCCGCCTTTAAACTCTGCCTTGCCGGTATTATAGCCAAAGTCCTCATCAGCCCATTTGTAGTCAAAACGGATATCGGGAAACATAGAGGACAGCTTTTCTATCAGTCCGTTGATACTGCTCCATGCGGTTAAGAATTTTACCGTGCTGCCGTCAAAATTCTCTGCGGTACGTTCGTCATAGCCATAGCTGTTCCATTTCGTTCCCCAATTTTTTATGCTCCAGTCATACCAGCAGTTTTCAGCGCCGTACTTTTCAATCTCCTCCCTGCCAAGATTGCCCCTGTAGATGTGTTCCGGCATCGGTGTAATTTTATTGAAGTCAATGCTGCCCGTTCCAATCTCATCATTTTTGATGGCTTCAAACATTGCTCTGACTTTTTTCTTATCACCATGTGCGGTGAGTATGTTTGTAATATGATTTGGCATACTATATTCCTCCCATCGTCTGTCCGTTAAAGTTTTGTTCAGTTCCCTGCTTCAGCTCCTGTTCCGGCTTGATAAAGAAATTCTTGCTATCCCAAAAGCTGACGTAGATCTCGCCGCAATGAATCTTGATACCTCTTTGTTCAAATCCTTCACCCCAGCCGTCGGAATACTGTCCAGTGAAATAATCTGCGAGTATGGACATTTCAGACTCGGTCAGCTCACCATAAACCTCAACCACCATAACGCCCCACAGCTCGCCGTTGTATTCTTCAACGGTAGGATGGGCGCTGTAGACCTTTTCAGCCAGCGCCTTGTCCCTGTCGAAGTAAACCATTAAGCCTCGCTGTCCCTCATTTGGAAGTTTTTCTTTTTCAATAGCCTCCAAAATTTTATCCATGTAATACAGTGCTTCTGCCGGTGAGAGTTCTTCGAGCATATCGTCCGCACCGCACTCTCCGTACTCATAAGACGGATAAATTTTCACAAATAAGGGACTGAAAAATCTTAGGGTTTGCTTTTCCTTGACGGTGGTCTGTTTAGGACTGTCACCGGTTTTCACAACGTAGCCGAGACTGGTATATGCACCGGCATTGTTTGCTTCATACTCAACACCTACCCGTTCATAATCCAAATAGGGCCATGCACTTTTAGGGATTTCAACCTTGCCGCTCTCCACGAGATAGACGCACTGCAGAGAATATCGCTGCATCCCTGTCGGACATTTTCTCAATTTTTGACCCCAGGATGTCAAGCTGTTCGAGGGAGTCATGCTCATGGATGTACCGCTTGAGGTTTGGGATAGAAGATTGGACATCAGTGATGCAGATGGCAACTGTTGTGCCAAATTCACCATGGGGAGTGAGCTTTTCAAAGACAGCGAGCTTTTCTCCGGTGTCGGACGGCAGGGACAGCCACTCGCCATGCGCCTTATCCTTGATGTTTGAAACCAATACTTTTAACATTCTTTTTCCTCCAATCTTTTAAATGTAGGCATTAAAATTGACAACAAAAAAAGCGGCGGCATCTTATTTCTAAAATACCACAGCTAATTTGCTAATAGGGGATTCCTTATTTGGTTTTAGCTGTATAGTAGACGAAACAACCGGGTTTTTATCAGCGGTTTATCATCGTTTTTACCCCTCAAAAACTGCCCTTCAAAATCGCCGGAAAGCCTTATTTCATGCGGCTTTCGGCACGTTTTATCAGAACTATGCACTCGATGTGCCTTGATTGGGCAAAAATAATGCCGCTTGAAGCTGGTAGCCCCTTGGCGGAAGGGTATATTTCTGAAAAATTCACCTAAGAATGCGATTTTTTGCTGCCCGCTTTTACTCACAAGCTGTATAAAATTGTAAGCAATAAAACCTTCAAAAAGCGTATTGATCTCTTGAAGGCTTTATTCGATACAATTTTTCATCTCAGGGATACTCCAATTGTTTTTATAGTTCTGAGCAATTTACTCTAGTGAATCGGGTACCTATTGCTTCCGTGTATTTTCAATGGTTTCCCGTTAAGAAAAGAGACAATCAATTCCCATTGCGTTCCGTCCAGAACATGCGAATCAACGTATCGTTTCTTCAGCAAATGCTTTAACTTCGATACGGACAAGTTTTATGAGAGCCATCTCCACCGTTTAGAAATGTTTCTTTTCCGGTTTTCTTTTGAGTGGAAATGGCAGGATAGCCTTTATCAGTCAACCGTATCACCATCCAGCCTTTTCAGTGCTTCACAAATGCTCTTATATGTATTCTCAAACTGAGGCATTGTGCTTTCACCTGCATCCTCCATCCTCTGCTTTATTTCAGTCAATATCGCGTCGGTAGTTTCAAATTGCATATAGCCTGGTTGAGAATCTATCAGACTGCAACAATCGATGAACGCCCTAAGGTTTTTCTGTTACAACCGCCAGCTGCTCCAAGGCACATTTTGTATCAGCTGCATTAAGCGCATCCATAGCCTTCTGAATTATTGCGTTCATATCTGCACCCCATATAGCAAATCGGGAGTAAGTCGCCCTTGCTTCCGAATCGCAAGCATTGGCAAGAGCTCGTCCTAACCGTTGCATAGTCATTGATTCATCACCCAAGCCTTGAAAATGTCGTGTATGTGCTTTTTCAAGGCCAAAGGGTACTTTTTGGTAATATTCCATTACAGCACTCAGCGTACTATATCGAATCATTCCTGATCGTTCATTCATGGCAACACCTCAACATTTAATGTTCGGATAATTCTGCTTGAATCGCCGCTTTGCCTTTGCATATATCTTTGTTAAAGCATCAGTATCTCTGCGGCTCTCCATTAATACAATATCTGCACATTCTTCTGGAGTGAAAAGATGTAAAGGCGCGCTCAATCGATTCATTCGGTCAAGCATCACCGCTTTGAGTTCATCGTCCGTTAAGCTGAGTTCTTTCTGACATTGTATAACCGCGCTTGTGATGCCAAGTGCCACTGTCGCCGTTGAATCTTTATAAGGGAAGAAGCTCTGGGCAAAAATGTCGAGGTACTTCGGATCGTAGCCATTGCTAAGACCGCTTAGATCATAAAACACCACTTCTGATAACATGCCCAGCGCATCTTTTATCTTCTTTTCCTCCATCAGAAAATTTGACATGTGATGCCTGCAGTTTCTGTATAATCCAAAGTTACCGGCTGCGAAGTGCTCCATGCTGCGCTTATTAAGATAGCCCCATATTTTATCACGATAAGGCATATAGGGTGGCTCATGAATTATTTTGTTGAGCGACCATATATCCAGATCTTCAAGTGGATGCCGGTGTATATATGGCACATAACCTTCTTCTTCAAGCGCTTGCTTTCCGAGTTCAGTTAACTGATATGTTCTTTTGGCAAAACGGGAGTTAAGTTCTTCATGAGGGATCTCTGTCATAAGACGCTGTACCAGCTCGTCTTTTTTACCGCTCACTTTAAGTCCACGAGCTTTCAATTCACTTTTTAGAACTGTTGCATTCTCTTTCTCAATGGCACTCTGCAAGTTTCCAATCTGTAGAAATCCTCTATCAAGCAAGGAGCGAAGCCCCTTTTGAACATCTCTCACCCCATACCTGTACCACCAAAAGCCCTGAAAAGAATTATCTTCCGTAAAATAAGAATCGGCATAATAAAGCATCAGCACTTCATGCGGATATAATCCGTGCTTGCTTGCAATGGCATCTTTGATTCTTTTCTCGGCCGGAATAACTTCATCTGTTACCGATGGTATTATTTCTGACGTCACTTTTACGGAAGACGATATATTTGATTTTGGTTGCTTTGCTGTTCCGGTCGCCATTTTATCTGATGCAACAGGCTTCACGCTTTGAGCTGGTTTCTTTCTGAAAAGGTCAAAGAATGACATGATTGCCCCCTCCTCTCTAATTTACATCGCAATTTTCTGAAGGCTCGATTTGCAAAATTTTACTTATCCGCATCCTTGCCAAAGGCTTTGTGATATAGCATCCTTGTGCTTGCTATCACCTGCATCCAAGTTAAATCAGCCGCATAACTGTTTTTTTGCTGATACCGGCTCCATAATTCTGCGAGCACCTGTGACTGTTCTATCTCCCACATGTTATCATGTCCGGTTTCCAACAGGCGGGTATAGCTGCCTCTCCTTTCAGCTGTATTTTTAAATGCCTCAGAAAACAAGTCCCAATTGATGTCCTGTTCCCTGAGTGTGGTCAAAATGTAGACATCATAATAATCACGCATTCTTGTACTGGTGGTGCTTCTTGATAAAGTTGCATCCATATCCATTGTGGAGCGGGTATCAATACCGACCATTGCCGCTACCAGCATGCCGCCCTTCAATATGAATTTATCGCGAAAGGGGGACAGGGATATCCTCTCCAATAGCCGCTCAAGCATGAAGTTTCTTAAAATGATTTCAGCCTGCACGCTTTTTTCCTTTGATAGATTTCGTATCAACGCCTTCAGCTGAGTTGATGTGTTCACAGCAGCACCTCCAGATAATTTCTTATAACCTTCTCAATTCTCAAAACACCGGCATATTTCATCAGCTTGTTTAAATCCTTGTCCGATCTGCGGACATATCTTTTAAGCGCATCCGATACCACTGCTGCGTCCTGGTTATTTCTGTCCCGAAGGATATCGCAAATGGTGCGCTCCATATTGTATGTCCTGATGTCGTTTCCGAAGGTGGTCTGCTTGGTACAAATTCCAAGGTCAAGCAATTCCTTTTTGACAGTATGAACAATCAGTCCCTCCTGATTCAACTTACTGGTGTTGTATCCTGTTGGCACTGTCACGCAATAAGCAACCGGATCTCTGTCCGTTAAATCATTCAAAAATAAAGCGGTTTCATGGGAGTATACCATTTTGCTTTTCCGCAGCTGGTGGAGCAGCATTTTGTCCTCCCATACCTTCGGTGTGATATAGATGCCGTGAGCAATCCGTTCAAGCTTGCCCTGCCTGACAAATTCACACAGGTACTCCCTATGAATGTCATGAGCATCTGCAAGCTTAGCAGTGATTACACCCTTGCTGCTTTTAATCAAAGCTTCCAGCTTTTCTGTTCCGGTCATTGTATCACCCTTCTTGACAATTTTGCTTTAATTATAATTTACAAAAGCATAAATGTCAAGAAGCGTTGGAATAATTATCCTAACAGTGGAAATGTCAAGAATAGTGCAGAGTGCAAACACCCAAAATTCTAAAATCAGGCAGCGAGACTCTGTGCGGCCTGTCTGTACATAGCCGGCGGAAGCCCGCCGGGGTTAGCCGTGTAGATCCGCTGCCGGTTGTAGTAGACCAATATGTACCGGAATACGATTGCCTTTAACCGTTAAGGTAGATACGGTCTATACACTCTACTTCCAATGTAACGTTGTCTTTAAGCAGTTCTGCTACAGTTGGCATAAGCAGCACCTCCTTTATTCGATTTTGTTTTCTACATTGTCTCTTAAGTTTCCTGCTACGATCCCGTAACGTCTTTTATTCCTTACCTTCTATGAGTCTCGTATGAAGCAACCTCTGTATGGGATAAAGAAAAGAAGCAACCGCGCAACAAGCAAGTCTGTATCGGGAAGCTTGACCCCAAGACAGGGGAATTTATTCCATCCAAACGATTAAATCCCGAACAAGCTCTGTTCGTGATCCGGCTGTGAGCGCCACTGCAAAGATCATAGGACCGACATTGTTGCTGGACAGTATTACTGCTGAACTGGAACTAGACAAAGTATTAAAGAGTTGTTTCCCGAAAGTGTACCAGCAAATTCTGTGTATGGCCTACTATCTTGCTATGCACGGCGGCTCCTTAAGTCACTGTGAAGCTTGGAGTAAAAGTCATGCCCATCCATTCAACAAAACATTAACAAGTCAACGTATCAGTGAAATCCTTCAGTCCTTAAATATTGACGGGCAACAAACCTTCTTTTCCAAGTGGGGAGAAAGTGTACTAGAAAACGACTATTTGTGTTATGATATCACCTCCGTTTCTTCCTATGGAGAACTAAATGAATACATCAAGTACGGCTACAATCGGGATGGCGATAAACTCCGACAGATCAATCTAGCGTTACTCTTTGGCCAGAAAAGTCAGTTACCCGTTTATTACCATCGTTTGCCTGGAAACATTAGTGACGTCAGCACCCTACATCACTTCTTGAAGACTTTTAGTTACCTAGAGCTGCCCAAGCTACATCTGGTGATGGACAAAGGTTTTTACAGCCAAAAAAATGTGGATGAACTGTTGGCAGCAAAGGACAAATTTATCCTTGCAGTTCCTAACCGACTTAAGTGGGTTCAACATATCATTGATGAGACCCGGGACACTATCCAGAATCCGGAAAGTTACCGGAAGCTGGATGGTGAGATTTTATATGTTCACACAAAGCTGTATCCTTGGGGAAAAGAGCGTAGACGCTGTTATGTGCATCTGTACTACAATGCCCATGCTGCAGCAGAGGCTATAGATAGTTTTACTGAAGAACTACTGACGTACAAAGAAGAACTAGAAAGCGGTCAAATGGTTAGTAATCATGAAGATGCCTACAAAACCTTCTTTGTTATTAAAGAGACACCTGTACGAGGTCGTAAAGTGTTCTTTAACAACGAAACCATCCAGAAATATCGCAACCAGTATGCTGGCTTCTACGCCTTATTGACCAATGATATCAAGGACCCTGTAGAAGCCCTCAGGGTGTACCGTAATAAAGACACCGTCGAGAAATGCTTTGATGATCTAAAAAACCAGTTGGACATGAAACGACTTCGCATCCATAGTGCGGCATCCATGGACGGTAGGCTCTTTGTCCAGTTTATTGCGCTTATCTTCATAAGTGCTCTGCGTAAAAAGATGCGAGACACCGGGCTCATCGATAAATATACGACTCGCGAGCTCCTTTTGGAAATGGAGACGCTGACTAAAGTCCGTTATTCAGGCAAGTACGGGCATATCCTTACGGAGGTTACCAAACCGCAGAGTCATATTTTGGAAAGCTTGGGGATTAATCTGGAAACATAGTTATAATTTTACCGGGAATTTAGGATAAATTGGGTTTATAAAATACATAAACCATTGATTTTACCTACCTTTCCTTAATTTTTTGCAAATAAAAAACACGACCAAACTGTAATGTTCAATCGTGTAAATAATTTTTTATACCTTTAAGTGCTATAGCAAATTGACAAATCTATTCAACTCCAAAAAGTAAATCCTTTAATTCATCTGCCACCTGCAAAGCACTTTTACCATCAATATTCTTTTGAATTTTTGCCTTTTTGTATGTTCTTCCAAAGTATTCAATGTCCAGACTTATATCCTTTAAATAATGCTTTTCATTTTCTTTGGTTACTGGCGATTCCATTGGCTTTGAGTAATCATCATAAAATGTAATTCTTTTTAGAATATTTTTAGCCTTATCCTTTAATGCTATTGTAATAAGACTATCATCCTTTTTTATTATTTTCCAATAGTTATCCATCAGCCCACTTGGCGTCATAGCAAGAATAAAATTATCATTATTTTCTTTGAGAATTTTGCTTAAAACTACACTTGCCTTCTCTCTAAAGGTACGCTCAAAAGGATATTCTCTTTTCAAGAAGGTTATGTGGCTATTGAAATACTTCTCAACCTCAAAGTCAAAATCAAAGAATTTATATCCCACTTTGTCCGCTAATATCTTACCTACAGTAGATTTTCCAACACAGGAAACGCCTACAATAATAATTTTCATCAATTTCACACTCCATGTTATTAACAACATTATGCCTAATAAACAGTTTATCGATTACAAAACCAAAAATTGTAATCCTCCACCAAGTGATGATTTTTACTTTCCTTCTCAACCGTTTCCAAAAGGCAAAGGGGAAATGAATACTGTTTTCTTCCCATTTTTACTCTGACAATAATACCATGTAAATCATCAGAACCCTCAATGGCTGTAACCTTAATTATATCTCCGACTTTCAACGGACCAGGGTCATCCACAATTTCGGCTTCAAAAGGAAACTGAAGGTGGTCTTCAAGGTAATTCTGCCAGGCTTCCTCTATTTCCATGTCATCTTCGCTGCCGCATTTCCTTACAAATTCATCCACCCTTCGTTCCTGTTCTTCATAGAGCTTTTCAGCACGCTTCATTTCAATGGAACGCAGATTATCAGTGGATGCTTTCACATACTCAATTTCAGTCCCCGGAACAAGAAGTTTAAGCAGCTTCTTAAACTGACTCATGTCGGTCTCTTTTTTCTCTTTCTTAAGCTTTATCACTCCTTCATCAGTCTTCAGATTTATGAGTGCCTGTCTGCTTTTTGTACAAGTAACTCCTTTGATGCAGCCCCATTCAACAAAGAGGCTATCACTGCTCAATCCTGTCAAGATATGCAAACCTTTTTCATAAAGCTTTGCTTTTGCATTTATCAGTACCACATCCAGCGACGGGTGCTCTCCGAGATAATCAAATTCAAAGGCTCCAAGCTCTTTTCCGTATTCACTTTTTATGACTTCAAACATCCTGTATTCCCTTTCATTTATAACTTCTTATTTTCCACAACACTTTTTATACTTTTTCCCACTTCCACAAGGGCAAGGATGGTTCCGGCCTATCTTTTCGATATTCCGAACAGTCGTTGTGTTTTCAGCAATCAAGTCATTTTCATCATAGTCAAACCCATGTATAAATGGATTATATTCCTCATCACCCTCGTCATCGTACATATCTTCTATTTTGCTGGTATTTCCCAGCCATTTCGAAAGGCTTAAAACATCTTCCTTGGAAACAAGGCTGTGCTCCGAATACATTTTAGCTTCTTCCAGAACACATTCAATGCTTTTTGAGCCTTGTTCTTCAAGCCTGTAATCAATATCAGGAGAAGAAAATCCTAGAACATCCCCATCATTAGCTTTATTAATCTCTTCTTCCAATCCCCGAGGATGAAGATCAAGGCTTTTATCAATCAAGCACTCAACAATGTCTTCTCTTAAAAGGTGAAGCTTTTGGTTGTAAAGCTCTTTGAAATAGCAGACAACTTCATCTCTATCTATTATTCCATTTGCCACTAAGGCTACAAGGGATCCAAGTGCTGCCCGCCTAACATATGCATCACATTCCCTGCTTTCGATGATTTCCTTAATAGGTTCCAGGTTCCCATCATAAACCGATGCGATAATGCTTGAAAGCCCTTCCGTTATCGTATCTTCCAACAAAGGATTTATTATTCTCGGAGGCAGTTTCGCAATAGCTACTATACCAGGATAAGCTCGCTTTTCCTTAAAATATGCCAGAGTATACATTGCCAGGATGTGGAGAACAAAACTTCCTTCTTTGCATAGCTCCTCTGCATTGCTAACCGTATAATCCAGTATTTCGAGCAACTCCCCGGAGTACTTTTCCCTGTTTCCAATCAAATCGTTAAGCACTTCTATGGAAATGCCCTCTTTTATAGTCTCTAAGGCTTTTAAATGTTTTAAATCCATAATTCTTTCACTCCAAATCTAAATTCTTATGCAGCATGTTCTAAATATTTACACCATGATTCTACCATTTTAACGTTCACTTTAAAAGCGGTTTTTACTCCATAGAGTGCCGCTGCATCAGTAAAAACAACCGTCCCCGGAGCAACTCACATTCTTGCTTTAGAGCACTATTTTCCTCCACCAGCTTTTTAATATACTCATCTTTTTTAGCAAGCTTCTCTTTCAGGTTGGCTATCTGAGATTGTTTTCGGGATACCGGCGGTACGGGCACTGAAGGCTCAGCTTTTGCATACCCTATTCCATTGTCGTTCAAAAGCTTTCGTATATGAGGCTTGGCAAATACAGAACGTGACAGCCCTGTAGTTTCCATCAAATCTT
Organism: Bacillota bacterium; assembly: GCA_013540605.1. Classification (GTDB taxonomy): domain Bacteria; phylum Bacillota; class Clostridia; order Ch29; family Ch29; genus Ch29. The sequence goes on from JABVCK010000020.1 coordinate 60,682, forward strand.
TAATTTTAATACTGTACCCCTCGTTTTTAAGGTCATGGATTGCTCTGAGTACAAGGTTGGTAGTCTTTTGACGCTGTGTTTCCTGTTTTGCCACGAGCTGTTCCGGGACTTTACGCATGATAATCACCCTCCATCAATTTTTTGACTATTTTTTCAAACAGCTCCGCGTTACGCATCGCATTGGTCTTTATCATGGGATAGTCCTTGAATTTTTCAGCCTTGGTCTGCCATGCCAGCACCTGTTCCCTAAAGTATGGAAGCTGCTCCCTGTCGGGAATAAAGTGCTTGCAGTCCAGGCAGTTCCACATGTCGCTTTTACAGCCTGTAATATCTCCACAGATACCTCCCCGGACACGGTGTGCCCGAATACTTTTCAGCAGCCGTTTTTCGAGCTGTCCTTCCATATTGAGGATTCTGCCGCCGAACATTACATATGGATTTTCACTGTTTTCTTGTTCACTTAATACATATTTCTGCTTCTGAATCAGCGTTTTCGGTTTCAAATCCAGATGAGCATAGGAACCGAATAACATTGCATCACCGTGGTGGCCGGTCATATCCGCAATCTGAGGCAAGGTAAATCCCGCCTCCAGCCTATCGGTAATGCCATTGTGCCGGAACTGATGAGAGGTCAGTTTGTACATTTCCCCATCCTTATCACGGATATTATATTTTGCGCATATATTCTTAAAATTGTATGAAACATAACCCCATTGTACCGTATGATACCTACTCATTGATGTTGTCGTTCCATTTTTCAAGGTAAACTTGACCTGATAGGTAAAAAGGGCATCCTTTTTATTATCAGCCATAAACGGCTGCAATGATTTTGCAAGTTCCTGCTGCTCTCTGATCAGCCTTATCAGATATCCTCCACTTCCAGTGTCCTCTATATGAATTACCCTTTGTATCGGTTCTTTGTTCCCGCCATTCTGCTTCCATGTCGGGATAAAGAGGCAGAAATGCCCGTTATACGGCTTTAAGCAGTCTATCCTCATACCCTGTACTTCACTGATTCTTGATGGAATTAGCCGCAGTATCCAATAGATACACTTTATGGTCAAGTCTATTTCATCCCGCATAAAAACGGTATCAAGCTGCTTAGCAACGTCTTCAGGGATGTACTTATAGCCCAGCTTTTCGTGACTGTCATAGGGATTGTCTGCAAAAGGATTTTTAATATATTCACCATCCCAGCCATTCATCGTTTTAAGAAAAACGCTGACTGCCGACCATTTGGCATATTTTGTGCTCATTGCCTGTGGAGTATGGTCCAGGAGCTCTTTGTACTGTGAAGCAGTACTGATGTTAATCTCCGACAGCAGGGTATCTTCAGGCAAAAAACGAAAGAAGGACACCAGATCCAGTACATTTCGTTTCACACCTCTGATACCAATGCCGTTCAATAGTCTTATGATGGCAAAATATTTCACAACGGTGCGATACTGAACCTGAATGGCTGAAAAATAGATGGATACAGTATGAGGGTATTCTGCAAAACTCCGTCTTCGTTTGTCGCAGACCCATGTATCATCTTCAAAGCGAATGTTTGAGCCAAGCTCGTTTAGGAATTCGATATATCTTGCCTTTTGATACTCATCATAGGTTTCTGTTATTAACGGTTTTAATATCCCACTCATTTGTCCACCTCGCTGTCCACAATAGAATTTACAATGTTTTGATTGAAAACTTCCGCATAATATCTTGCAGTAGTACCACTGTTAAGATGCCCCAGCCAATAGGCAAGTTCTTCCACCGTTGCACCGTTTTCAATCAGCGTAACGGCAAGTGTCTTACGGTACTGTCTGCTGATAAAGCACCAAAGCTCTCCGGTTTCATCACAGATTTTGTATTTTTCAATCAGCTTGTTTATGAGCAGTGCAAAATACCATATATTGAGCATACTGGCTTTAAAGTTCTCTCTTTTCCGGATAAAGATATATGGGAGACCATATTCATCCCGCAGCAGTTTCGTAGATTTGATTTGCCTCTCTATTTCATTGGCAAGAGAGCAGGAAATCAGTACCCGATGATAATCGGGGGCACCGACCTTGCGTCTTGCAGACAGCATCTTGTAGGGCTTATACTTCAGCAGTACATAACCCTCATATTTGGATTTTTCAAGGCAATCCGCTTCGAGGAAAAGCACTTCCTTTGCCCGCATACCTGTATTGGAAAAGATTTTGAACAGCAGCTGGTAAACCTCCTGCAGCTCGCTTATATGAACTTTGAGCTGTTCCATCACACATTCCGGAATGACAGGGGTATTTTTGACATAATCCTTGGAGTTCCTAAAGATGAATTTCTCAAAGGGATTTTGATACGGCCGGGGGCTTTTGATGCTCTCGTCCCTCATATTGCCCATCAGGTAGGCGCATACGATTTTACAGGTGCTAAAGACTGTCATTATATTCCCCTGTGTTTTTTCCCTGCCACAGTTTGTCGTTTCTGCATTCTCAAGGGCAATGTGAAGCGCTTTCGCATCCACATCATCCACATCTGCAAAATATTTGATGTTTGGATTGTGCGTGGTCAGTAGATTAACCGCATAGGCAACCTGGGACAGGAACCGGTCTTTTATCCGATTGACCGCCATAAAGCGATGCTTCATGTAGTGTTTCACTTCCAACCGCATGGAAGGACTGTTGATGATGGTAAAATCCATCTTGTTGTAATACAGAGATGGACCGTGCTTACTGTACAGTACCCACACATCCCTGTTTACATCTAACTGGAGCCGGTTTTCCGCTATGAACTTTTGGGACTGCACCTCAGATTCATCTCTAGCAATGTCTTTTAGTACAGATTGGAACGCCTTGTCATATCCTTTAATACCTGTCCTTGCAACTGTTCCAAACAGCCATTCATTCAGTTTGTGAACACTTATTCTTTCACGTCGTTCTGTATAACCCTCGGCGACAGAACGAAGATACGCGGTTGTAGCATCAAGCATTGCCATGCAATATCTTGCTACCCTCATGGCTCCGATTCGTGACGTAATATCCTGCAGGCTGTCTTTGCGCTCCATTGCTTCCTTGATTTTTTTCATCCAGAATGCTCCGAATTCTTCATTTACGATATCAACAAAAAGATGGCTGTTGTCTATCTCTTCAAGGATATACATAAAATTGTACCGGATTGTATTTTCTTTACTGCAGAGCATTGTTTCAAACACATGACCTATGCCAACCTCTTTTGAATGAATGCATTTGTCGCTTTCGTACCATTCCATAACAAACTGCTTGGTGTAGTAACGAAACATTTTTAGAAAGTCTTCACGATAAGCCTTGTACCCAATGGCAACAAAGGAAATGCCTCCGAAGAACCGGAAGGCTTCACAGAGTGGAGCGTTGTCCTGTCTATAGGAGCCGCTTTGTAAGGCATCTCTATATGCTTCTATGCTGGCCATTGTCATATCAACCGTGATATTTAACCGATGAAACATAGCTATTTCCGCGCCGTCGATATGCCATAGCGCCGAAGCCTGTTTGATTTCCAACCGTTTAATCATTGCAGCCACCCTTCCCCTTGTGAAGTTTTTCCATGACAGCCCTGGCAATCACTTGATTATTGTGATTGCGGTACGGCTCAATGGAATCGGTGCTGCGCCAGCCGAAGCATTCCAGCATAATTGCATCGGTTAAGCCATCTTCCGGGTGGAGGATTTGGTGCTCAATGAATTCCATCGCTTTTGTGCTGCGGCCGCTATGTGTTCTGATTTTTGCAGGGTCTATGCCTGCCCTCCGGGCACAGCCCTTAAGGATGGCGAGGTAGTTGCGGTAGGAGAGAGGCATTCCATAGCATCTTCCCTTTCTGAGATTAAGGAAAAGGTACTGACTGATAATACCGCTTTCATTTTCGGCTATCATTCTCTCAGTTGCTATGTAGCTGTCCAGAAGTTCGCAGGTTTTTACCGGAAGTGCTACTGTTCTGAGGTGGTTGCGGCTGTCACCTATCACTGAGGCTCTGCCCTTGGAGCGTGTCGGCTGGATAATTCTTTCCACCGGATTGTAATTGTCCAGTTTGATACTCAGCGCTTCATCAATGCGGAATCCCTCCAGTGTAAGCCGAAATACCGCTTCATCCCGTAAGGTGAGAAAGCTTCCACATAATGCCTGCTTTTCGCTGTCATCATACCATTTAATATACTCTTTACCGCCCTTTAAGCTGGGCAGATACCTGTCTATGATGTATTTGTAGTCATAAGAGTATATCTGCCCATACAAAAAGGACTTTTTTGCCTTGAAGGTATCTGTCCTGGTCTTGAACTGCATATTGGTTTCGTAATTGTTATCCAGCCATTTGTAGAACTCAGTAATAACGGTTATATACTGGCTCAGTGTAGCATAGGTAATAACCGTTTCAAGCGACCGGATTTTGAGGTCATTCAAGCTTCCGTAGATTAAGCTCTGAATGAAAGCGGCAACCTCTTTGTTAGTCGCCACGTCATATTCGACACCATAGCTGTTCAAGTAATTCAGATACACCGACAGTTTTTGTGCATACTTCCTGCCAGTGCTGACCTTTCTGAGGCTTTTTGCTTCGATCCACTGGTTTACCTTCCACATCGGCAAAAGGTTGTCTGTTATCATATACCTTTCGATAACCCTGCCGTTTTCTGTTTCAAACTAATATAAATTGAAACATAACAGTTGCATGTTGGAAAGTATTTGTAAAAGACGCGCAAAAAATTTTGCGCATTTTTTCAGATTACCTAAGGGATGCCTCAAGCAGTCTGAACTTCTATATTTGTTAATATTTTATCATACCCTGTTTTCCTTGTCAATGGATGCCAAAAATAACTGCCAAAAATAACTTCACCAATCTTTTCAGCATCAGACCGGACCTCTATAGGTTTTGCCGAAGATAATTCATGATCCGGCATACGCAATCATCAATATTCTCGCTGCTCAAAGTCAGGTCGTAATCGTATTTTTTCTCTGAGTGGCGGTATTTGGGATCATAATGGTCCTCGAGGAGTATGCGAACCACTTCCCTGTATTTTTTCTCCTCAAGCAGCCCAAGGAGTTCTGCGGTTTTTTTCCTGCCTATTTCCCCCTCAAGCCTGTTGATGGAATCCTGAATCTCCGCAAGGGCTTCGCTGCTCTGAATTTTTATATATTCATTGACAATACGTGTAATTCTGGTTTGCTCTGAGCATTCCACCAGTAAATGAATGCCCGTTTTCATTCCCTCCACAAGTTCATTGGGCAGGTAAACCCTGCCCACCCGGGGGCTTTCCGATTCCACAATGATGTAATCCGCATCAATATCACGCAGCCTGTCATACAGCAGGGCGTCAAAATCCCTCTGTCCCCTGGCTTTGCCTAGCCCTACGGTACCAAAGATAGAGCCCCTGCTGTTGGCCATTTCCTCAAGGTCCACCGAAGGGAAGCCTTCCTTTTCAAGCCTTTTAAGGATTTCTGTCTTTCCAACCCCGGTGTTCCCATGAATAACTACGACATTCTTCCCCCTAATCAACCCACCCAGGTTATCAAGTATATACCGCCTATACGCTTTATATCCTCCTTCAAGCTGTTCTACCCTATGTCCCAAAGCTTTCAGGAGCTGAACAAGGGAGCCGCTTCTCATGCCACCCTTCGAACAGAACAGCACCATATCCCTTCCCTTGATGTCATGCTGCTCAACTTTGCTGTATATGTCTGACAGCTTAGAAGAGACTATTTCGATGCCCCTCTTTTTTGCTTCCCGGGTTCCTACCTTTTTGTACAGGGTTCCGATTACAGCCCTTTCCTCGTCATCAAATATGGGTATGTTTATTGCGCCGGGTATTGTACCGTCTTCGTATTCCCCCGGTGACCGCACATCTATCATGATACAGTCCCTTTTAATGTCCTCTACCTTCATGCGTATCGCCTCTCAGTACCGTATAAAAGTGCCCGGCCAGAGCATATACCATATACTCTGGCCATGACTAATCTTACTATTAGTATTATAACAGAAACGCTACAGTTTTATAAAGTTTACTTCGGTAACCCCGTCAACCTTCTTAACCATCTCTATGACGTCCCTTGGCACCACACTGTCCACGTTAAGCACCATCAGGGCTTTGCCTCCCTTTACATTTCTGCTGACCCTCATTGTTGCTATGTTAATCTTGCTGACACCCATAATCGTCCCTATGCACCCTATGACACCCGGTTTATCGTCGTTCTTAACCAGCAGCATATGGGAGCTGGGTTCCATGTCTATTTTGTAACCGTTCAGGTCCACAATCCTCGGTTCCTTCATTCCAAACAGCGTACCGGCCATAACAAAGCTGCTCTCGCAGTTGCTTACCTTTACCTCAATAAGATCGGTATACTCGCTGGATGTGCTGTCCAGGCTTTCCAGCACGTCTATACCCCTGCTTTTGGCAAGGTGCTTGGCGTTCACGTAGTTAACCCTCTCCTTGACCACCGGCTCGAGGAGTCCCTTCAGATATGCGAGGGTTAATGGGCCGGTCTTATGGTCAATAATGCCTCCCCTGTATTTTATCTCCACCTTGCTCACCGATTTTTTCTCTAGCTGATAGTATAATCTCCCCAGTTTTTCTGCAAGTACCATGTAGGGTTTCAGGTATTCCATATCCCTGTCGGGAAGGCTCGGCATGTTCACTGCGTTGGATACCAGCTTCCCCTCCAATGCGTTCAGCACCTGCCGGGCTATTGTGATGCCCACATTGTCCTGGGCCTCCACCGTATCGGCCCCCAGGTGAGGTGTCACTACGGTATTGTCCAGCTTGAACAGTGGGTTGTCAGGGCAGGGCTCCTCCTCAAAGACATCCAGCGCTGCGCTTGCCGCTTTGCCGCTCTCCAGCGCTTTGAGCAGCGCCCTCTCGGATATGATACCGCCCCGGGCACAGTTGACCAGCCTGACTCCGTCCTTCATCAAAGTGAATTCCTTTTCCCCCAGCATGCCATAGGTCTCCTCGGTTTTTGGGGTGTGTACGGTGATTATATCCGCTTCCCTGAGCAGGTCCTCAAGGCTATCCTTCTTTTCCACACCCAGGTACTTGAACCTCTCATCCGGTATATAGGGGTCATAGGCCGTCACCTTCATGTTGAAGGCCAGAAGCCTTGCAGCTACAAGTCCCCCGATTCTTCCCAGACCAATTATGCCGACCGTCTTACCGTTGAGTTCATTTCCCTTGAACTGGCTTCTTCCCCAGTTTCCTGCCTTAATAAAGCTGTTGGCCTGAGGCGTGTTCCTGATGGAAGCAAGCAGGAGCCCGATTGTGTGCTCAGCCGCCGATATTGAATTGCTCTCCGGCGTGTTTACCACCACTATTCCCTTTTCGGTAGCCGCATCGAGGTCGATATTATCTATGCCGTTTCCGGCTCTCCCAATTACCTTCAGGTTTTTTCCCCTCTCGATCAGTTCCCTGTCTACCTTTGTGCTGCTGCGAACAACTATTGCGTTGTATTGTCCGATAGCATCCAGCAGCTCATCCCTGGATATATTGAGCTTTATATCAACATCGGCCTTTTCCCTGAGTATATCTATGCCCGCCTGGGCAATCCTCTCGGTTATTATCACTTTCATATCTTTTCCCTCCTCCTGTCCCATACCTGCCGTGCCGTTTCCCAGGCCCTGCCTTTCTCCAGGCCGTACCCGTATGATATAAGGGCGTCTTCAAGGGCGTTCAGCGCATCAAGCACATCTTCCTCAAAGATGTACCCCATGTGCGCTATCCTTATGATCTTACCCTTCAGGCTCTTGTTTCCACCTGCTATTATTATCCCGTGCCGCTGCTCCATGTGTTTCCTGATATCCCCTGCCTTAATCCCTTCCGGCACCTGTATTGCCGTGAGGGTTTCAGAGGCGGACCCCTCCTCTGCGAACAGGTGCAGTCCCATGGCCTTTACCCCTTCCCTGGTCATTTCCGCCATCCTGCTGTGCCTCTCCCAAACCCTTTCGATGCCCTCTTTCATTATGAGGCCGATAGCCTGCGAGGAAGCCATTACCAGGTTGACAGCCGGAGTAAACGGGGTTTCGGGCAGTTCCCTGTCCATGAAATCAAGGGCTTTGCGAAAATCCCAATAATGCCTGAATGAGCCTTTGTTCCTTTTTGCTGCCTCCACCGCCCTTGGGCTTACACACAGGAAAGTCAATCCCGGAGGACACATAAGGGCCTTTTGTGAAGAAGTAACTACCACATCTATGTTCCATTCCTCCGGCCTCACTTCCATTCCCCCGAGCGAACTCACCGCATCCACTACGTATAGTATATCCATACCCTTGAGCGCTTCACCGACGGCAGCAATGTCATTTTTCACTCCTGTGGAGGTCTCATTATGCGTCAGTATTACGCCCTTGACACCGTTTCTTAACCGGCTTTTCACTTCCTCAGGCTGTACCGCTTTGCCCCAGGCTACATCCATTTTGTCAACGTCCAGCCCCATGGAAAGGCAGATGTCTGCGAACCGATCCCCGAACACCCCGGTGGAAATCAGCAGCACCCTGTCGCCGGGAGAGAAGCAGTTCACAACCGCCGCTTCCATCCCCCCGGTTCCGGACGCCGTAAATGTGATAACAGGGTAATCCGCTGCAAATACGTACTTCAGGCCCTTGCACAGCTTATCGAAGGCCTCGCCGTATTCCTTTGTCCTGTGGTGCAATACCTGCCGTCCCATTGCATCGACCACCTGCGGAGGCAGTGGAGTTGGCCCTGGCGTCATTAATTTCATATTCACTGATACATACCCCCTTTTATATATTGGGGACATTCCTCCCACCCTAGAGCCCGGCTTCAATGAAGAGGTGTGTCCCCTAACCTTAAAAGCACAAAACCCCGCCCTCAATAGGGCGGGGGTAGTTATCCCACGCGGTGCCACCTAATTTTGCATAGTTTCAGCAATCTCAAGACCTTCAACGGGGTCATCCGCCAGGGAATACTGAGCTTCATCCCCGGGGCTCCGGGACGGATTCCTGTGCTTAGGAGTACCGGTTTACACCACCCACCGGCTCTCTAAAACCCTTTGCACCGTACTATTTCCCTTCACAGCCTTGTTTCAGGTAAATTTAAAAATTATTATGCAGCATATCCGGGTAAATGTCAAGAAAAAATTTTTTACCGGGCAATTTTTTTCATATCCCGGCAGCTCCCAGGAGAAGCCAGATTACTATACCAAGCTGGGGAGCAATTGGCACGGCATCCACAAAGCCGTGGACAAGCATGCCGGCCACTCCTCCCACGATACCCGCAGTCATGTCACAGCCGCTACCCTCCGGAGTTCTCAGCCTATGATATCCCCTGGCTATCCTTGAAGCGATGAAAACAACGAAGGCGGAAAGACCTACTACTCCTGTTTCCATGGCAAAATTCAAATAAAGGTTATGGGCATGTCCGACTAGAGCATCAATCTCCGGTGATATCGTGGGTATGATTTTCCACGATGTGCCGAACCCGCAGCCAAATAGCGGATACCACCCGAAAACCTCTAAGGCTGTCCTCCATATCTCCACCCTGTAGCCAAAGGTGCTGTCGTTAAGCGCACCGTTGGCTCTTCCCGCGATATCTGCCCAGAATACGGCTGTTATGGCAGCCATGCAAAGGACGAAAACCGCGAGCGATTTTCTATCCCTTTTCAGTACAACCGTCGTCAGAACAGCTGCCATAGCGCCTATCCATCCCCCCCGTGAAAAGGTGAAAAAGAGGCAGAGAAGCGCCAGGACCAGGCCTATCGTTTTAATTGCCTCTTTTCTGTTCAAAGAAGATAGAGACAACGATATAATCAATATCAGGTAGCCTGCAAGAACATTCGGATTGAAAAAGGTGGAAAAAACCCTTTTGTAATGTTCCGGATTGTACAGTGTCCTGTCAAGCCACCTTTGGGGTATCGTAAAGTCTATGAAAAGATACTGGATTATGCCAATCAAGGATACAACGCTCCCCACAAGAAGGACATCATTTAAAAGCCTGTCTTGGAATTTACCGGCCAGCTTTCCGGCGATCACATAGGCAAACACCTGTATTGTGAAGATCGAAAAGGCCAGCAGGCTTATCAGTATATCCTGTGAAAATACAGTGGACAGCATCACACAAGCATAAAAGAACGTCAGAGGCCTGTCCCCTCTCATGCGTTCCCTAAGCCATCCTGAACCATCCTTAATCAAACTGTAGACTGTATAGACGGCTATGACCGGATATAATACAACGGCACCCAGAGGGCCCAACGTTATAATTGTGTAAAACAACCTGCCCTTTGACATCTTTATACCTCTGCTTTCAATCGACCTGACCCCTATCTCTAATACTACCACAAACTCCCGGAAGTTGAATAAAAAAGATGGGTAATCATCCCATCTTTTCTCCTGCTGTTTGCCTATCCACCGTTCCTTCACGGTGCTCGACAATGGCTAGCTTTTACTATTCACAAACTTAACCGGGTCAACTACCTTGCCGTTTACATGGACCTCAAAATGAACGTGGGGGCCTGTGCTCTGCCCTGTAGAGCCAACTCTACCTATAACCTGGCCCTTGCTCACCTTGTCGCCCACCTTCACAAGGTTTGCGCTATTATGTGCGTACACAGTCTTCAGCCCGTATCCATGACTAATTGCTATAACCTGGCCGTATCCTCCCTGCCACCCGGAGAATACCACCACTCCCTTGCCTGTCGCCTTAATCGGTGTGCCGGACTTTGCAGCAATATCAACGCCCTCATGGAACTGGTACGTTTTACTGAAGGGGTGCTTTCTTCCGCCGAACCTTGAAGTAATCTGGCCGTAAACCGGTAGAAAGGAAGGTCTTGCTTCGAGGTAGGCAAGCCTTGCATCAACATCGTTCAGCAGCGTCTCCAGTTCTTCTTCCTGTACATCCATCTGGCTTGACAAAACATGTACGGAATCGTTCAACCAATTCACGGAACTCATCATCACCGGCTGTGCAGCTGTTTCGCTTACCATCTCAGCGGCTATTACTCCGGTTGGCCTGTTAACACCTCCCCTTGACGCAATAAGGGTGCCGTTAAACTCCTCAAGCCTCTTGTCGGCGTGGTCTTTCAGCCCCACCATGTTCCGTACCTCACCGTCAAACTTAATCAGGTTTTCCATTTTGTCCCTTACTTCATTGCTGTAATTATAAAGGCTTGCTATCTCATTTTGCTGCCGCATATTGTCCTCTGTCAGGTACTCGATCCGCTCCAGGGCGACATGATAGTTCTCGTTCAGAAACATGTACCCTGTGGTGGCTGCAATACTATAGGAAAGGGCAATCGTTGTGAACAATGCCGTGGATTTTATTATGGTTTTGTTTAAACGGATCTTTTTTGCCTTTTTATCGGGGCTGGAAAAAAGCATAAGGGTTATGTGTTTGTCCTTGTTTTTGGTAAATGCCTTTTTCATGTTTACCTCCGGAAATGAAAATCAAACGGGAAGAACTATCCATTTTAAATATTGGACAAGTATTCTGGGAATCCTCTAGAAATAAATGTAAATATGATTTTTTTTGAATTGAAAAATATGTTGGTGGGGCGAACAGGGATCGAACCTGCGAAACCTCTACCATGTCAAGGTAGCGCTCTCCCAACTGAGCTATCGCCCCGAATATGGAGCGGGTAACGGGAATCGAACCCGCACCGCCGGCTTGGGAAGCCGGTGCTCTGCCATTGAGCTATACCCGCATTAACCGCGTATTTATATTATAACTTCTTTTATCTTTATTATCAATATTATTATTTGTCAAATATTATACTTAAGCGGTTTCAAAATTGCGCGCCGCACCCTTTGACAAAATTCCTTATTTGATGCATAATATTATAGTAAACAAATATATTTATTATGTATCTTCGGGGCAGGGTGAAATTCCCTACCGGCGGTAAAGCCCGCGAGTTGCCTTGGCAATTGACCCGGTGAGATTCCGGAGCCGACAGTTACAGTCTGGATGGGAGAAGATACGAGGATGCCTGTATTTTGCATTCAGCCCCGGAGATTCCGGGGTTTTTTATTTATTACAAGGGAGGTTAAGAAAATGAATAAAAAATCAGTCACAGCAAATTTAACAAAAATATCGCTGCTTGGAGTAATCGGCTTCATCATCATGTACATCGAGTTTCCCATCCCGCTTTTCCCGGTGTTTTTGAAGCTTGATTTAAGCGACATGCCTGCGCTTCTGGGAGCCTTTGCAATAGGTCCTGTAGCCGGGGTACTGGTTGAAGTGGTGAAAAACGTTTTTCATCTGGTCTTTAAGTGGGGAATGGATTCCCCTGTGGGAGAACTGGCAAACTTTATCGTCGGTTCATCCTTTGTTTTTACTGCGGGCCTGATCTACAGCAAAAATAAAACCCGGGCTACCGCAATAAAATCCATGGCTGCCGCAACCGTTGTTATGGGTATTGTCGGCGGGTTGGCAAACTATTATATTCTCATTCCCTTTTACTCGAAACTGTTTCCCCTGGATGTAATCATAGATATGGGCAAGCAGGCGAATTCCGCGGTCGTTGACTTGAAATCGCTGGTCATATACGGAATTGTACCGTTCAACCTGCTAAAGGGACTGGTCCTTTCAGCTATTACCTTCATGGTATATAAACACCTTTCCGGCATACTTCACAGGTAATTCCGTTACGCTTTACCATAGTTTACCATAGTTTACCATGAAGGAATTATCCTAATGGTAAAGAATACTATATAGTAAACATTGTCCGGGATGGAGGTAAATGCATGAGGCTTATATTCAGGCCCGCCTTAGTGGCTGCACTGTCATTGGTTGTATTTATTGTGGCATCCTGCTCACATGAAGGCGGTGACCAGCTGGAAAGGATTGAGCGGCTTGGTTCCTGGGAAAAAAAAGAAGCCGCCTACAAGGATATTGTAAGCAGTTCCGGCGACAGAATCCTGGTATCCAGGGCAATATTTTCACTGGTCGAGGGATACCTGGAACAGGGTAAAAGAGCCGATGCCGAAACCTATTACGGCAAGCTAAAATCTACAACCCGTCCGACAAACGATGAGATTGAAAAGGCTGAGATTTATACCATTGCGTCCAGGGCTGCCGGGATCCTTGCGGAATCCTATATGAGAAGTATGGACTATTTCAAAGCATCGGGTTATATTGAGGAAGAGATAAATTTCCTGGAAAGCTTCAATCAAAACATTTCAGACCAACTGCTGGTGTTGATTGATCTTCACACCAAGACCTGCAGCTATGACAAAGCTTTGGCTGTGTTTGACAAATGGTCCAACCTTTACGGGGATGCTTTTCCGGAACTTGCGGAAGCGACTAAAAGCAAGCTTATTGACAGTACCAATATAAGCGAAGTGGGAACCTGACGGTTTAATTAGCTCCCGTTGGGAACTCACCCGGGGAACAAAGCATCACAGACAGCGTCTAAGGATTATGTAAAACACAATTTTATTTTATGGGCAGGTAAATACGAAAGCGATACTCCCTTCCCAATTCGCTTCCGTAACCTGCCCATTTTTTATTGCATAAAAAAGTATGCTTTCTTATGCAACGCCTTCGCCCGCCGAAGGCACAGCGCATACACGCGTTAATCCTATATGATATAATAATAGGAGAGATAGAAAAAAGGCTCAGATGCAGGTATAATACACATAAGAAATCAACTAGAGGTCCGGGGAGGAATAATATGAGCACTTCTTTATCCAATCAGCTTTATAACAGAGTCTTGGATGCTGTTTCAAAACATATGGCAAGCTATCCTCTGGCCGACCGTTTGTCGGTTGAGAAACACGTGAATTCAGCGCAGTTCATCAACGATGTGGCTTCAATCGTCAGCGGCAAGGACTACAGTTGCGCCGGAGTTCTAGGCTTATGCCGCAGTTTACTTGATGAAATTGCAGGAAGCGATGCGCCGGAGGACTGGTTGAATTATATATATCAATTCACAGTGGACATGTCTTTTCCCCAGGCACGGGAGATAGCGCTTAAGAAAAGCCTGGATAAAGCCTGCAGCTTGTATCTTGTTGTGTTAAGGGAGATTTGCGAATTTCAGAAAATCTCCAATGATGGCACATGGCAGAGTGCGTATCCCCTTCTGTTCCTTACCGACAGCGAGCGGGAGGCCCTGGAAAATCCATCCGAATACAGCCAGTTTATCAAAGCGTTCAAGGACGAATATATATACGAGATGATGAAACTAAACCAGGAGGTGCTGGGGCATAATACCCTTGACCATGTATGCGGCGTACATCACCTCGCGCTATCAATTGCCCGGCAGCTCCTCGCCCTCGGGCTTCCCCTCGACCTGGGAAGGGTATCGGGTGCAGCGGCGGGCCATGATATAGGAAAATACGGGTGCAAAGGCTCAGAGCTGAAGAGGGTTCCTTACCTTCATTATTACTATACCGACTTATGGTTCAGAAAGCATGACATCGTATACATCCGGAACATTGCCCTTAACCATTCCACCTGGGATTTGGAAATCGAAAACCTGCCTCTGGAATCCCTGCTGCTGATATATTCGGATTTCCGGGTGAAAAGAAATGGCGCGGGAAACATGCATATATTTTCCCTCGATGAATCCTTTGATATTGTGCTGGGTAAGCTGGATAACGTAAATGAAGCTAAAGAGAAGAGATACCGTAGGGTTTTTGCCAAGCTGAAGGACTTCGAGGATTATATGGTTCACCTGGGAATACGGCTGAACGGCGATGATACAGAATTACACGGGCCCCAACGGGAGACATCAGAAAAACACTACTCTCTGATGCATGGGGACGAGGTTGTCAAAAGTCTTAAGAACCTTTCAATATATCACAATATAAACCTCATGTATAAACTGAGGGATGAATCATCGCTTAACACAATCCTGGAGTCCGCCAGGAGCGAGAAAAACTGGAAAAACCTCAGGGAATACCTCAGAATATTCGAAGAATACTCAACCTACCTTACCCAGAAGCAAAAACTCATCACCCTTAAGTTCCTTTACGAAAACCTGATACACCCGGAGGATGATATAAGAAGGCACTGCAGTGAGTTGATAGGGGCGCTGATCGCCACCTTTGACGAGGAATACAGAAAGGAAGTTCCGGCTGACGCAGACGTAGGGTCTCCTGAAATCACCAGCTGTGAACTCCTTGACCGGTACATGGATGCCTTTATTAACCCTGACCATAGGATAATCCCTGCCCACAGGTTGTGGATAGGCTACGGGCTGGGTACCATGGTGGCATCGCTGTTCTTGAACTGCAAAAAAAGTATGGTCAACAGTTATATTAGAGTGATTCTCAAATACTACAGCGGCAGTCTTCCCTGGAAAAGCGGCGCACGGTTATACCTCCTGGAAGCGGCTAAGTTCATACCAGCATCATGCGAAGAAGGTGCTGCCGGGATGCTATTGGATTTTATTTTAAATATTCTTGGCAGCGATGATGCCAATCTGAAACTCTCCGCCCTGGATGCCCTGTGCAGGATTTTACCCGGTCTTTCTTATGGCCCTGAACAGGCTGAGCAATTGAAAAGCCTGCTCGTTGAGGATATTAAACCATCGGAATCACCGGCGGAGAACTATCTTAAACTGAAGCTGGCAAGAACACTCGGTGCGGAAGCCCAAACAATTGATAAACTTGAAAGCTTATGCTGTGAAGATAGAAAAAAAATATCGGACATTTTCCTGAGCAATCTTAAAACAGCAACCCACAGAGCAACCAAAAAAGTGCAGGTAGAGCTGCTCCTGGATTACTCCCTGTCAAAGGACGAGGGAAACGCCCTATACACAGCAATGCACTTTTGCAACCTTATTAAAGTAAGCCCGGTGGAAGATGTAAGGATCGCAGCGGGGGAAGCACTGGTAAAGCTTACTCCCCACCTATCCCTGGAGCAGCGAAACGATATTGCCATTGAACTTCTGCGCGCCCTTGAGATAGAAGGCTACCAGTTCACCAAATATATACCCTACTATCTCGGGCAGATTATTCTCTACCTTCAGCCCATCGAGCTTGACGAAGTACTGGACGATTTGATTGAAAAGATCAAGCAGTCCGGGCCTCAGATAAACTCTCTGCTTTTGAAAACCCTGGGGGTGACCGTATCCAATTATACAAAGTACAGGGAATTGTTCCCCCTGGATAACCCGTCCAATGAGAGAAGGCTGATAAGAATACTTGGAATTCTCCTGAACGGCCTTGTGAACTATAACCTGCAGATAAAGCAGGTTGCTTTCAGCGTTCTCGGCAAGGATATTTTTGGTTCACGGGCTCTTGACCTGGAGCAGAAAAAACATATATTTAACCTGACATCAAAAAAGATACTGACACTGCTGACCGACAGCAAGGATGAGGAACTGCTTTTTCTTACAAATTCCTCGGGCCTTAACCATATGTACAGGTTTATCTCGGATTATTCCTTTTTCAACGGGAAAATGGACCTAGAATATCCCGATAGAATAGCGTTCTTCCCCGGTACCTTTGACCCATTCTCCCTCAGTCATAAGGAAATAACCAAGGAAATTCGGAATATGGGGTTCGAAGTATACCTTGCGATAGACGAGTTTTCCTGGTCCAAAAGGACACAGCCCCACCTGATACGCAGGGACATAATAAACATGTCCATAGCCGATGAACTCAACATATACCTTTTCCCGGAAGATATTCCGATAAACATAGCAAACCCCTGTGATTTGGCCACACTGAAGCAGAGCTTCCCCAACTCCAAGGTTTATATAGTTGTGGGAAGCGATGTGGTGCTCCACGCTTCCGGGTATAGGGCTTCCAAGGAAGAAAACTCTATACACCACTTCCCGCATATCATTTTCGACCGGCACAGCATTCACTCTTCTGAAGAGGATGACCGGAAGCTGGACCGGGAGATAGGCAAGTTGGAGGGAGAAATAATCCGGTTGTCCCTGCCTCCACAGTATGAAGATATAAGCTCGACACAGATCAGGAACTATATAGATGAAAACAGGGATATATCGATACTGGTGGACCCCCTTGCTCAAAAATTCATCTATAAAAACGGACTGTACAGGAGGGAGCCGCAGTATAAAACTTTGGTACAGCCTGTGTCGGTCGATGTGGAGATTGTAAATGAGCTTACACCTACCCTCATGGAGAAGCTGGCGTGTCAGTTTTTTGCCAACCGGGAAGAGGCCCTGGAAAGGCTTACCCAGTTTTCCCGCAAGCTCAATCCAAGGATTCTCCTGTTAAAGGACCTGAGCGCAGGCGGTAGGATACTGGGATTCTCCGCGTTTCACTGGGTTAGACTTAGCATGCTTTTCAGTGAGTTTCAGAACAATATGGTTTCGGAGCATATCAGGGATAACGCAGTGGGAAGAATACTCGTAATGGACGGCATCTTTGCGGAAAGAAACCCGGGCATAGAAAATCTTGAACAGGTGATACTGACCGAAACCTTAACATACTGCCTTACCAAAGACTACAACTATGCGGTTTTCAAAAATGCGATACAAAGCTATTCGTCGCCTTCCATGGGAGAAATTCTGGAGCTCCAGGGATTCCAGAGAATGATATTCGGGCATGAAAAGGAACCTATATATATAGTTAATATGAGCGCACCCTGTACTTTGAATTTGGACTGCGATACGGTAATAAAGGAACCCTTCAGAGGCCTGCCGGCGGTTAAGGATGCAATACACCGTGCCAGGCAGAGGCTGCAGAGGGCTTTGGCAGGCCTCTATCCGGGTCAGCTTATTCTCTCCTTCGACAGGAATATGCTTCACCAAACCCTGGTCAAGAAGATATGCGCTGAGAACGAAGTGGATACAACCGTTCACTATCCTCGCAACCTCGGACCGGCGATGTGCGTACCCTTTGGAACAATACTCAACAACCAGGTGGTGCCTAACACGGTGACCAAGTCAATGCATACCGAAAAGCTGTTCCGGCCGGATATGAGAAGCTTCACCATAGGACCTTTTCCATATTACCTTGACCTGGATGTGCAGATTAGGATGCTCCGGTCTTTCAACAGACCGGTAATACTCGTTGATGATCTGCTCAACAAGGGCTACAGGATTAAAGCCCTGGACCCCCTGATAAAAAAGGAAGGCCTGGATGTGAGAAAGATAATCGTCGGGATATTATCAGGCCGCGGTAAAGAGCTGATGGACATACAGAACAGGGAGGTTGACAGCGCCTATTTCGTGCCCAGGCTGAAGGCATGGTTCAATGAAAGTTCAATGTATCCGTTCATTGGAGGAGACTCCCTCTGGAGGGGGGTTTATCCGCAGTGGAACCTGATTCCATCGATCAACCTCATTATGCCCTATACTTCCCCCACCTTCATCAGCGATGCCTCCAGCGAAGCCCTTTATCATCTTTCATGTACCTGCATAGAAAATGCAATCGATATAATCACAACCCTTGAGGAGGAATATCAATATTACAACGAAAGGGCCCTCACCCTTGATCTTTTGGGTGAAGTGATAAATCCCCCCAGGTGCCCCGACCATGGAAACAATATGATGTACGACCTGACCCTGAATCCATCCGGATACCTGTACAACGATCTGGAACTGCTTAAGCGCCTCCAGAAAATAATAGTCAAATAACAGCAGTAATTGAATAAGGGGCATAAACCCCTTATTCAATTACTGCTAACATCCTGTTGAATTTTGTCTCTAATTATTTAATTAGCTGAAGCTATGTGCGTGCACACCCCTGATTTCGAAATCCGCATAACCGTCAATACCGTGTTCCTCCATGTCCAGCCCAAGCTCTTCTTCTTTCTGATTTACCCTGAGTCCAACCGTTGCCTTGATGCCGCTGAACAACAGGTATGTTGTCGCCAGTGTCCATATGGCTATTGTAATAACTCCAGCCGCTTGGACTAAGAGCAGCATTGCTCCGCCGCCGTACAGCAGTCCGCCTTCCAGAGCAAATATGCCCACCGCAATGGTGCCGGCCGCACCGCAAAGGCCGTGTACCGTCACTGCACCAACCGGATCATCAACCTTCAGAACCCTATCTATAAATGCAGCTCCGAACACAACTATAAAACCGGCTAAAAAGCCTATCGCAACTGCACCGCCTGCGCTCACTATATCGGTTCCCGCGGTGATTGCGACCAAACCCCCAAGGGCTCCGTTCAATGTTATGCCTACGTCGGGTTTGCCGTTTTTTACCCATGTAATTACCATTGCAGTCACAGCGGCCATTGCAGCCGCCAGATTTGTGGTTACAAATATGTGGGAAATACTATCAGCATCCATGCCCGATAGAGTAGACCCCGGATTAAAGCCAAACCACCCAAACCACAGTATAAATACCCCAAGGGCGCCTAAGGTTATGCTGTGGCCCGGAATGGTTACTGTTTTACCGTCTTTGGTATATTTGCCCATTCTTGGACCCACAATCCATGCACCTATAAGGGCTGACCATCCTCCAACCGAATGAACCACTGTGGAGCCTGCAAAATCATGAAAGCCCAGGCTGCTCAGCCAGCCGCCTCCCCAGGCCCAGTGTCCCACTATCGGATAAATAACCGCACTTATGAAAAAGCTGTATATCAGGTACGAAATGAACTTGGTTCTCTCCGCCATGGCTCCCGACACAATGGTCGCGGCAGTAGCGCAAAAAACCGTCTGGAAAATAAGGAATGCTTCCTTTGAGATACCCAGTCCCAAATGTTCAAAGTTCCCGGATGAGAATAAATTGATTTCCCCGATAAGCCCCCCTTTAGAAACTCCGAACATAATACTAAACCCCAAAAACCAGAATACCAAAGATCCTACGGCAAAATCCATAAGATTCTTCATAATAATGTTTCCCGCATTTTTGGCCCTTGTAAAACCCGTCTCAACCATAGCAAAACCGGCTTGCATAAAGAATACCAATGCGGATGCTATCAATACCCATATGGTGTCGATCGCCTTGCCAATTTCAAGTAAACTCATTTATAGACCTCCTCGTAATAATAATTGTACTTGAATTATGCCAAATTTTTTAGCAGCACATTATAGCCTTCCTCCTCTCATGCTTCAGCGGTAAAATAAAAAGGCCCATATGTTCCCTAAGGGAAGATATAGACCTCTTTGCCTATTTTGGGTGCATATTTATTTGTTTGATTTTATATTTAGAAATTATAGCCCCTTTTTCCTCCTTTGTCAACATCAAAAAAAATTGAATAATCATTGCGCAGACAGGTTAAAAGTTCGTAATTTTTGGCAAACTGCAAATTAATTTGTTTTACTTGCATATTTATAATACTTACACAATATTTACTGAAATTCAATAAAGTTATTGAATTTATCCTAAACGCTGCTATAATATACATCATATATTTATTTCCGCGGTATATAGATATATTTGTCATGATCGGCGCCAATTTTTGACTGTTAAGAAAATGCAATTTGTTATGCTCAAAATTTCATGTATATTTATTAATTAATTCATGATGCACCTAATCTAAACCGAGGAGGTAGAAAACAATGCAGATAGAAGGCGAAGTAAGAATCCCATCGGGTTGTGCAATCAGCGGCATTATGAACAAGAAAGGGAAGGCCGTTCCCGGTGAATATATTATACGGTCCATATCGTTGATGCATGAGCGCTCCAACGGGTTGGGCGGCGGTTTTGCAGCCTATGGAATTTATCCTGAGTACAGGGACTATTACGCACTGCACTTATTTTTCGATAGTATCGCCAGTAAAAAAGATACCGAGCACTTTATTAACAGGCACTTCGATGTAAGTGATGCCGGAAAAATCCCCACCCGAAAAGTGCCTTCCATAAAAAATGCTCCCCTAATCTGGCGTTATTTTGTAAAGCCCAAAGCCGCCAGGCTTGACCAGTCAGAGCTGGATGAAGAGGAGTATGTAGTTCAGTGTGTGATGAGTGTGAACAAAAAAATAAAGGGCGCCTATGTCTTTTCCAGCGGCAAAAATATGGGAACGTTCAAGGGAGTTGGGTATCCGGAGGATATAGGGGATTTTTACCGTCTCGATGAGTACAGGGGATACATATGGACAGCCCATGGCAGATTCCCAACAAATACACCGGGCTGGTGGGGTGGAGCCCACCCGTTCTCGTTGCTTGACTGCTCAATAGTTCACAACGGGGAGCTGTCGTCCTATCAAACCAACAGGAGATACCTCGAAGAGCTCGGGTATAGCTGTACCCTACAGACTGATACAGAGGTAATCACTTACCTTTTGGACTTACTCCTCAGAAAGCACAGGTTGCCTTTAGATATTGCATGCTCGATTATAGCACCCCCATTTTTCAAGGATATCGAAAGAATGGGCAGTAACGAAAGCGCGCTATACAAGACCCTTCGAATAATCTATGGAAAGGGGCTGATGAACGGACCCTTCTCTATCATTGCAGCATGGAATAACGGAATCATGGCCCTTAATGACCGGATCAAGCTTCGCTCTCTGGTTGCCGCAACCAAGGACGACATGCTGTTCATAGCGAGTGAAGAAGCAGCGATACGCACCGTCTGTCCCCAACCCGAACACATATGGGCGCCAAGGGGTAGCGAGCCCGTGATAGGCAGGCTGGAAACCGGGGAGACCGGATTTGGAACAGTGGATGTCAAGGAGGACAAAGCATGCTAAGCTTCCTGCAGCCTGAATTCTTGATACAACGGGACAAAGACCGGTGCAATAGCTGCGGATTATGTGTCAAGCAATGCTCCTTTGAAGTTCACCAACACGATAAAGTAAAAGGGACCGTACTATCGGATGAAACGAAATGTATCTGCTGCCACCGCTGTGTAACCATGTGCCCTACCCGCGCGCTATCGGTACGGAAAAATACCCTTGCGTTCAGGCGGAACTCGAACTGGACCGTAAAAGCGGTCAGAGAGATATACAAACAGGCAGAAACCGGGGGCATCCTGCTGTCGGGCATGGGAAACCCGGAAGATTATCCCATATACTGGGATCGCATTGTTATCAACGCAAGCCAGGTTACCAATCCTCCCATCGACCCATTGCGGGAGCCAATGGAGCTAAAAACCTTTCTCGGCAGAAAACCGGAAAGGGTCGATATAGACGCAAACGGAAACCTTCAGGTCAAGCTGCCCCCTCAACTCGAGTTGGAGGCTCCCATTCTGTTTTCAGCGATGTCCTTTGGCTCAATAAGCTTCAACGCGTGCAAAGCCCTGGCAATGGCTGCAGCTCAGCTTGGTATTTATTACAACGCGGGCGAAGGCGGGCTTCATAAAGACTTATACAACTACAGCAGAAATACCATTGCACAGGTTGCCTCGGGCAGGTTTGGAATCAACATAGAGTACCTGAATGCCTGTTCGGCGGTGGAGATAAAAATGGGGCAGGGAGCAAAACCCGGTATAGGAGGCCATCTGCCGGGAGAAAAAGTTAACGAAGAGATTTCAAAAACCCGGATGATTCCCGTTGGAAGCGATGCCCTTTCACCGGCTCCGCATCATGATATTTACTCCATCGAAGACCTGAAGCAGTTGATATATCTCCTGAGGGAAACAACCGGCTATGCGAAACCAATAGCGGTCAAGGTAGCTGCCGTCAACAACATCTCCTCTATTGCTTCAGGCATTGTTCGGGCAGGCGCCGACATTATAGTTATTGACGGCTTCCGGGGAGGCACAGGCGCCGCTCCCACACGTATCCGCGACAACGTGGGGATACCCATTGAAATGGCCGTAGCTTCGGTGGATACCCGCTTAAAAAATGAAGGAATCCGCAGCCAGGTCTCCATAATAGCATCCGGCAGCATGCGGAACAGCGCCGACATAATCAAGGCAATTGCCCTCGGCGCCGATGCAGTGTATATAGCAACCGGCGCCCTTATTGCTCTCGGGTGTCACGTATGCCAGAAATGTTATACAGGCAAATGCAGCTGGGGTATAGCTACCCAGAATCCGGACCTTGTAAAACGCCTGAATCCTGACATAGGGTCAAAACGTCTCATAAACCTGATAACCGCATGGATAAACGAGATAAAGGAATTTCTTGGCGGTATGGGCATTAATTCTATTGACAGCCTCCGTGGCAATCGTGATATGCTGAGGGGTATAGGCTTAAACCAGAAAGAACTTGACATCTTGGGAATAAAAACAGCAGGTGAATAGCAGGCAATGAGTCAAATATGAAGCAGGGTATCAGGGGGTGAAATCGTGATAATAGTGGATTCAAGGAACTTAAACTTCCGGGAGATTAATGAGCAGATTAAGCTGGCAGCTCAAAAAAGCAAGTATATAAACTTAATCAATGTTAACGGCCAGCGTTACATCGGAACCGGATTGTCCAGTAGTGTAAATATTACTATCGAGGGGCTTCCCGGCAATGACCTGGCCGCTTTCTTAAACGGACCCAGAATAACTGTCAATGGCAACGGCCAGGACGCCATTGCCAATACCATGAACGCAGGCGAAGTGATTATCCACGGTATGGCCGGCGACACGGCAGGGTATGCAATGCGGGGAGGCTCTGTTTATATAAGCGGCAACGCAGGCTATAGAGTGGGAATTCATATGAAAGAGTATAAGAGCAGCATTCCTGCCATTATAATCGGCAATAAGGCCGGCGATTTTTTGGGGGAATACATGGCAGGCGGAATAGTGGCTGTCCTGGGCCTGAACCTTGGAAAAGGTGATTCTATCGTCGGAAATTACTGTGGGACAGGTATGCACGGAGGTGTCATATATGTACGGGGGCATGTGGGAAACCACCAGTTAGGCGCAGAGGTTGTACGTAAAGAGATGAAAGAAAATGATTACAAAAAATTGGAACCCCTTTTGAGAAAATTCTGCAGCTACTTTAAAAACGACTATAAAGATATAGTTAAAGGTCCCTTTACTAAGCTGGTATCTGTAAACAAAAGGCCCTATGGCAGCCTTTATGCCTACTAAAAACCTTCTGCGCTGACTTAGGTTCGCCTTTCATTCTTTTATTATTTAGCCTGTTTGTTTATAATATCACCGAGAGGTGATTGATGATGTTCTTTTATCAATTTAGAAATAGAATATTGATTTCAGATGTGCAATATCCGCAATTTAACACTATACCTGAAGATGAAGCAAAAAAGACCGGGGAAACTGTCTACGTCCTTACAAGCCTTGACCCTGCAAAATCCAGGAGGAGTTTTTCCATATCGGAGCCATCCTTGATGTTTCTAAAAGAAGAAGGGGTAAAACTATTAAAAATCGATGCAAATTACAGTTGTAAACTTCCCCAGTGGCTAACCGCCAAAATCCGCTCAAGAAAGGCGACCTCCGTTAATACCGGATACCCCAATTGGCAGGAAGTATTATATCACTCCTTTCCTGATAAATGGAGAATCAATATTGCGGGCCTTGGAGACGTAGGTGGTATGCTTCTTATCGGATTAAAACTGTTGGGCGGAGACCATATTTCAAAGATAGGAATATGGGGTAGAAACAAAGAGAACCTCAAGAGATGGGAATATGAGGCAAACCAAATATCCGTTCCCTGCTGTAATAAAACCCTTCCCGGGGTCCATATGATAAACGAAGACGAAATTTTCGACTGCGATATGTTGGTGTTTTGTATTTCGGTAGGAGTACCTGAGATAGGCAGTGCTGTAAAAGATGTGAGAATGGTCCAGTTTGAGGGCAACTCACAGATAATAAGCGAGTTTGCAAGGGAAGCACGGCAGAAAAGCTTCAAAGGGATATTCGCAGTGGTATCGGACCCCGTGGACCT
The DNA here is from genome assembly GCA_013540605.1 of Bacillota bacterium. GTDB lineage: Bacteria > Bacillota > Clostridia > Ch29 > Ch29 > Ch29. Next base: position 85,260 of record JABVCK010000020.1, read on the forward strand.
CCTGTGCAAAACCGCCTTTATTGCGAGTAATACCGACAGGGCAGGAAACCTGGATTATAAGGGTTTGGCTCCTGAACAGATCCGCGGATACGGGCTGGGTGTTATGCATGCCCGTGCTGCGTATTATGCGGCGCAGTCTCCCCGGACATCTCACTACCTTGAAGAAGGAAGGGCCTTCGGTCCGCACGGAGAGGGCCTGGTCATAGCAGACAGCATAGAGAACTACAGCGAGGAGATTTCCCTGTACCTGACCGAAAAGGCCAGAAAGGCAAACCTGGACGTCCGGGCAACGGGATACAAGCCCTATATAGCTCCAGCCCTGTCCTCCGGAAGCCTTTCCCTGATAGCAACAATGAGCGGCCAATGGCACTACAGCGCAACTTTTATAGGCGGGGTATATATGGGCTCGCTTAACAGGTTGAACAAATCAGGAACGGAAATCGAAAGGCTGGGCCTGCCTGAACCTTTATTTCAAAGGATTAGAAATACCTATAAGAATTTGGGTGATATTGTATGAGCGAAATATATCTGATAATGCCGGGGAAGGTATCTCGCCGCCTGATGTCCATGGCAGAAGCTGCTACCTCCTGCGCTGCTGCAAGGATTATCGAAACACCGTCCAACCTTCCCGACCTGAAGGGTAAAAAAATACTATTCGCGGTTGAACTGGATGACTTAGGAAACAGCATACCAATGCTGGAGGCTGTTGCCTGCATAGCAAGGAGAGGCAACACCTCTCTGTACGGGTCTACGGGTGCCGTTCTTGTCCACAGCAGCAGCGAACTCTATACGAAAAGTGCCGCCCAAAACCTGATATTCCTGGCCAATACATTGGGATGCCGTTTCCCGGGAAATCCCCTCGTTGAAGCCACAGCAAGCCTAAGCAATCTGAAAACCTGGCAGAAGAAAACCTCCATGTCCCTGGAGGAAATATGTCTTGAACTCTGCGTTTCCCTTGGCAGCAGGCTATTAGATGATAATCCTATAACCGTGAAGAATCCGAAAATACTTGCCCTCCACTCCAGCTCCCATGAAACCTCAAACACCCTCATGCTCTGGAATATGGTGAAAAAACACCTCTGTGAACATGAGATTGTAGAACTGCACGTGGAAAACGGCACTGTCCTCGACTGTAAAGGCTGCTCATACAGGACATGCAAGCACTACAGCCTTCAGAGCAGCTGCTTTTACGGAGGTGTTATGGTCGAAGAAATACTACCGGCCATAGAAAACTCCGATGCGGTGGTATGGATTTGTCCCAACTATAACGATTCGATATCCGCGAATCTGATGGCGGTAATAAACAGGCTGACAGCCCTGTACCGCAAGACCAAGTTCTTTGATAAGAGCGTGTTTGGCATTATAGTGTCCGGTAACTCGGGGAGCGACTCCGTTGCCAAGCAGCTTATTGGTTCCCTCAACATTAACAAAAGCTTCAGGCTTCCACCGTATTTTGCACTAATGGCAACGGCCAACGACCCCGGTTCAATAAAGAGGGTTCCGGGAATAGAAGAAAGAGCCCGTATTTTTGCTGAAAATCTTGCCGGGGAGATAAAATCATGATTCAATTATACCAAGCCTATTATAAGCGGCATTGTCAGCAGTGAAAGCATTGTTGAAACAAATACTATCTTTGATCCCAATTCTGAATCGCCGCCGTATTTTTCTGCCATTATGGCGGCGTTGGCGGCCGCGGGCATCGCAGTTATTAACACCGGTATTGCCACGAGAAGCCCTTCAAAGCCGATGACCCTTAGAATAAAGAACACAGCCACCGGGAGCAGGATTAGCCTGATGGCGGATACCCAAAATACCTTCAGGTCCTCGAACATCTTTCTCACATCTATGTTTGCCAGTATGGATCCTACCACTATCATCGAAAGGGGTGTCGTGGTGCTGCCCAGGATTTCCAGCGATCTATACAGCGGCCATGGCAGTTTTATCGAAAGGAGAAACAGCATCAACCCCAATACTGCTCCAACGATGCCCGGGTTCATCAAGTTTTTGAAATCAATCTTCTCATTATTATCATTTCCGATTATCATAACCCCCAACGTCCAAATGCTATTATACTATAAATACACAGGAATCTCATAAAATAATTAAAGGAACTGTCACACCACCAGACAGTCCCAAAGCCGTACCGTTTGTATAATCAAGGCGGGCCTGGATTAACTCAGTGCAACTTCTCCCACTACCACACCCGTAATCCTGTCCCTCTGTTTTATTGGGCAGGATACTGTGATATTGTATACATAATACGGCACGCTAATTCTAGGCTCGGATTTATATTCGTTACCTTTTATTGCTTCCTTGAAGTAATCCCTATGGGAAAAGTCCAAACCCCTTTCCAAACCCTCAATATCATTGCAGTAAATTCCTTTTTCATCCATGATTCCCAAATGAATAAATTGACTGTGCTTCTCCCGGTATTTCTTTATTATGGCATTGCTGGCATCCCAACTCTTATTGCCAAGGGCTGGGTCCCTGGCAACTTCTTTAATTATCTCCATTGAGTCTTTTACGAGTTTCTGAGATTCTTCAGTATATTTGAAATTTTTGATTAAACTGTTTGATACATCAAATATCTCCTGTGTCATGGTGTTGAGTTGTTTTATTGAACTGAATATTTGCTCCATTGAAGCAGTCTGCTCTTCTGCCGATGCAGAGGTCTCCTGGGTATTTGCAGCGAACTGCTCTACAACAGCAGATATCTCTTCCATTATACCGTCAATACTCTTAGCCTCCCTGGCTTCGTCCAAAGCAAGGCTGTGTATGCTTGCGACTGCATCCATTGCCTTTTGGGCGGATACCTGTATCTGGTTGAACGAGGCTCTTGCACTATCCGCAAACTCTATACTGTCATTCGCAGAAGCTACCTGAAGCTCCATTTCCTTTACTATCTCATTAATCTCCGACATAATACCCTCAACTAGCACCTTAATCTTTCCGGCAAAACCGGTTGATTGCTCTGCCAGCTTCCGGACTTCATCCGCGACGACACTGAAGCCCCGGCCTGCTTCTCCCGCCCTTGCGGCTTCTATCGCAGCATTCAAAGACAGAAGGTTGGTCTAATCGCTAATATATGATACCGCTGTGGTTATCTCATTGATCTCTTTTACCTTGCCCTTCAACTCCGCTATACTTCCTGATAGCTTAATTCCCAATTCCGATATTACACCAATCTCATCGTTCCGTTCAACCCTTATTACTTTGTGGAATGCTCCGCCAGTAATCTCTACAAGTGTGTGTTTCAATCCGCGCAGTCTCCCCACGGTCATTTTAGATAAGGTTATATAGGATATACAGGCCAGTAAGAGAAGCAGTACTGCCATGGGTGGTATAGTGCTTGCTCCTACTCCTTTAACTGTTGTATTAACAATATCAATCTCTTGCTCGGAAAGAACTGAGTTTTGGTTGATTAGTTCCTTATATACCGAAGATGGCACCCATATTGCGCTGTACACGCTTACTAGAATTACAGCTGCAATAGAATAAATGCAAACCGTAACAAATATTCCCCTTCTCATATAGGCCCTCCTTAACATTTGTGAATAATACCTGGTACAGGTTACATCATATATAATATTCGGCAAAAACTGCCATTTCCTTTATAAATGTCAAATTTTTTTATATTATTTCACAATAAAATTCAAGCAGACTTAAGAGAACCTCCATTCTCGTCAGCCTGCTTGACCATATTGCATCTTATGATTATTAATAATTGGTTAAGTAAGCAATGGTTACCAAAATCCCAATATGCACTGGATAGAACCAATAGCCCACGTATTTGTTAAGCTTGACCTTATCATTGAAATGATATGAGCCATATATGGGAATCAGCGCAAAAATACTCCTTGCCTGAAAGAAATACCCCTCCAATCTAACCAAACCGTTATTATATCTTGTAATATTCTGCCATACAAAACTGAACCTTGCAAGGCTTTCCCAGATATCCAAGGGCCTTCCCACCCACCGTACCGAATTGGCGGACAATATCTTAGCCCCCAACAGGTATGTGTAGGCAAAGGTAAGTATTATATAGCTGGCAACCGTTTTAAGCTTGCTATCCCTGTGCAGGTGGAATATGAGTACCAGAACAAGACCATAAAACCCATAGTCCAGGCTGAAATCCTTATATCTTATACTCAACGCCTCAGGAACAAATATTATGATACAAACTGACACCTGTATTGCCAAACCGTAAAACAGATGCTTAACGCCTTTGTTTTCGCTATATTTTTTTATCTTTGACACACCCGAATCATAAAGATGGACTACCCCAAGGGCCAGCAGCAGGGTAAACATTATATTCAGGTGTAAAGGTTTGAATGCCAAATCCGGTGAAAAAAAAGAATAGGGTACCTGGGATATGAGGCCAAATATAAACAGCCTCTTTGCATAATCCTTTAGGCTTGAGGTCTTCGCATACCCTATGGCCAGTTGATAGGCAAATATTGGAAATGCTAGCCTTCCAATCGACCTCAAAAATCGGTACTGCGGAAAAAGCATGTGCCCGATATGATCTATCAGCATGGTTATCATGGCAAACAGTTTAAGTGCATCGTTTCTTGATACTTCTACCGGTTTATTACCCTCTCCCGCTGGCGTCATCTGCAAAAATATTCCCTCCAGTCTTCAACAGATCAACTATTAGATCTATTAGACTATTTCTACAAACAACCCGCTTTTCCTTTCAATCCGGCTGATTTATAAAATAATTGATTGTTTGCATATGTGTGATAATTCTTCGGCATATACATATTAGATAAAAGGGGCTGTCTAAAAAGGCAGTCTCTTTTCTGATTATATAGTTTACATAAAATAGTATTTATGGTATGATATAACTATAGAACAGATTAATTTATTTAATGACAATACCCCTGAAAAGAAGCTTAAGAAAAAGCTTCACAACAAAGTGACCTTCAAGGAATATCAGCAGGATTAGATGATGCTACCTATGAATCTTTCCGACATCATTCCTAAAAACCACACGGTAAGGGTTGTAAACAATGCGATTGAAAGGATGGATATTAAACCCCTGCTTTCAAAGTACGAAGGTGGTGGGACTTCAAGCTTCAACCCGATTATGATGTTGAAAGTCCTGGTATATGCATACATCGAAAAGACATTTTCATCAAGGAAAATCGCTAAAGCCCTTTACGAGAATATATATTTCATGTGGTTAAGTGGTGGGAACAAGCCTGACTTCAGAACGATTAACCGTTTTCGCTCCACCATTTTAAAAGATGTCATGGATGAGGTGTTTGCAAGTGTCCTGGAGCTTTTAATCGATGAAGGATATATTGTCAAATTCGAGAACTACTTTCTGGACGGAACAAAGATTGAAGCCAATGCCAATAAATATACCTTCGTCTGGGGTAAGAGTGTTGCAAAGAACCGGGAGAAGCTTAAAGAAAAGGTAAAAAAGCTGCTTTCAGAAATCGATAAGTTAAACGCTGCTGAAGATAAGGCATATGGAAATGATGCTCTGGATGGATTGGGCAAGGAGCCTATATCCTCGGAAAAATTGGAGGAAATGGTCAAGCAACTGGATGAGAGGCTTTCTTCCACGCCTGATAACAGGAAACTTAAAAAGACGGTAAAGACTCTCAAGGAAGATTGTCTACCCCGCTGCAAAAAGTATGAAGAGCACGAAAAAAACCTGGGGGACCGGAATAACTACTGCAAAACAGATGTAGATACCACATTCATGAGGATGAAGGAAGACCACATGAAGAACGGGCAGCTAAAACCCGGTTACAATGTGCAAATGGGAACAGAGGGACAGTTTGTGCTAGGTTACAGCATACACCAGTCAGCTACGGATACAGAGTGCATGAAGGAACATCTGGACCATGTTGAGAAGGTAAGTGGTACACTACCGGAAAATGTGGTTACGGATGGAGGTTACGGTAGTGAAGAGAATTACGAGTACCTTAAGGGAAAAGGGCTTGGAAATTATGTCAAATACAATATGTTTAACCCGGAGCAAAAGAGAAGCTTCAAGAAAAAGAAGTTCCGGTATGAGAATTTTCAGTATGACACTCAAAATGATGAGTTTATCTGTCCGGAAAATAAAAGACTTCTCTTTAGTTATACCTATGAAGAAAAAAGCAAACGGGGGTACAAATCAACAATTCGTGTGTACGAGTGCGAAGATTGCAGCAGCTGTCCGTTTCATGATGAATGCACCAAATCTAAAGGAAATCGTAAAATCCGATATAATCCTCGATTGGACGAACTCAAGACAAAAGCCAGAGACAACCTGAACTCGGAAAAAGGGCTCAAACTCCGGTCCATGCGAGGAATAGAGGTGGAGTCTGTCTTTGGACGAATAAAAAACAACTGGGGGTTCCGACGATTTCTTCTCCGAGGTCTTGAAAAGGTAAAAACTGAATGGGGACTCATATGCATAGCACATAATATGGCAAAGATGGCCACCATCCTGGCAAGATAACGGCCATTTTTTTATAAAAAGCGGAAGGGGCTGCCCTCCAGGTTAATTACCTTTTGGGTCAGGCCCTTTTGCACTATAGATCTAATATCTAACTAAATGTTTAGGTGTTTCATTGTGCAAAACTGAAATTACATCTTTAGATACATCTTCGGCCATCCTGACAAGCGCTTCATTTGTCATTGCTGCTATATGAGGGGTAACCAGAATGTTGTCCAACTCAAATAACGGATGTTTATCAGAAGGAGGTTCCTTTTCATAGACATCAATTGCCGCTCCTGCTATTTTTCTATTCTTAAGAGCTTTGTATAAATCATCCTCATTGACAATTCCTCCCCTTGAAGCATTTATCAGATATGCACCTGGTTTCATCAACTTAAGTTCTCTTTCTGAAATAAGGTTTTTTGTATTCTCTGTTAAAGGGACATGTATTGAAACATAATCCGACTTGACAAAAACTTTTTCAAAGCTACAAGGCTCAATGCCAAACTTTTTTATTGTATCGGCGTCTATATATGCATCATAACCACAGACTTTCATTTCAAATCCATTGATACAAATCGATGCAACTTTTCGAGCTATTTTCCCTACACCTATCAAACCTAAAACTTTGCCCTGAAGTTCTTTTGTGGTATACCCCTTTTGGGTTACCATTCCAGGCAATGAACCTGCTCCAGAGAATTCCCCGTTACGCAAAGCACTATCAGCTTCTTTTAATCTCTTACTCAAACAAAGCATGGATGCAATAACATGTTCAGCTACAGATAATATATTGGCATCCGGTGTATTAACAATTACAATTGAATGTTCTTGTGCAGCCTTCAAATCAATATTATCGACACCAATGCCATGCCTCCCTATTACTTTTAATTTCTTACCGGCTTCTATAATACTTTTCGTTACTGCAGTGCTTCTAACAATTAATGCATCGGCATCAGCAATGCTGTTAATAATTGTATTCTCATTTGCATCTGGACATATTTCAACAATGTTGTCGTCATTTCTCAGTATATATATACCTGAACAATCGATTGCTTCACTGAGTACAATTTTAAACCCGCTCATCAATACTACCCCCTGTATCAATAATTTTAGCTAATGTGTAGATAGGCTTTGGCCTTTTCTTATAAGGCTAAGTTTTTGTCCTACATTATCCAAACTGCCAATAGACACGTATCCTTTAAGGATGCCTTCTTGTGACAGGATGTTCTTAACATAAATGTTATTATCAATGTCACATCTCTCAATAAATTCTATATCGTTTTCTTCTTTTACTGTTACACCGGCAGTCAAAAAGGGTAACCCGAAAACGCGGACCGAATTTCTTCCAAATCCGCCCTCATATTTCATTTCATAGCCTGCCATGTTCAAAGCGGCTATCCTCCCCTGATGAGTGGCAACAGGCCAGATAGGGAGATTTACAAGGGCTCCGGTCGAATGGCTCTTTGCTATTGTTACATCCCCGGCTGCATATATATCCGCCACATTTGTCCTCATATAATCATCCACTACTATGCCTCTCCCCTGCATTGTGTCCACCGGGGTATCCTTCAAAAATCCAATACTGGGCCTTACTCCTACAGACAGAATTACCAGTTCGGCATCCAGCGTTGAACCATCATCCAACACTACGCCTTTGGCCCTGCCGTCCTGTTCTAATATTTCGGTAACTCCCTTATTGGTAGCAACCGATATGTTGTGTTGCTCCAAAAGCCTTGTCAATATCCCTGCGGCCGAGCTGTCCAATACCTTGCCCAGTATTTGTGGCAGCTTCTCAACGATTACAACCTGCTTCCCCAACTGGCTTAAAGATTCTGCAACCTTAATACCTATAAAGCCGCCTCCGACTATTACCGCCCTTGAAACTGAGTTCAAATCCTTCTTAATACCGACAACGTCGGATAATTGTCTTATACCATAGACGCCCTTGGATTTGACTCCTTTAATCGGTATCATTATTGGATCGGCGCCGGTAGCGATAAGCAGTTTGTCATACTCAATTTCATGGTTGCCACCGAACACAATCTTGTTTTCGGTATCTATACTTTTTACCGTGGTACCCAGGTATTGATTTATCCCGTACTCCTCACACCACGAGTCATCTCTAAGCTTGATATTTATATCTTCTTCTACAAGGATCTCCGGCAAGATGCATCTAGAGTAGCTTTCACAGGGTTCGGATGAAACCACCAATATGCTGTCCTTGCTTACCTTCCTTAAGATTTCCGCAGCGTATATCCCGGCCGGTCCATTTCCTATGATTGTATATTTAAAATGCTCTCCATTCATAAACAATCTCCCTTCATTCTCCAAACCATGTCCTATTGGTTGTTGCTTAATTCTATAATCCTTCCGCCCGAGCTTGAATTTAGCAATTCATTGATAATGGCCAAAAACCGGCGGTTAATCTTTATCGGTAAAGGTAATTCGGCAACAACGGTAAAGCCAGCAGCCCCAAACCCGCATAAAATTGGCCATATACTCCAATCAGGCTTATCACAGATTAGGGCTATGCCATCTTTAGAATTAATGAAATCATCGGCGCCAAGCAGCGAAGATACTGTATTCTGCGAGGCCTCTTTACAGTTCTGCAGTTTGTCTTTCAGAATATTTTTGTCAATATTAATACCTTCATTTTTAATACAATATATTGATTCATACTCAGAATCAATCTTATCTGCTCTGCCGGATTTATAATTGTACAAGCTGGCATCAAGCAAGATACGCGATGCCTTTATAAATAGATCCACGCCTTCCATCTCATCGGCCTCTCCCCCCTGGGATACCCATTTTACCGATTTGGCGATGGTATCATTCGGCAGATTCATGTTCATCTGTTCATCAGACAGACTATCATCTAATAGCTTTCCCAGTTGGTAGTTGCACTTTAAAAGCAAGTCAGCTATCGTAATCTTCAAACGGTTGAAATCGCACTTTCCATGTTGTGCCTCTGTGAACGGATCCAACCTGCATGGCCCTAAGAAGCATATATTACAACAGTTCCCCGATACTCCAAATCCACAGCCTTTAAATGTTTTTTTAAGCTCATCCACTGGAGAATTCATCTTGTATCACTTCTTTCCATAAAAATATGTTTATGCGCCCGGTATTGAGATCAGATGATATCATTGACATCAAATTGTAAAGACAGGTGTTTGCCATAAGCCTTCCTTCTCTTTGATGTCAACTTTTCAACATCTTCAAAATAGAGCGCTCCGGTAGGACATATTGCCGAGCAAACCGGATTTGACCAGTCTTTACAGCCGTCACATCTGACTGTAGCCTGTCCATCATCCTTTGCCTTTATTGAGTCAAAGGGGCAGGCCATAATACAAGACCAGCAGGCGGCACACTTCTCGGTATCGTAGCTAATACATCCGTCTTTATTGTGAATTGCACCCATTATACAAATCTCCACACATGCCGGATATTCGCACCTATGACAATAACGGGCTTCGATACAGTTTACACCATCTTTTCTAATTTCAATCCGTGAAGGCAATTTCTCAAACTCACAAAGACAATCGACTATGTCTTTGCCGTTTGAATGGGCCAACGAACATGCCAGCTCGCATAATCCGCAATCCATACATTTGTCGCTATCGAAATTAAGCTTTTTCATCTCTACAGCACTTCCCTATTCAATCTCTAGTTCACTTATTTTCTTTTCGGTGGGCCTGCCTTCTTTATCCCATCCATGAGCTTCATAATAGTCGTCAAGAAGTTTCCCGTATTCCACACTATCAAGTTTAATACCCTTCCCGGGGCCTCTTTTTAAAGGTTCATCGAAGAATCTCTGCGGAGGATAGTCGTCCTTCCTTCTGACGCCGTTTTCATAATTAAACAAGCGCTCAACATTATAAACCCTTTCCCCGCATTTTAAGAAGTCTTCATCGGTCATCTCTATCCCTGTTGCCGCGGTGAATAGCTTGGCCGGCAAGGTTATACCTCTATCAATAAGCTTTGTGAACTGCCTTGACCTGTACCATGCAAACTTACATATGCCTAACATGTCGGACAGCGATACCCAGTTTTCGGTCCAGGCAATCAGTTTGCCTTTCCCGGTAATAGTTGCCGCGTTTGAAACCTCGGGCTCCCCAAACCATTCTTCCGCTTCCTCCCTTGTGATGAATTCATCAACATAAGGATAGCTTCTCAGATGGCAGGAACCCCTTGTGGATACTCCGTATGCCAGGGCTCTTGTTACGAATCTTCTTGGGTCGGTAGCATCAATCTCCAATCCCTTTATATCAGCTGAATAGTATCCGGCATTGAGTTTTTGTCCCATAATTCTGCCACCCTCAGCCAATAAATCCCCTATGCCTTCTCTGGATGCTATCATTCGGAAGGCCTCCATCATAACTTCAGCGTCTCCGAATCTGAATTCCAAACCACCGGTCATCTCTTTGGTTAAAATACCACGCTCATACAGTTCCATAGCCATGGCAATGGTAGAACCTGCAGTTTGGGCATCAATACCCAATTCATCGCACAGATGGTTTCCATAGATAAGCGCATCGGAATCGGTCACAAGCGTCTTTGCCGAAAGTGCATTTATTACGTCATACTCGGGCCCCTTGGTCAGGCATTCATTGCCATGGTAATTGGCATGGGACCATCTTTTGCATCTCACCATACATCCCATACATCCCATTATTCGTTCTACATGCTCGTTATTAATTTTCTCAGGCCCTACATTTTCCCAATTATCCAAAAGGTCATCCTGGAAATTTTTCGCACCCCACAGCCCTAACTTCTGTCTGTGAACAACCAGGTTGGATGTGCCATAATCGGTTAACCCTTTGCTCCAACCCTCATTTGAAATATCCTTTACATACTCATCAAGAAGATCGTGGAAGGCCTCGGGGTCGTAAAGTTTTATATCCTGCGTCCCTCTGACAGCTATCGCTTTGAGGTTTTTGTCGCCCATAACCGCACCTATGCCGCATCTTCCGGCTGCGCCATGCCCATCGGTTATAACACAGGCATACCTGACCCTTTTTTCGCCTCCAGGCCCTATGGCAGCAATGTGAATATCTTCATCATCCAACTCCTCTTTTATCAGGCTACAGGTCTGATTCACCGTTTTCCCCCATATGTGTGAAGCATCTCTTAATGTAACCCTATCATCGTCGATCCAGATATAGACAGGCTTGTCGGATTTGCCTTTTACAATGATGGCATCATATCCGGCCCATTTGAGCTCCGGCGTCCAGAAGCCGCCGGCGTTCGCATCTCCAAGGATGCCGGTCATCGGTGATTTGGATGCTACTACCAACCTACCCGATGACGGTAATGGGGTACCGCTCAACAGGCCTGCCGAAAATATAAGCAGATTCTCTTCGTCAAAGGGAGCTACATCACGGCCTACTTCCTTCCACAAAAAGTATGAAGAAAAGCCTCTCCCTCCGATATATTTGCTGACCAAATCCACCGGTGTAGGTTGTTTCTCAACCTTGCCGGTACTTAGATTGATTCTCAGTATTTTACCTGCATAACCCTTAGTTTCCACTGTATATCCTCCTTATACCGTGATTGAAGTATGAGTTTTTCTGTAAAGACTGGCGGCGATTACAATCAGTATGCCGACCGCAATCAAATCAACCATTATGGATGGGACAAATAACATGGCGGTAATTGCTGCAAAAACCAGCCTTTCTATAACATTTAATTTGCGGAACAGCCATCCTTGCATTGCAGCGGAAAAAGTAAATGTGGCTATCAAATGGGCAATAAGGATTTCCAATATATCACCGATAGCGCCGATTAACAGCAGCTGCGGCAGGTATACAAAAACAAAGGGCATTATATATAGATACATCCCCAACCTGAAAGCAGCAAAACCGGTCTTCATCGGCTCAGCATCTGCCAGACTGGCCCCCGCAAACGCAGCCACGCAAACAGGGGGCGTTATATTTGATGCCATGGACAGCCAGAAACAGGCCAGATGCGCCTGAACCGGGGCAACACCCAAATGTATCAGAGACGGCGCTGCAAGAATAGAAAGTACTATATAAGAAGCTGTTGTCGGCAGCCCCATGCCGATTATAGTGGCAACCAAGCTAATCAAAATAATATTGAGAATAAGGTTTCCATGGGACAGGGCTAATATCATGGCCGAGAACTTAACTCCAAGGCCCGACAAAGTGATGCCTCCCATAACCAGACCCAGGGTGCCTGCTGTGGCTCCTACAACCAATGAGCTTCTGGCGGCCTCGTTAAGGGCTTCTATGAAGTCATTCATCGTAAAACGGTTCTCTTTACGCACCAAGGCGCAGACGATTAGAAAAATCGTTGTCCAGAAAGCAGTTAGGGCCGGTGAGTATCCAGACATAATCAGTACTATCGCAATAACTACCGCAAAGCTGAAATACCAACCTTTTCTAAATACTTCCGATGCTTTTGGTAACTCCTCTTTTTTGAGACCCTGCAGACCATTCTTTCTCGCATTGAAGTAGACCATGGAAATAAGACTGATATAATAAAGAAGCGCCGGTACTATTGCCATAATCACAATCTTTGAATAGGGAGTTTCGGTAACAGTGGCAAGTATAAAGGCCCCGGCTCCCATAACCGGCGGCATAAACTGCCCCCCCGTAGAAGCTGCTGCTTCTACTGCTGCAGCAAACTCCGGTTTAAAACCTACCCGTTTCATCATAGGGATTGTAAAGGAGCCTGTTGCCACCACATTTGCAACAGGACTGCCGGATATGCTGCCGAATAGACAACTTCCGCCAACAGCTATTAATGCAGGACCTCCTGATATGCGCCCGGCTAAAGCCCTGGCCAGATCGATGAAGAATTCCCCGCCGCCCGTCTTATTAAGGAAAGCTCCAAATATCAGGAATGGCATAACATATGTAGCAAAAACCGAAGCTATTGTGCCAAATATACCTTCCATTGTCGAAAAATTAAATTCAATAATCCGGCTTATGGTAAACCCCTTATGGGCGAAAATGCCCGGCAGATAAGGTCCGAGGTATAACTGCACAACAAAAACAAACCCTAAAACCATCAAAACATTACCGGTAACCCTTCTGGTAACTTCTAGAGACACAATGACTAAAATCACACCAAACAATAAATCCCATTGGTTCGGCATGCCGGACCTAAACTGGCAGTATTTACTATATTGGTTGATCCAATATATTATGGAGGCCGAACCCAAAATCAGGACTAGCAGATCAATAATAGCTAAAACCTTGCTATCAGCTTTCTTCTTATTGGCAGGATACAACAGCAAACAAAGGGAATTGACGAACAACAAAAATAAACCCCGGTTGCTCTCTGTCGATATAATTCCAAACCCTGCTGAATAAAAGTAAAACAAAGCAAACACAATGGCAATTATCTTGATTATTTTGTCTTTACTGGGATTTGACATATAAACTGCCTCCTCCTGGCAATTCTATCAAGGGGCAAGATAAACTTGCACCTATTCCATTATTTGGTTAGTTGCAGCATAATTACATTATTTACCCCAGTATTTTTTTGCTCCCGGATGGTATGGAATTTCAATGAGCGCCAGCCCTTCCGGATTGTCTCTCAACGTCTTCCATTGAGGATGTACGTCGGACAAATATTTCAAGCCTTCAGAACTGAATGAAGTTTCAAGAACGCTATTTACAATATCTTCCGGAACATCCTGATGGGCTATCCAATAAACACTGAAGAAAAAGGTTGGAACCGGTTGATCCTGGCCTTCGTATGTATTAGCCGGCAGTTCTCCCCTTTCAAAGTAAGGTGCCAGATCCACAATCTTATCCAATTCTTCATCGTTAAACGGGATTATCAGTATATCCTTAGATGCTGCCAGTTCAACCACGCCTGCAGCCGGAGCTCCACCCTGGCCCAATGCATCAATCCTTCCATCCTGTATTGCCTGTGCTGCATCAGCAAATGAAAGTTCAACCCCTTCCACTTCAATACCCAGTGCTTCCAGCACACGTCGGGAATTATCGCTTGTGCCGGACCCAGGAGCCCCCAATGCCACTTTTTTACCGGCTAGATCGCTCATCGACTTTATGTTCTTGCCTTTCAGGGTGACAAAGTAGTGTGGACTATTATATACTTCACATAATGCAGTAATAGTCTGCTTAGTATTGCCTTCAAAGTTACCCTTGCCATTCCAGGCTTCATACATATGTGAAGAATATGCAAACCCAAATTCAGCCTCTCCGGTCAATACGCGTCTTGTATTTTCAACAGAACCGCCCGTGGCTTCTATAGAAAAATTAACTCCGGGAATATTCTCATTGAACAGTGCGACCGCTCCACCGACCATGTTGTACCACGTACCCCCAGGATTGCTGCTCACAAACGAGTAGTGCTCTACCTTTTGAGACCCTTGATCGTTACTTCCTGTATCTTGTCCTGAGCAGCCGGTAACCGCTATCATACTGAGAACTATTAACCCCATTATAAATCTCTTTACCAGTCTGTTTTTCATAAATACCCTCCTCACCTATTCTATAGTTTTTCAATCATGGTTCTTGTCTCCACATCATCTGCTTGGTCAGTAACTGTGATTTTTGGCAAGATACCGGTATAGGCTATTCCTGATTTTCCTTTATTGCCCTTGCATATCTCTTTTTCTTAGTGTTTGATAGTTGTTGATCGGTACCAAACTTTAACACCTTTGCAGGGCAGTATTTGACGCATTGAGGGTCTCCGTTGCACAAATCACATTTTTGAGACACCCCAATCCTTTTATCAACAGTTATTGCCCCAACGGGACATACATTGACACAGGTGCTGCATCCGATACACCTGCCCTCATCTACCATTACCGGAGATTCCTTGTCCTTTCTTGACAGAGCGCCGGTAGGGCATGCTTTGATACAGGGAGCGTCAGCACAGTGCTGACATACCACCGGAATCCTGGTTCCGTCATCAAACTCCACAATTTTTATCTTTGATTTCTTTGCATTACCCACCTTAAAATGCTCAAAAGCGCATATTAATTCGCAGAGCCTGCATCCGGAACACATGTTTTTTACATCATCAAGATTTTCAATAAAAATTACCTTTTCCAACCTATACACCCTCTTCCATATGAGTAGCCCCACTAAATCTGCTTAAAAAGCATCCTGATGGATTATCTCCCGCGCCGCATCGTAAGCACTGTGTATGGCATCAATTACTCTGCGTGGTTTAACACAGTCGCCAATGTAGAAAACTTTCACTTCTTTATTGCCAGATTTAATCTCTGCTGGTCTGCTGCTCAAATCCAGTACTTCTGGCAGAGTTGCTTGGGAACCTATGGAGATAATAGCTGCATTAGCCTTAACTCTATATGTTTCATCTCCTGTAACGATATCGACGGATTCGCCATTTACTCCAGATATTCGCGAATTGGTGAACACTTTCACATTAAATCGTTCAAATTTCTTCTTTAAGAATTCCCTTTCTTCCGGTAATGCGTCTAACGCAACGTCTCCCATTATTTCTACCAAACTCACATTGAGACCTTTCTGAGCCAAATAATCCGCTGTCTCACACCCAACCAGGCCTGCTCCAACAATAAGAACATGCTGAGCATCAAACTTCTTGCCTGCCAACACGTCATTGGCATATAATACCTGCATATCTTTAAAATCGATCTGATTCATTTCCCTCGGATGAGCCCCTGTAGCACAAATTAAAATATCAGGCATAGCATCTTCCAGCAAGTCCATAGTTAATTCGGTGTTCAATCTAATATCCACTTTGAGTTGAGTAAGTTCACGCTCTAAATATTTCACCAGAAGCACCAGTTCTCCCCGGTCTGGAGGTACCGAAGCAATATTGATCTGTCCGCCCAGTTTGTCGGTTTTTTCGAGTAGAATAACTTCATGACCTTTCATCGAACACAGGCGAGCGCACTCCATCCCGGAAACCCCTCCACCAACAATCAGGATCTTCTTCTTATCAACTGTCTGAGTGAAATCGATCAATTCTTTATCAACCAAACCGATTTCAGCATTTACAGCGCAACATATCTTTTCCTGCTTTAATATTTTTGTGTAGCATCCCTGATTGCACCCAATGCATGGACGAATCGTTTCCTCTTTCCCTGCCGCGGCTTTATTAACCCATTGCGGATCAGCTAATAAAGGCCTTCCCAGAGCAACTAAATCCGCCTTGTTATTACTTATGATTTCTTCTGCAAGTTCCGGCGTATTGATACGGCCTAGTGCAATCACCGGGAGATCTGTATGCTTTTTCAGTTCCTCTGCCAGGTATACCAGGCATCCTTGGCTGGTACCAAGGGGTAGTGTCCGCATAAAAGTATGGGGATTATCTAACGACCATAGATTATTGTCGCCTGGTGCCCCTGCAGAAGCTTGGATACCGTCAGCCCCTGCGTCTTCAAGAAATTTCACCAGTTGAGCACTATCGTTTAGTGTTAATCCATTCATCTGATATTCATCAACGCTTATCTTGATGGTTACTGGGAAATCCTTCCCTACAGCGCTTTTTATTGCCTTTACAACTTCCACTAAAAACCTTGACCTATTCTCAATACTGCCTCCCCATTTATCGGTTCTAAAGTTCGATAATGGAGAGAGAAAGTTTGCAGGCAGATATCCATGGGCGGAATGAATATCTATACCGTCAAACCCAGCGCTTTGCGCTCTCTTTGCAGCTTCAGCGAATTTTTTGATAGTCTCTTCTATTTCATCATTGGTCATCTCTCTAGGCACATCCGCTTCACTGTTATAGGGTACCGCACTAGCACCTATCGGCTGCAGGCCTGTCAGTTTAATTTTAGACCGCCTTCCGCAATGCTGTATTTGCATAAATACCTTGCACCCATGCTTCTTTATTGTATCCGCCAAGCTGCTGAGACCGGCAATGGTTTCATCTCTGTCAATACCTATCTGATACACATATCCTTTACCTTCTTGGGAAATATAGCTTCCCTCTACTATCACCAGACCCACACCGCTTGCTGCTTTCTGATCATAAAATTTCAGCAATTGTTCTGTGACTATTCCATCCGGGCTTGCATAGTTAGCAGTTGTGGGAGACGAAACCAATCGATTTTTTATCTCAACCTTTCCAATGCTAATTGGTGACAACATTTTTTTGTTATACATATTTATCTCCCTTTCTCAAAGTTAGATCATAACTTTACCCTTATCCATAACCACCTTGCCGTCAAACTCAATCACAGCATCCTTGAATATGGCATCAATGTGGCACGGTGCTTTGACCTTTCCCCCTATGCTATAGTTGCTTCCTATCCCGATATGGGCATTGCCCAAACGGCCTAAGTCTTCCAAGTTCGTTGAGTATAGCCTTGCACAGGGATTGAGCCCTATTGCGAACTCCGCTATGTTATATGCCGTCGGGTCGTTCAGGTTCTTTAATATGGCCTTGAAATCTTCTGCCTGAGATCCGCCTTTAATGTCTGTAATATTACCCGACTTCACTTCTATAGTTACAGGGGTTTCCCTGGTAACTCCCACAGACATTATTCTCACATCGGCAACAATTACTCCTTCAGCAGTCCCTTCTATTGGCGAAATATTTATCTCACTGTCCGGAAATGCCCCAAATCTGCCCGGCTCACGGAACAATCCCGTCTCATACTGCACCGGACGTCCTTTTATAACGCCTTTTATGTCGGTACCGCGTTCGGTTCGGATCCTTACCTCGGTGGTCTTATCCAGGATAGCTCCAAGTTTCCTCCCAAGTCGATCACATTCTTCAAAATCTCCCAGTATGGCACCCGTACATAAGGCATCTTCCGTAACATCACACATGGTCGCTCCCCTAGCTCCGTTTTTTATCGCTTCTATCCTTGCGTCTGTGTGAGTCTGGGAGTATGATGTCGGGAGAAAGAATACATCTGCTTCTCTGCATGCAGCCACTACAGGTTGTGGAAGCTGCGCTCCATGTACCCCTGGAGGTACTATTGCTACTATGATCGGTACGCCTCCTGCCGTTACGGTAGCTGCTGCAAGCGCCTCTGCAATTCGCATCTTATTGGTATCTGTCGAAATAACTACCTTTTCCCCAGGTTTCACAGCGGCACACTGTACTACAGCCTTTGTCGCTCCTTTCATCAGTTCTATAAAGCTCGATGATGCCGGAACATAATGTGGATATGTTATTGGCCAATTCTCACTTGCCAATTTCACTACCTCCTTCTTATTTTTGTAGTTTTTATTTTAGTAAATCGTTTGCTTAATTGGGCAAAAAATATATTCGTACTTTTCTGTTTGATGCTCGGGTTAGCCCCCATCCATTACGTTTAAGATGCATATACTGGCATTCCCGATTATCCTATAATCTTCAGCTTTCTTCCTGCAATCCAGCACGTAGCCATCCATAATAAATACTAGAGACTTATTCAAGTGCCCTTGTTTATCTTCGGTTAAAAAAGTTATTATCCAGTCTCCGTATCTTATTGATAGTTCCTCAAACACTTTGTTCAGACTGACAACATCATCATGGAACAATAGCACTGTCTGAATACTTTGACGCCCTTCCACCATTGGGATTTCAACGGAAACTTTTATTGTCTTATCCATGATTTTTACCCTGCAACTATGGGGGGCATCAATGTTACTGTATTGCCTTCTTGAAGCTTAGTGAAGCATAATTCATCATAATCTAATATCCTCTTCCCGTTTAACAAGATTACGCAAGAACTTATATCTTTTTTTTCTATAATACTCTTCTTGATTAAATCTAAAGCTTCACTATCATAATCATAGTTCACGCTTATTCTTTCTATCAAATCTAGCAGTGAACTACCTGAAGCAAAACATACTTTTATCAATCTGTTTCCCGGTTTATTATGAATAGGTCCAAATAACTCAACATTAATTTCTATCTGTTCCATTTTTCCTCCCAAACCTTTAAACTACCAAAATTCTATTTAGAACTTGTACATTTTCAATTCTTTTTAGTATCTTATAATTCATTCTCGGTCAGGTGGGCTCTTAATTATAATTGCCTTTAGCGGCTCTTCGAAAGGATTATACGTCTCATGTTCGATTCCTGCCGGAATTAAAACCACATCTCCTACGCCAAAGGTCTTTCGGGAGTATTTTGTGCTTGAGATACCTTTTCCGGATAAAGTTATAATTATTTCGTCCTGCTCTTCATGAATATGCGGTTTATGTATATAACCGGGAAGGTATTCTGTTATCTTTACCATAACTTTGTCTGAGAGACCCTTTCCATCTTTGCCAATAAGTACTTTTGTAAGACCCCAGTCCACATTTATGTAATCAGCTTCAGATTCTTTAAATACTGTTATATCATCCATCTCTAGTCGGCCTCCTATGTTAGATCATAACTTTACCCTTATCCATAACCACCTTGCCGTCAAACTCAATCACAGCATCCTTGAATATGGCATCAATGTGGCACGGTGCTTTGACCTTTCCCCCTATGCTATAGTTGCTTCCTATCCCGATATGGGCATTGCCCAAACGGCCTAAGTCTTCCAAGTTCGTTGAGTATAGCCTTGCACAGGGATTGAGCCCTATTGCGAACTCCGCTATGTTATATGCCGTCGGGTCGTTCAGGTTCTTTAATATGGCCTTGAAATCTTCTGCCTGAGATCCGCCTTTAATGTCTGTAATATTACCCGACTTCACTTCTATAGTTACAGGGGTTTCCCTGGTAACTCCCACAGACATTATTCTCACATCGGCAACAATTACTCCTTCAGCAGTCCCTTCTATTGGCGAAATATTTATCTCACTGTCCGGAAATGCCCCAAATCTGCCCGGCTCACGGAACAATCCCGTCTCATACTGCACCGGACGTCCTTTTATAACGCCTTTTATGTCGGTACCGCGTTCGGTTCGGATCCTTACCTCGGTGGTCTTATCCAGGATAGCTCCAAGTTTCCTCCCAAGTCGATCACATTCTTCAAAATCTCCCAGTATGGCACCCGTACATAAGGCATCTTCCGTAACATCACACATGGTCGCTCCCCTAGCTCCGTTTTTTATCGCTTCTATCCTTGCGTCTGTGTGAGTCTGGGAGTATGATGTCGGGAGAAAGAATACATCTGCTTCTCTGCATGCAGCCACTACAGGTTGTGGAAGCTGCGCTCCATGTACCCCTGGAGGTACTATTGCTACTATGATCGGTACGCCTCCTGCCGTTACGGTAGCTGCTGCAAGCGCCTCTGCAATTCGCATCTTATTGGTATCTGTCGAAATAACTACCTTTTCCCCAGGTTTCACAGCGGCACACTGTACTACAGCCTTTGTCGCTCCTTTCATCAGTTCTATAAAGCTCGATGATGCCGGAACATAATGTGGATATGTTATTGGCCAATTCTCACTTGCCAATTTCACTACCTCCTTCTTATTTTTGTAGTTTTTATTTTAGTAAATCGTTTGCTTAATTGGGCAAAAAATATATAACTTACGATTCGAATATATATAATAAATTGATAAATATCAAGTCTGTAAAATCTTATCAAAGTCTGTTGTGTTTAAATATCTCTTGGTTTATCAAATTTTCTCGCTGAATTGCTTATTTTTATATATAAATAAGATTCTCAACGTTTCTAAACGATTGACTTAGTTGATTCTCTTACAACCAATTCCGGTCTTAGAATTATTTTGTTTATATAATTCTTTTCTCCTTTTATTTCTTTTATTAAAATATCCGCAGCAATATAGCCCATTTCATGAAGCGGAACTTTGACAGTCGTCAAACTAGGGCTTGTTTTATCAGCTACTGGAAGGTCATCAAATCCCACTAAAGAAAAATCTTCAGGAATTTTCAAACCTTTTTCTTTTGCTGCAGTCATCAAGCCTACTGCAATTAAATCGTTTGCAGCATATACTGCGGTAAAATCCACTCGTTTTTTTACCAATTCATAGAAGGCTTTGTAACCACCCTCTTCTGTCATTTCGCTTTCTACCACTAAATCAGGATTATAGCATAAATCATTTCTTTCTAGTGAAAATTTATAACCTTCAAACCTTTTAAATGCTGTATCAACAGAAGATGGCCCCGAAATATGCGCAATTTTTGAGTGTCCTAAAGCTACCAGATGTTCCATAGCTAAGGTCGTCCCTAAAAAGTTATCTACTATCACATAACTTTCAATTTCATTATTTAAATGCCTATTGACAAAAACATGAGGGTATTTGTTGACATTCATACTATGCAAAGTATCATCACTGATATGTGTGGTAGCAAGCAGCAAACCGTCAACCTGTCTTTGCCTCATATTGTTTATAAGTTTTTCAGCCTTAGCAAGATTATCATCGGTATTAGCTAGAATAATACTAAAACCCTTCTCAGAAGCTAATTTTTCAGCTCCTTTAAATAGAGCCGAAAAAAAGCTGTTAGTTATATCCGGTATTATCATTCCTAATGTATTAGTGGATTTAATCCTTAAACTTCTTGCTATAACATTTGGCTTGTAATCCAATTTTTCTATAGTGTCTAATATCCTTTGCCTTGTTTCATCTTTTATATTAAGGTCCTTGGATTTTGTTATAACCCTTGATACAGTAGAAGGGCTGACACCTGCCATTTTGGCAACATCCTTAAGTGTAATCTTCATTTAAGAAAGTTCCTCCCCGGATGACTAGTTTATTATGCATGTACAGTAATATTATTGAAAAGAATATTAAAATTAATTCTGCATAATTATCGAATATCCTCCTTAGAAGTATATTTTTCCTGAGTTTATCAGTTGACAGGGTTCAAATCCGCATGAAACCTGAAGCCTTCGGCGGATGTCGAAGCGTTCCTTGAGCGCTGCCAGAGCGCGATCCAGGGTTTTACCGTCAAAGGTGTTGCCCGGGAACAGTTCGTAGCCGATTGGTCTGCCCTCGCAGTCGATCATCAGGCCCATGACCACCTGAACCTCTTTGAACTTGCCGTTCTTGCTGAAGCCGAAATCCATCAGGGAATCGGCTCGCACGCTCTCGAAGGAGAAGGTAGTAACGTTGTAAAAGACCATGTCGATCTGCATGTTGAACAGGTTGCGGTTGGCCTGAAACAGTGCCTCTTCCAACTGCTCCTTGTATTCACAGAGCAGATCCAGCGACCGGTACAACTGGTTTAAGGAGACCTTTGGCAGGTTCACAAAGTGCGTCTGATGGTTGTACGTGGCCAGCTTGCTTCTCGGCTGCAACAGGTGCTGCACTACCATCAGAAAGGAGGCATCGCTTAAGCTAAACTGCACCTTTCTATTCCTGGTGAGGTGCGATAGCAATTTGTCCAGGTTGTACTCTTTCCATATTCTCTGGTAGATAAGGTAGCCCCAGTTAACGATGTCGGCCTCGGAGCAATCCTTGATGTCCGCTGACTTCTGAACTTTGGAGATCTCCACCAAGCGCTTGGCCAGCCGCTGAAAGCTGGGGTTGTTCTCGATCTGTTCCAGCTTGCCCAGGTTTAAGACGACCTTGTGCTTGATGCGGCCATCTTCCCGGTAGGACCTGACGAGTTGTACATATTGATTTGTTTTGGCTTTGGTAATCTTGATGAACATGGGTAGAGTATAACATATTATATTTTCTATGTCCAGTGTTATCAGCAAATATTTGTATTAAGGTTGCCACTACGGTTTTTGGGATTTTTGATCACCCCTAACCTGAAAGTGCCGGTATTATAGGATTTTTGTTATAGGTTCAGACGAAAATTGGGGGGTAACTGATAAACTCAGGTGGCAGGGTAGGATTGGTGTAATGACTATCCATGTCGTAACTCCTTTCGTAACTATAATTAATACCGGACATTCGGCATAGATTTATTTTACGATAGAGTTACACACCATACATTATCCGAAAAGTTTTGTTTTGCATGTATATAAATGGATGATAAACACATTTTTACTCGGATAAGCATTTCTCTCGGATAATTCAGATTCCACGTCACCATGGACACCCTTGCCTTTGGCTAATGGTTCCCACTGTCAAGCCCATGGCGGACTTTCACCGCCAAGCTACCGCTCATGCCGGGCGCACAATAAAAACAGGATTATACGTCAGTGGCGTATAACCCTGTGTCTTTTATCATGCGAGTAAATCTATAAGCCGAGTTATAGAACCTCTTGCCAAAAGCCTAGTAAAAATAATGCTTACAAAAGACTTTTGGCAAGGGGTTGTGGAAAAAGCTTATTTAGTAAAGCTTAGTGTATTGAAAATCTTTAGGAATTGAAAGCATCTCATAAGCCTTTTCTTTATTCTCACCGATGATAACATCAAGTCTGTTGTATAGATTGTTGCCTTCACAATCAATATCTACAACAAAGGGACCCAGCTTATCCAACTGCATATGCCAAGATGCCTCAATTGATCCTAGTTCATCAAAAAGGTAGACATCCTCTATTTTAATAGAATCCACCCACAGGTTTGGACTAACGCATTGGGGAGAAACATGAACACATTTTTTTTCTTTCATCATGGCAGCAGTTTTCTCACCCATGGTGGTTTTGCCAACAATCATTTTTAGATTCCAGTCAGCAACCGATTGTGCGCCCCATTTCTCGAAACGAATACTGGAAGTTGGCATGAACGAAACCAGTTCCCATTTACCTTGTTCCTTTATAACAATAGGGCCTACATGAATCAAGCAGTTCCTATCTTTGGTTGAGAAAGGTAATGTGTGACCTTCATCAAAAATATACCTCTGTAGCCGCGAGCGGCAAGTAAAAATCGGACCGCTTATATAAACCAGATCATTCAACTTTAAATCTTCCGTATCCTCATTTTTTAAAGGAATATTCAAATAATGCACTGCCATATGATTATCTCCCTTCAAACCAATTTGGACTATCTAAAGCTTCAACCTTATTATCATTGTATATTCTACTAGTGGCACGGCGGGCAACCATGCAATTACTGCTAGTTGCCACAGCAATACCGGCAATATGTGTATAGGCATATTCGACATTTACAGCAAACACTGAGACCTTCCCTCCAGTTCCCATAGCACCAATTCCTAAGTTATTTAGAGCCTCATATAATTCGTCTTCAATTTTATGAATCATGGGTTCTGGATGAACCGAGCCAATGGTCCTAAGACAGGCAGCTTCCTTAGCCAGGTTGGCAGCCACATTGGCGGTGCCGCCGATACCAACACCTAAAATAGAAGGTGGACAAATAGCACCAGCACGCGTAGAAGCAATGTAGCAATCGATAATAAATTTTTCAATACCAGTGATACCATCTGCGAAGGCAATTACCCTATGTCGCGTACCGCCGAAGCATTCGGAGCCGCCACCTTTGGCAACATAGGTAACCTCAATATTTGTGCCGTTAACAAACTTATACGTAAAAGCAGGAATATTCATGCCCACATTATCGCCAGGGTCATACCCAGTCAAGGGATGCTTCATAGTTGCCCGAAGATAACCTTGTTTGGTTGCCTTTTTTACAGCCTCTCTTGTGGCTTCCTCCAAAGCCATGAAACCACCCTCTAACTCACATTCATTACCAACTTTGAAGTAAAAAAGTGGCCAGCCAGTGTCTGGACAAGCAGGGTTATCCTTTTCAACAGACAACTCAATGCTTTTTAGTGTTTTTTCCAAGCCTTCCTTGGCCGCTGAAGCAGTTTCTATAGCAATCGATCGTTCAAAAGCTTCTTTAACATCTTTTGAGATTACCGTAGCACCTTTCTTGATGGTTTCAAAGATAACCTCTTGATACAATTCTCTTTTAATCAAGTTATTAGCCTCCTTAAAAATATAGATAAAGTTTAGGACACGAATTGCCTTAAGGAATCATCACATTGGATAGCGGAACATGCTGCTGGCAGCCGTAAACATCCGTATCTAACAAGGAGCCACTGATTTCCTTACGAGGAATGGTTATCTTTAGAGATGTAACTATATCATACGTTATTATTGATACATCCTTAGGATTTACATCGTAAATATCCGCAATCAAATCCTGAGTTAATACACCCGAGTTCTTCACCCTTTCATAATCCTCTTGGTTATCAAACATTACATCAAAGGTTACAAATAAAGGTCCTGCATTTTTGCTTCGTAGTATGGTAGCCAAATCAATTAATCTGGCCATTTTATTCACCAACCTTTACATAGTTAATCGAAGATGTCTCACAAAGATCATCTACTTTGGCCAAATGATATATTCCAAAAGTATAAACTGGTCCACAGATGATATCGGAAGGTGAATAGGGAAAGGCGAGATTGCCGGCTGTACTTTTACGTCCCTGATAATCTGTATGTAGCAACCGTGCCCTAGCGAGAGCACAGATAGTGTTAGCAATATTCTGAGTCTTAGCTACTACATCCACAATAATTCCCAGATTACAACTTGGAGTATGTTGGGGGATACTATCTGGTAAGGCCTCTCCATACTTACGCAAAGTAATAACATAATCTTCGGAAGATATCTTGCCTTTCATATTACTAGCGATAAATTCTTTAGCTTCACCAAAAATGGTATCTACTCGTTTAATGGTTTCCGGGTCATTAATTCCAGCAATAGTAATAGTCCTATATCCAGCCAGCATCGTTCCTTCTAGTTTCAAAGTCTTTACCTCTGCTTCTATAAACTGGCTGTTGGCAACCCGAACTGCTCGATCCGAAATCTGCTCATACCGAGTTTCTTTTAGATCGATAACTCCATCTGGCTCATAGATATAATAAGGATTGTTTTGCTCATACATAGTATGAGCCGCTACTCTCTCGATAGTACAGCGACGGATGGGGTTTGCCGGTTCCAATGTAAAGCTGTCTTTTTCTATTTCGGCCACCATAATATCTGATGCTGCCATGGGGATTGAGCATAATGCACCACATTCTATAATCTTTGCCATATGGAAGGCTAGACCCCAATCCATCCCAGCCTTAATTGCAGGAGCTGCAAAAATAGCCGTATCACAGGACCTACCCGCCAAAATCACATCTGCATCCGATTCCAGAGCTTTTAAGTATGGGTCTATACCAATCTGAGAAACGATACGGTTGCAACGGTCTATTATTTCCTCCGTTAACTCTAATCCTGGTCCCATATTAATAATTTTACCGGCTCGCAGTTTTTCTTTGACATATTCCCTTGTAACTTCACTTTGGATTATTGCCATTTTAAAGCTAAGTTTTTGTTCGATAGCAATTTCTTCAATAATTTCCCTCATCCATTGAACATGTACATTACCGCCTGAGCCTCCCGCAGTACCGATGATTAATGGAATTTTCTTATTTAAGGCATATGGCAAAACCAGTTCCACATCTCGTTTTACTGCATCACGGTTGGTAAATGAGGTTCCATTACCAAGGTAGAAAGGCCCTGGGTCCGAAGAACCAGCATCAACTCCTATATAATCAATATCCATGGTCATAGCTCGTTCTAATCCTTCAATGGCATATCCATAGCCTAATAAACCATTTAGAGAAACGATTTTCATATTAAGACTCTCCTTCTACAATCATTATTTCATCAAATTTGGCAAAAACATTGTGAATGCTGGTACATAGGTAATAAAAACCAGCAAAACCAACAATAAGATCAAATAAGGCATGACATGTTTAATGACGTTTTCAACAGGTACCTTACCGATAGAACCAGCTATGTAAAGGTCTACACCTACCGGTGGTGTAATATAGCCGATAGACAAATTGACAATCATCAAAGCACCCAAAAAAATTGGATCAATGCCATAACCTACAGCCACAGGTAACAAGATAGGTGCTAAAATTGAAACTGCACCTGAACCGGTAACCAAACAACCCGTAACCAGTAAAAGTAGATTAACCAATATCAAGAATATAACTTTGCTGTCTCCTAGAGATGCACTCAATTCACCCAATAGATGCGGAACTCGAGCGTTGGTCAGAACCCAGCTAAACCCGGCAGCAGTCTGCATAACGAACAATACCACTGCTGTATTTACAATTGATTTCAATAAAACCTCTTTCATCACTTTCCAAGGCAAAGCTTTGTCTTTAAACTTTGTTAGTATATAGGCATAAACTGCGGCCACTACAGAAGCTTCGTTAGGAGTAAATACTCCCCCATAAATACCGCCTAGGACAATCGCTGGCATAATAAGTACAAATATCCCTTCCCTTGTTGTCTCCCATAACTTTTTCAGGCTAAATTCCTGTATTTGACCAAAATTATTTTTTTTGGATATAAAATAACTCAGTACACACATGGCCGCACTCATGAGAATTCCGGGAGCAATACCAGCAGCAAAAAGCTTTCTAACAGAGGTACCGGTTACTACACCATAAACCACCAAAGTTACGCTGGGAGGAATTACAATACCTGTAATACCAGATGAAGCGATGACACCCGAAGAATAATCTCTCGGATACCCTCTTTGCTCCATTTTCCCTATCATAATCGTGCCGATGGAAGCACAAGTTGCAGCTGAGGAACCAGAAAGAGCGGAAAAAAAACCAGCTGCCACACCACCGGCAATAGCCAATCCACCTCTTATATGTCCAACCAACGCTTCAGCCCAACTGATCAATTTCTCCGTCATGGTACCTTTGCACATTATTTCGCCAGAAAGCATAAAAAACAGTATTGCCATTACTGTAAACGTATTAATTTGAGTCATCATCCTTTGCACCATCATGAACAAAGGGATTTCATCAAGAACTAAAGTAACTGCTGTAGCAATGCCTAATCCAGCTGCTACCGGCACAGAGAGGCAGATTGTGACAGCAAACACCAGCAATAAGATGATTGCAGTCATTCTGTTACCCCCTTTAGCTTATTCAAACAATTATATAAATTCTCAACAAAAACCAAGATACTTAAAGCGGCCCCGAAGGGAATACAGGCGTAAAACAAAGCCATAGACCACTCTAGATACTCAGAAACCTGTCGTATTCCCATTTGGGTCATCTGGGTACCAGCTTTGATGACTACAACCATGAAACCTATTAGAAGAGTATTGACTAAAACCTCTAAATAGATTCTATTATTGTTTGACAATTTATTAGCCAGGTAAGTAATACCCATATGTGCCTTTTTTCGAAAAGCTAGAGCACTGCCAATTGATACTACCCAAACAAAGGCTAGTCGGGTAATCTCATCCAGCCCGGCATAAGAAAACTTTAGAAAATAACGCATCATCAGTTGAATAAAAGCCACAGTTGTCAATGCATATAGCAATATAGCGATAGTATTTTCCAGTCCTTTAAACAAAGCTTCATTGAATTTTGTTATCATCTAGCAAAAGTCTCCTTCCCAAATGCTCTATTTTATTGCCTGAATAGCAGAAACAAGTTTGGGATCGCCATGCTTAGCCAATACAGGAGCTGTCATCTCCTGAATTTGGGCCAACACATCATCAGAAATTTCTGTAACAATAACACCCTCATCGATCATTTGCTGCAGCGCTTCTTTGTCCATTTGCTTGTTCAATTCGCGCTGATAGTCTCTCGCCTCTTGGCAGGCTTCCATAATAATTTGCTGTTGTTCTGTTGTTAACTCGTTCCAGGTTTTTAGGCTCATTACAACTGGTTCAGCACCATATTGTACAGTCAGATTTGAAGAATAATATTTCTGGACTTCGTGAATTTTACTTTCTACCATAGTAGAAGGAGGATTAAACTGAGCATCCGCAGTACCCTGAGACAGTGCGATATAGGTTTCACTCCAGGGTATGCTAATAGCACTAGCACCCAAGGCCTCAATAGTTGCTGCAAGGCTGGCACCACCTGCATAACGGATTTTTAAGTTCTTTATATCATCCACACTTTGAATGTCTAGCTTATTATTGCTCAAATTCTTAAATCCGGTATCCCAGAAAGCTAAAAGTTTTAAGCCAACTTCCTCGCATAGAGGAGCATAGTATTCCATTCCTACGGTGTCTAAGGCTTTGAAAGCATGATCATAATCTCGGAACAGAAAAGGCAGATCTAGCGCACCCATTTCTGGGATAAAGCCTGATAAAGTAGCAGGTGCATTTAATACAAAGTCAACAACACCAATTTGAGCTGCTTCGGTCATTTCCTTTTGATCTCCTAACTGAGAATTAGGATAAATCTCAATAATTAACTCTCCATTAGTTCTTTCTTTTACTAATTCTGCAAATTTTTCTGAACCTAATTGCCAAGAATGGGTATCGCTAGACTTATGTCCTAACTTTAAGATGCGTGGTTCCACTTCTCCTTCGTTCGCTGTCTGGGGCTTACTCCCTCCACAGCCAGTCAATACTAAAGATAAGGCGAACACAAGAATTAAGATTACCGATAAACACTTACTTTTTTTCATTTTACTTCCTCCTTTTTTGGCAATTGCATTTTGCAATCGCCCATTATATTTTTTGTGAACACAGTATATCGAATTTCGGCTACAGGTGGTTTTTGAAATTACAATTTTATTGGCAACTCAACAAAGTAGTATTATGTAGATTACGATGAAAGAATCACACGGTAAACATATCCATGCAAATAACCATATAATCTGTAGTATTACATTAGCTAATCCTTCTCAATAATCTGATTAATAAACCCAAAGCCGTATGCATTATTAAGATCCGCTATCGTCCAATCACCAACATTACTCTTTCTAGACTCAGATAATGCCCCTTGGGGGAGAACTTCCCTAGCCTGCTGAATACTGTCAACCAGAAGAGCTATGTGATGAAACCCCTCTCCATTTTTACTAATAAAGCTGTTCAGGGGAGAGCCTTCAGAAGTAGGCGCCAAATATTCCAAAAAAGCGTCTCCCATTTTAAACAATACGGCCTCCATCTGGCGGTCCTTTATTTCTATCCTTCTATAGACCTTTAATCCATACGTTTTTTCCATTAGATTAATAATCTTATCCAATTCCCGAACGGCAAAAGCAATATGTTGAACCTGTTTGAACATAGAATGTCGCTCCTTAACCTCTAAAGTTTTATGAAGCCTTGCTCTTCCTAACTTACACACTGGTATAGGTATACTGTATAGAACCATTGATATTACAGCGTTCCCAATGTGTGTTGAAGTTACTTTTTTGGTAAATGTCGTCAATTATTACATAGGCGACAATACAAAATCTTTTGTATTCTCGATTTCTTTGATAGAATAATTTCTATCAAGAAGCTCCAGCATGTATTGTGTCCCCTCATACTTTTATTACAAACCACCCCCTTGTACATTTCTAAATTTTTAGTCCCGATAGCAATGCCTCCTTTCCTTTTGTTAAGTGGTTTCTCATATGCTTCCCTACCAGTTGTTTGTTTCTGCTTTTTATAGCAGATATAATCTCTCTGTGTTCAATACACGATTCCTCAAAACGACCTTCTTTAACAAATGAAATGGATTGAAAAACCTGTATTTGAATCCAGATATCTCTGATTATCTTTTCCAGCCTATCGTTATTTGCAGCTTTGACAATATGCATATGCACATTTGAATTTGTGCGAATGATATTTATCTTATCGTTTGGTTTTGAGGTTTCCAGCTGAGTTTGAATTTCGTTGAGTATCGAAATATCCTGGTCCGTCATATTGTCCACTGCTTTTTCGGCCGCCATCACTTCAAGGGCATATCTTACCTCCCATAAGTTGTCAATATCCTCCAGGGAAACTGGCGTAACCATAACTCCTTGATGTGACGTATAGGTCAGCAACCCCTCCGACTGCAGAATACGGTAGGCTTCACGCAAAGGGGTTCTACTAATATTTAACTCCTCACAAATGTCTTTCTCTCTCAGTTTGTCACCTGGCTTATAGTATCCATTTATCATAGCGTTACGCAAAAAACTGGCTATAGAAGCAGCAACCGATTCTTTTTTAAATTCTGGAATTGCCTCTGTTTTTTCTGCACCCAATCCATTGTCGAGGTTTAGTGAAGACATATTATCATTCTCCTTATTAATTATTTAACATCACTTTTGAATTTTGTGTTTTGTATTATGTATTTTGTATTATGTATTTTGTATACATTATACTAAATAATTATTCGACCTATATATAAAAATTCCTGCTTGTTTTATAAACTTTTAAAAAAATATTTTTACTGAGAAATTATATTTATATAGATTACGATAAAGGTATCACAAGGTAAAAATATCCATACCACAAACCATGCATTTTATTGTATTATGTTAACTATAAACATTTTATAGGATGGTGGTTAACACAATGGCAAGGATTGATAAAATATTCGAAGCTGATAACAGTAACCCTGAAATCCAAGCTGTAAAGGAGGCTATTAAGAAAACCAAGGATAAACGGATTACCAGCGTTATATGGTTATACTTTATCACCTTAAAGGATATATCAATGTAGATATATCCAAGATGGTTGACCTATGCCAGCATACGATAGGTATATTAAAGTAACTAAAGCCGGTAAATATGAATACGTGAATATCGTACGTTCCTTCAGGGAAAATGGCAAGGTTAAACATGAGGTTCTCTTTAATCTGGGAAGGAGAGATGAAATCGAAAATAATCCTGCCTTCCAGCGTATGGCGCAGAGGTTGGCGGAATTATCAGGATTGAAGGACATCCGAAAAGATATGGATGAGTGTTCGGAAGCCATTATCCGGAACTGGGGATACGTAGTATACAAACGAATCTGGAAAGACCTTGACATGTGCGTTTGAAAGTGCAGAACAGGACGAACTGAGGGATTTTGGTTACAGCAAGGATAACAAATATAATGAAGTACAGGTAGTAATGGGAATGCTGATAGACTGTGACGGGTGTCCCATCGGGTATGAATTATACAAAGGCAGTACATTTGACGGAAAGACCATGGCAGGAGCGTTGGAGAATCTGAAAAGACGGTTTGGGATTCGTCATGTGGTGATTGTTGCAGACAGGGGGCTGAACAGCAAACTGAACCTAAAACTTATACGTGACGCGGGATGCGGATATATTGTGGCTAGTAGAATCAAGAATATGAGCCGGAAGGTACAGCAGCAGGTGCTTGACAGTGCAGGGTATTCCGATATAGCAGGGCCATGCAGGCAGGATGGTAAGCCGGAACAACTGCGTTATAAAATATTGGAATATGTAAACAAGATAAAAGATGAGCAAGGAGAAGAACATGAACTTAGGGAACATCTGATAGTAACATATTCAGAGAAGCGGGCCCAAAAAGACCGTGCAGACCGGGAGCGACTTATTGAAAAAGCTAAAAAGCTGGTTGAAGACCCAGGTAAAATCAAAGCATCAATAAAACGGGGCGGACGTAAGTATTTGAAGAAAGAAAGCGAAGAAGTCAGCGAACACTGGATGATTGATGAAGATAAAATCAGGCAGGATGAAAAGTTTGACGGTTACTACGGTATTCAAACCAGCGAGTTAGAGATGAAGCCCAATGATATACTGGCAGCATATCACACACTTTGGAAGATCGAAGAGTCATTCCGGATAATGAAGAGTACGCTGGAGGTGAGGCCAATTTTTCACTGGACAGAAAAACGCATAAAGGGGCATTTTGTAATATGCTTCCTGGCGTTTCTGCTTGAAAGGAAGCTTGAGCAACAACTTCATAAAAGTGGTATTGAAGATGCTTCGCCAGAAAAGATAAGAGAAGCCATAAACCGGATGGAGTTTGCAGAAGTAGATTTGAAAGGTCAAAGCTTCTATATCAAAACCAAGGGGACTGAATTAAGCAACAAAATATTGAAGGCTATGCATATACAGCCTCCTAAAAATTTCCTTCCTGTTTCAGAATTTCGTCCTTGAGGCAGGTTGTAGGGACAAATTTGACATTTTTCAGAATAAGAATGCCCATTTCATGCGGCTTTCAAGATATCATCTGTCAAACTCGGGATAGGTTTTCATAAAAGCAAAGCCTCCTTTCTTGATTTTGGGTAAAAGAAAAAGGCACTGATTTTTCAGCACCCGCATCATAGATTAAATGGATTTATATTTCTATTCATTTTTATCACTTTAAAAAGTACAAGTAAACTCAAAATCTCGATGATATAGAGTCGTTGAAAATGAGTGCTCGCGGGGGATTTCAGAGTGCTTTTCGTGGCGTTTCGGAGCGGGAAAAATGCTCAATTCATGCGGGTTTGAGGGTGATAATCGAGTTGGTTGGCGGCTTCGGGGAAAATGCTCACACGAGCTGTTTTTCGGATAAATGTGAGCATGGTGTTAGCAAAACCAGCTTTGCCCCCTTGCACATTACCACGAGGTGGTCTGGCAATGCCAGTTTTTATGCCATTCATCTTCATTCACAATTGCACTCCAAATCCCGCCGAGAAACGTATTCAACAAGCCTGTAACCTTACGAAATTCAATATCCGGCAGTTTTGTGCGTCTGAGAAATTGCCGCCACTTGACCAGCATGGCGTCATTTCCCGAGAAACTGATAAGCTCATCAAAGCTGTTGCGGTCATAATCAGTACCGCGATTCTGCAGCGTCTGCATGATGGCTTCCTGCAGCTTGCGGCCGTCAAAGTCAAAGGTGCGGGCGATAAAGTAAAGGTCATAATAATCTTTCATCCGGCTGGTCAGTTCCATCCGCTGCAACATGGCATCGAACTTCTCGGCCACGGTACTTTCCAGAGAATATGTAATAACTTCGGGCGGAGTAAACGTATCGAGCTGGGTAGGTATAAGCCGTTTTTCCGCTTTAGGAACAATCACATCTCCGATGCCAAAATCGACATTGAAGGGTGTTTTTGTATTCTTTATTTTGCCTATCAACTGAAAACTGATGCCCTTGTATTTTCTTTGAGGCGTGATTTCCTCGAAGCTACTCATGTCAAACGTGATGAAGTCATTGCCGCTTGGGGTGTTAATGATTTCCGAAACAATCCGCCGTGCATCTTCCACGCTGCCGGGGATCTGTCGCAAAAGGAAATCGATGTCAATAGTAGCACGGCTTTCAAAGCCGGTCAGAACAAAAAGAAAAAGTCCGCCTTTTAATACCAGATTGTCTGCATATTTTGAAAGCGAAAGCCTCCGCAAAAACTCTTCCTGACAGAACAACCGCAGATGAACCTGAAAGGACATCCCGGAGCTTTGCGCTTTGTTTTTCAGTTTCGCAATCACTGAAGCACCCATATCCATTACAGCCACACTCCAATCACATCGTGTACTCGTTTTATCGCCTTTCGGCGTTTCGCATAGGTCAGCAGGTTTCTGATATTTTTCTTCGGGTCGGCAATGTATGCCTGAATCGCTTTATTAAATGTTTCTTTGTCCATGTCGGATTCATATTTGAGGCACTCGCAGATGAGCCTGTCGCGGTCAAAAATGTTCATGGTGCATCCCTCAATTTCGATGGTTGTCACACCGTAAGAGAGCCGTTCCGGAGCTACAAAAAACGGGTTTATATGAGGATAATCAATTTCGAACCGGGAAGGAGAAGCATTTTTGCTTATGATAATATCCCATTGCATAGGCGTTCTGTCGCTGTATCCATAATAAAAAAGAGCGGTATTAAGCCAAAGCACTCCGTCAGGAAAGAGACGGGATACAATGGAAGCCTCACCTGTATCATCATCAGATAGAAAACGATAGTATCCGGTTTTAATTTTCTCAATCGTGCCGTCTGAAATCAGGCGCTTAATGCCACGAGAGTCGATTTTGAGCGCAGAAAGCTGCGAGGTTTTGAGAACCCCGTTGTTGCTTGCAAAAGCCTTTTCAAGTTCTTTTATGTCCATCAAAATCACCACTCGATTGCCGACAGAATAATAAAAACGTCGGTATGTTAGTGCTATTATAACAAGGAACCCATGGCGATGTCAACACTAAATTACCGACAAAATTATAAATATTTCCGTTATTTAGTGCTAAATTTTGTACAATCATGCTACACAATTAAGAGTTTTGAAGCATGGTTGTACAGAAATAAATTGGTTTAAGTGTATGATGGCTGCCCTTCGGGGCGGTTTTTTCATGTTCAAAAGGAGGTTACTATGACGGGATTAAAATAGGCAAACCTGTGCTTTTATGAATGATACCATGCTGCGCCGTTTCCTGGTTTTTGCCGCAACGGTACATAACCACAAAGGGCAAGCGGCAAAAACCGCGGCGAAGCGAAGGCAGAAAAAAGGCGCGGGCAGCGCCTTTTTTACTGCCAAAGCGAAGCCGCGGAAACGGGGTGCCGGGGTGTCCCCGGCCGCACACCTTGCAGCCCCACCGGGGCGCAAGGTATAGTGCGTTATACCGCCCCGACAACCGATCGATAAAATGACCGGCCCGCCTTGATGGGGCCGGGCATTTTGGCGGGCGGGAAAACGCAGCCGGCAAGCTGCTCAACATGACGGGAAAGCCGGCTGCGGTTTCAGCATGGCGGGGCGGTATGTGAAACTGACGATCACCGCCGTTACTACGGCAGAAAGGAGATGTTTAAATTATGCCATATGCGATTTTGCGTTTTGAAAAGAGAAGAGGAGGACCAGCGTCCGCTCTGGAGAAGCACCACGAAAGAAAAAAGCAGCAGTATGCCAGCAATCCCGACATTGATAAAGAGCGCTCGGAGATGAATTTCCATCTTGTTAAACCGAGAGCGAAGTATTACAAGCGAAATACAGACCCGCATCGAAAAAGCACAGAAAGAAAATCCGAAGTGCAAGGTACGAAAGGACAGCGTCAAGTTCATCGACACCATCATTACCGCCAGCCCTGAGTTTTTTGACCGCCGCTCAGCAGAGGAAACGGAAAAGTATTTTAAACATGCGCTGGAGTTTTTACAGGAAGAAGTCGGCGCGGACAATATCTTTTCGGCAGTCGTTCATATGGACGAGCGGAATCCGCACATGCATCTGTGCTTTGTGCCGCTGACAAAAGATAAGCGCCTGTCCGCGAAGGATGTAATCGGAGACCGCAACAAGCTCATTGAGTGGCAGGACAAGTTTCATGAACACATGTCGAAGGAGTTTTCCGAGCTGGAGCGCGGAGAATCAGCCGCAATCACCAAACGCAAACACGTTCCGACCTGGCTGTTCAAACAAGCCAACCGCCTGACAGAGCAGATGGAACAGATGAAGCGGGAGATTGAGGGCATCGGAGCTTTTAACGCACAGAAAAAGAAGGAGAGCCTTCTGGATATGTTCTGCAAATGGTACCCTCGCATCAATGCTTTTGAAAACCAGCTAAAGCCTTACGCCCAGCAGCTTGAGATCCTGCAGCATAACGAGGAGGCGCTGGAAGCGAAGATGAAGCAAGCCCAGCGTAATGCACAGATCGTGCAGAATGAAAACAGCTCGCTAATTTATCAGCTGCGAGAGTATCAGGAGTTTGTGGAGTCCATTCCGGAAGAGCTGAGAAAGGAGCTGAACGAGCGATATGAGCAGAAGCAAGCCGGACAGACGCAGGATTTGCAACTATAATTTTTGGAGGCATGTGAAAATGAAGAAAATCAGTTATGTAATTACTGTGGACGAGAATAACGTCCGCATCGAGAAGAGGCCCATTGGCGCAATCCGCATCGGGGATGAGACGGAGGATGCGCTTATCGCCCATCGGGCGAAGACTATGAGATGGAGGCAGATGAAGCTACCGATGTGGTTTGAGGCTGTGCTTTGCTGGGGCTTTAAGAGAGTATGGAAGCTTTTTCATGAAGTAAAGTAATTGTTGTACGAACAGGGGTGCCGTATTTTGCGGCGCCCCTGCTTTCGGCATTTTCATAGTTATTGACCGGATGATGTGGTGTTCGGCTTATAGGCAGGCGGTGTGCTGTTCTTTTCGGGTACTTCAGCAAACTTGATGTATTTGACATCGCCTTCAGGCTCTGGCACTTCAGCCGATGGAAAAGTGGCTTTTCCTGCATGAGGTTCATCGCCGCCCATAATGCCGATTTTATTGCCGTTCTCGTACATATCCTCGGCAACTGACCCGCAGCCACCCATTATGCCAACTTTATGGCCAGTAAGTTCATCACCGGGATTGCCAACTCTCGTTCCGCCGCCCATGACGCCAACCTGTTTATTTATATCCCCTTCTCCGTCAACTGTAATCCCAACACTTCCGCTGCCGTGATCCTCGATCCATCCGAAGCCCGGAATCCACACATGCGGTTTACCGTCAATAACGGTCTTTGATCCGGGCTTGGGGTCGGATGATGGCTGGGCAGGCGATGAAGCCGAATTTGATGCTGGTTTAGCGGGTTGGGGCGGCTCGAATTTTTCAACTATTGTCGTCACAACCTCTTTTAGTGGCTCAATTTCTGCGACAAGCTTCGGCTCAGGAGTGTTATTTTGGGTAGAAAGAATAATCTGCTGCCGTTCTCCCGACTTTGCTTCAATTTCGGCGATTACGGCGGGTTCCATCGGCTCGGCGGATATATTCCTGTACTCGGCGCCCTGTGGCCACACAGCGGAGCACAGGACGACACAAGCGGCGAGGATGATGCTGGTGCTGGTGATAATCTTCTTCATTGAAATTACCTCCCTTCAGCCACATAGACTACCACAGACTAAGGGAGATAGCTATCAAAAGATTGAATCTAAGAAAATTATTCTGTATAATGCGATAAAAGCTTTGAAATAAGTCTATTGTCAGAGCGTTTGTCTACAAAGACATTATCACCAATCAGGCTCTTGAATTCAGCGAGTGAATTTGTATCAAGTTGGCAAAACAACTCATTCCAACGGTCGGTATTACCATTTTCAATATTTTCATTTCTATAAATGATATATTTTTCTGGCATCCAGATAAGTTTATTGAATTCATCGATGTTTTCTCCGAAAGCTTTTTTAAAAAAGGCATGCTTGGGGCCTACAACACCATGGGTAGCATTTAAGATGCATTGAATACCCCTAAGCTGCTTTCTCACCCATTTTTTACCTAAGAACTTTCGCCCTTTAGCTTCCTCACCAAAAATCGGAGAAAATCTCATTGGGAATGACCATATCCTTGTACGATATCCGGCGTTTTCAAATTGTGTATTTAGCAGGACGTTGATTTCAAGCCTTTTATATAAATCATTCGGTTCATCTTCAAAATTGAACAAGATATAGTTTGATACATCTTTAATATTATTTTCGGCTGCCAGCCACATACACCGTGTGTATATCTTTACAAACTCATCGTCAGCATGGTCAAAGGCTATTCGAAGCGGCTTTACCGCAACTCGACTTAATAGTTCCATTTTTTCAGGATGCTCATACAGTAACCGTGCATCTAATCCCTGATTAAAGTCTACATATCGCTTTTTAGTCCGCTCTTTGCCATCTTTGATATATTTATAATCATTGTTATTAACGCCAAATCCGCAATCAATAATATCTTGAACAATTTGCTCCAAGTCTGGTGAAGCTAATATGTTATTATCCATAATCATTAGATCGCGCCTATCTCCAAATTGCTTGATAACATTCTCGATATTTGGTTTAATGTCCACATATTTTTTAAAATTTGGCTCGATTTTGGGTACAGCACAAAATTCACATTTTCTTATACAACCACGGGTCGAATGTATAAAAAAAGCATCACTCACAGGATAGTTGTAAGTGAGATAATCATTTTTAGTGGTGTCTATGATAGAATAGTCTGGAACCATGTTATCAACGATATGTTCATTTTCATCCAGCATATTTGGTTTATTCAAAAGTCCCCTTAAAATAGTAATTTCTTCGAGACCCTTTTGAGCAAGAATTTCTTCTGCCATAATTGTGGCCATCGGACCACCAACAAAAATATGCTTGGTGTTATCAACACTTTTTAAATAGTATTTGATCGTTTTAATCGTTGTGTTCCAATAAAACGTAAAAAGTGATGTTATATAAATCCTGTCCCATTTTTCCTGTCGCAAGGACAGGTTTGTGCCTTTACAAAAAACAACTTCATCTCCAAGCATTTTATGATAAGCACTGATCTTCATTAACCCGAGCGGTGGGTATTTATTTCTATATGACGGTTCGATTAAGAGTATTCTTCTCATTTATGTATAGTCCCTCGCTTATTCGCCGATATCTTTAAGTAATTTCTCAACGGCTTGCTTGATTTTCTTTAGCTCAAAGGCAATATCTTTTGTCGTTGCAGCTTCTGTTTTAATTTTCTTTTGAAAATCATCATCAGTGAAAGTTTCTCTGAACTTTTTTACTTTCGTATATGCTCCACCGGTTTTTCCAGTGGCCTCAAAACGCTCGTGTGCATCATAAATTGAAGTTTTACCTTCAATTATTTCGTTCATAAGTCTCTTGGCTGTTTTATCAGTTCCTTTTGCAACAGTGCCAAGAAGGTCTCTAACGTCAACTGCTTGTTTTATTTCACCAGTTTTTACCTGAGAAACAAAGGTTTCATCAATTTTGGGATTTGTATCTCGATATTTTTTAATCCCTCTATTTTTTAAGTATTCATCGTAATAACTCCACCTATCTGGACGCAAATCATCATTATCACGCATAAAGGTATAAACTCTTAAATACTGCTCTACTGTTCCAGTAGATAGGCCAACACTTTTTGCAAGAATGTCGTTATCAAGTTTAGAGGAATTCTTTTTTCGAAATACGTATGCGGCTTGTTCAAACTTACTCCAGTCTTTTCTGCCAATCAGATGATACTGTCCTAACAGAGTAAAAATATCATCATCAGTTATGTCCTCGGATAAAACAGAGCATTTAACGTCTTTCCATTTTGATGGGTCCTTTCTTGCAAGAAGACGATATGCTGCCAAACGGCTGTTACCTTCCAGTACAATATAATTGCCTTTTCGATTAAGGACAATTAGCGGGTCAATAATTCCGCCATTCTGTTCGATGGAAACACGTAATTGTTTTACGTGATCCATAGTTGTTAAGATATCCTCAATTCCTTCTTGTGAAGGCACATTTCCATCCGAATTGATAATGGAATAAATTCTTGGGTTCTCTTCATAAAAAAGCAATTCGCTTTGATTGAGTATTCTTTCTTCGGCATCGAATTCCTTTTTACCAATGGTAATCTTACTCATAGCGTAATTCCTCCTGACAAGCTTGAATATTTAATATTTTTTTTACTATATCGCCAAAGCTGTAATCTACTTTAAATTTATATTCATCTAGCGATATGTCCCCTTGGACAAGTGATGCGGCATTCTGTTTTGCTTCCAGTAGTACATCAATCCATTCGTCTATTGTTCCACGTGCGATAATGTTATGAACATAGCAAGTCTTTGTTTGAGATATTCGATGGATTCTATCCTGCGCCTGCAAGTAATCATCAAGACTAAATCCACGGTCATAAAAAATAACGTGGTTTGCTTCTGTTAGTGTAAGGCCTTCTTTCGCAGATGCTGGAGTTGCAAAGAGAACCTTGTGCTCCTGTAACCTAAACTTTTCTACGGAGCGGTTCCTTTCTGTTATTTTCATACCGCCATGTATTTTTACCGACCCGAATTGAGAATATAGCTTATTAAAATAATCAACATTTTCAATGAAGCTTGTCCAGACAATACATTTTTCATCTTTTGCTAAAATACCTTTAATCAACTCATCCAGAATCGTTTCCTTTGCAGACTTTCCTATGAAACTTTCATCAATAAGTAAAGGGTTGGACGTGACTTGAATTAAACGGAGCAGCCGCTTTACCATTGCAGAGGAATCATCAATAATTTTCTCGCCATTTTTAATAACTTCAATTCGAAGCTCTTCGCGTATTTGCTGGTATAATACGCTTTGTTCAGGTGATAGTTCAGTTTCTTCTCGAATATAAACTTTATCAGGGAGAGAGATGATCCCGCTGTTTTTAGTTTCTCTAACAGAAAAAGCACTGATTTTTTCAAATATACCGGATAATTCACGTTCAAAGGCTTCTTGCAAATCTTCATTTCCTGCAAGTTTATTGGAAAGGTCCGTTTGTGCCTTAAAGTCAGAAAAATTATTGCCTAAACTCTTGCCATGATCTAAAAAGAATATCTGTGCCCATATGTCATATGGGCGATTAGCAACAGGGGTGCCTGTTAATATTAATCGTTTTTTGAACAAATGAGAGAGCTCAAAATATGTCTGTGTGAGCTTAGATTTAGGGTTTTTAAGCTTTGCAGATTCGTCGATAATAATAGCGACATTTCTTGTTTTTAAATATAAAACAAATTGGTTTTTTTCAACCTGCAAGATTTCAAAATTAGTTATAATAACCCGTGCCGGACTTACAAACACAAAATGATTGTTTTTCTTTTCATCTGTTAGGATGGCAGGTTTAATATAAGTATGTGAGGAAAATTCTTTCTTCCAGTTCTGAACAAGCTGCTTTTTAGTAACTATCAAAACGGTATCAATAGAAGATTTTTCTAGCCAATAAAGTAGTGTATCAATGGCGATTTTTGTTTTCCCTAAGCCTTGCTCATGAAAAACAGCAGCATATTCCAAATCCTTTATGGATTCGAAGGCTTCTTTTTGGTATGGAAAGGCATCAAATTTCGGATTAGTTTTTGGTTCATTCGAAAGATGAATTTTTTTCATACCACACCTCCTATCCATTCAAGAATCTTTATTGTAAAGTTCCCGGGGACCTTCTTTCTCAGGTTTCGCAAAATATTGTGAGCCGTTGCACGTTCCATCCAAGGGACCGCCAAGATAAAAATAGCATTGCCATGAAAATTAGCACATTCTTTAAGATATGCTTCATATTGAGCACGGCTATGTTGCCGTTCAACATCATTTGCAGTCTTAGCCTCTCCAATTATTAAAAGGCTTTCGAAGCAGTAATAGATGTCAGGGCGATAGCCTTCAATCGTTTTGGGTGGTAAAGCCAAAGAATCAGAAGAATCCTGTTGGATTAACCCCTGACAACCTGAAGGGGTTAGCTTTACAACTTCTTTTTTCAATAATTGTACAAGCTGCTGATGCTGAAAAGATTCCGACATGTCTATTCACCATCAATTTCAGAAAGAACGATGTTTTGTATGTCATCACAAGCATTGCGTAAACTATTCAGCTTTTCTGAATACTCTGGATCATCACGCAAATGATGCAGTTCAAAAACACTCATGTTCATCATTCTTTTAGAAAGTTCTTTCGCCAGCATTTCATACGGAACATCTTTTAGTTTTTCAGATGTTATTTCTTCCACAGCGAGAATCTTTTTTGCCTCAGTACTATTCTCTCTTAAGAAAGTTTCCGTCGCTTTTTTGCTATTTAAAATATCTGGAATACGGCGAACATCTTGTAAAACACTGATTTTTTCATCTTGTATCCATCTTGAAAAATCAGTCTTAGTATAACCATGCCCCAATATAGAGTCCAGCACGGTTTTTCTTTGTAATTCAACAAAACCTTGAAACTTCTTAATATCAAACTGCATGTCATCATCACATATAGGACGATAGTATGTTTCCATATCGTTATAAGCGGCAATCATGTTCTTGATTTCTGAAGCTTTTGACGAACCTCCACAAAAAGAAATCAGCGTATTCATAGGCATGTGCTCAATATTATACAAATAATTAAGGTACTTTGCCTTTGAATATGAATCCCAGTCACGAGGCCCAACTAAATGTGCTTGTAGCCGAATTGAGTGAATGCGGTCTGTATCAAGACCATCATAAACAATGGCCTTAATCACACTCCAATTACCTGGAACTCCGGAGCTTAAAAAATCCTTATAGATTTGGAGACGGGTATTTCCTTCAATAACTCGATATGTACCATCGGGCTCTTTATTAACGATTATCGGATGAATGATCCCTCCATTTTCCCTAATTGATTCACGCAGGCTTTCACAAGCTGCCGTAGTTGTGCCGAGTAGCAATGCAATTAGATCGCTGGTTATATTATTTGGGTCATGAATGGCTAAATAGTTTGCTATTCTCGGGTTTTCTTTATCTATTGTAATTTGGTCGATAGGCAGTTCAACAAATGTGCTCATATTTCTTCCCTCCCGAAAAAATTTAGTATCCATTCGAAAACTTGTAACGCTTCCGAATGCTATATTTTAGGCTCGGCATTTTCTGCCTTACCTCCAATATTTTCCGTTAATTTCCATTACATTTTCCATTTCAACGTGGGTTGAAACCCAC
>JABVCK010000004.1 GCA_013540605.1 Bacillota bacterium
TTACCTTTATCTTTCAACAGCGACTACTGCGACTACTGCGACTACTATCACGAGATTCCACTAATTTTTCCCCTTAAAACCCTACAGCGACTACTAAGACTACTATATTTTCCTATCACGAGATTCCGATTCTATTGTATCATTTGACGTGTACGTTAAAACGGACAGTGAATTTGATGTTTTGTTTGACTCATATTGGTTCATTATTTTCTTCAAATTTTCTGTATATTTCTCAACAACACCCTTCGGCGACAGTATCTTCACCTTATCTCCAAACTGAAATGCCCAGGCAAAAAAGGTTGAGCTGACAGCAACATTAGTCTAACGGCAAAGTAGTTTTCATCTGCCTTTTCTATGGTTATATCCTTACCAAAGCGATCAATAACAACATTAACCAGCGAATTATCAAACCGTAGTTTCACTGTTTCTTCTTCCCCGCCAAACATGTTAAAAACCTTTTTGGAGTATTCGGCGATATTAAAATGCTCATTGTCCGGTAGCTTTGCTCTGATTTGGTCGGTCATCTCAATATCTGTCATTTTATCCACCCGATAATGGGTGAAATCTCCGTATTTTTCGGAAAAGGTTATAAGATAATAGTTTTCGTCGTCCCATGACAAGGCATATCGGCTGACTATGTATTTTTCACCGTTCTTACGAAACTTCTTTTCCTTGTCAACAGTGTATTCAAAATATCTGAACGACACCTGTTTGTTTTCGGCAATGGCCACATAAAGCTTGTCCACATTATAGTAGATGC
Organism: Bacillota bacterium; assembly: GCA_013540605.1. Lineage (GTDB taxonomy): Bacteria > Bacillota > Clostridia > Ch29 > Ch29 > Ch29. Next base: position 761 of record JABVCK010000004.1, read on the forward strand.
TCTCGTTCATGGCCTTAACCCTGTTTGCAACATAAACCTGGCGTTGTAGCAGCATTGCTTGATGTTTACTTGCAAAGCTCTCTATTTTCTTAATAAGCTCGTTACTTTTCTTATGCGTAACAAACTTTGAACATTGAACAGCGTCAACAAGCAGCTTCAATTCCGGCAGCTCAAAAAGCCGATTAGCTACAAAGTAATCGGTAGTTTTAGTTTTTCGAGTGGCTATATCTATTCCGTAATGACGAAGAGCTTCAATATCATCGTATATTGATTTTCTCTCAGCAGTAATGCCATACTTTTCAAGCTCTGCAATCATCTCATTGACTGTCATGGTGTTTTCCTCGTCAGTCTTTTCCAGCAATATTTTCATTAGGTAGAGGATTTTCAACTTTTGATTAGATCCTTTTGCCATAATTTCACCTCGATTTTTTATGTAGTCGCTTCCAATAGTTTGTCTGCCATACTGATAATCAGCTCCGATAATTCAACATTTTCAATCCAATTCGTAGAAATACCATCAATGCCGAGATACGCACCTACGATATTGCCACAGATTGCACCGGTACTATCGCTGTCACCGCTATGGTTTACTGCAAGGAAGATAGCCTTTTTAAAGTCATTCTGATATTTCAATGCACAATAAAGAGCGATTGCAAGAGCTTCTTCTCCAACCCATCCCTCGCCAAGTTGTCTTACAGCCTCACTTGGCACAACATCTTTTATTGATAGGTTCATTGCCCTTTGCAGAATATCAAGGCATTCTTTGTGTTCAGCGTATGTTTTGAGAATATTTGCCGCATTAATTGCAGCCTGTTTTACATCGTTTCCATTGATTATTTCGGCTATGATACAGGCAAGCACGCCTGCCGAAAGGTATCCACTTGGATGTCCGTGGGTTATTGCAGCACATTCGGCAGCAATCTTGAATGCTACCTCCGGGGATTTGTGAAAATACAGTCCACTCGGTGCTACACGCATAACACCACCACAGCCCTTACTGTTGTTAATACGATTCTCCATAGTGCCGTATTGCTGGTTCATGCTGCCTGAAAGAGCAGAAAGACAGGTATTCCCCGGTGCTCTCCTTACAAAGAGTTCCTTAATATTCAACAGCTCGCTTTTGTAATCTACACTTTTATTGTCTAAAAGCCAATGATATTCCTTATTTGCCAACCTTCCGGTTTGAGTATAAAGCCACCTCTGATACGAATAAAAAACACAAGCCGGATAGCTGCAAATACCTCTTTCACGTCCGCGCATATCTGCCCACAGAATACCGTCTGCGGTGAATATGGTCATCTGTGTGTCATCAGATATTATGGCCTTTCCACTTGTTTTATCGCAAAGCAAATCAGTTATACCGTCAATCCCAAATCTACGCTTTATTTGCTCTATGCCCATAAACTCAACGGTATAGCCCAGAGCATCGCCAATCGCACCGCCGAGAAGGCAGCCCCTAAAATGTGAATTGTTATTTTTCATACTGATGCCTTCCTCTTTCATAATTGCACCTTTTAGTGTTATGGGAGCTTACAGTTGTAACAAATTTCTCATTCCATATAATTACACTAACACCTCTTATGATCCAATAATATCACAAGAGGTGTCCAATAAAACGGATAGTTTTTTCAGGTGATGAAAGCTGCCATGCCGTGCTTCTTGGTCACCATATTGTTTTTTCTTCTTTTGCAGGGTTTTCAGTCCACTGATATTTCAGCATAGTGCTCATCAAAGTCCACGTTGTCAGCTCCACGTTTTGCATTTTCCTCTACGAAAGCCATCATCTCTTTTTTTAATTCCACGATCCGTTCGTCTATTCCGTTTAGCCCGATATCTTTTTTGTGCACTCAAGGGTTATCCAAAATCAGCAAATTCACAAATTGCCCCAAACCCTTTATCCATCAACCTTTCACCCGCTCAATCCTCGCGACGGTCTCTGTATGCCTTGAGTGCATGAAAAAGATAAATTTTCGTGGGAACAGCATCATATTGCGGTTTATATCGCAAAGCTCGCACACTTCCTGATTTTGCGCATAAGAAATCGCCAGCCCTTAAGCTAACGATTCCGATAACAGGTACTCTATTTTATTTTTCTTCGTCCCCCGGCAAATCACCGAACAGAATTCGCATGTAATCCCGCCTGCCGTACAGGATACGGTAGATGGAAACGTATTCGCCTTCCACCCGGTAGAAGATGAGATAATTGCCGCTGACAAGGTAGCGGTAATCCGTTTTCACGTTAAGCACGGCAGATAGCTCTGCGCCCATCATGGGGTATTCCCTCAACTGCTCATAGCGCGAAATAATCTTTTTCACAATACCCGCCGCAGCGTCCGGATTGCATAGTTCCTCGGTAATATATGCCTTGATTTCCCGCAAGTCATTGATCGCAATAGGATTGACTCGAATCCTGTGCATAGGCTATACTCCCAAATGGCTTTTCACATCTTCCGATGACAGCCATCCTCCGTCTTTCACAGCGGTTTCCGCCTCGGACAGTTTCGACAATAGCTTGATGGTCGCCTGTGTTTTTTCGTATTCCTCTATATCCACCAGCACATAGCGCCCTCTGCCGTTTTTGGTCAAAAAAACGGGCTCACCCACGGCAATATCGCGCAAGACTTCGTTGTAGTTTCTTAAATCGGAAATAGGTTTGATATTTGGCATAATAACAACTCCCTTCTTAGATGTTATTATTATACCTCTATCATTCGTAAAATACTACATCAAATTTATCCTAACATTAATGCGGCCCAATTATCTCCCTCAATAGACGGTCGGCAATCCGTAACGGCCCTGGTGTATTTGTGTCCACCACCAATATTCTCAAGCATTCTCGATATAAACTTATCTGTATCCTTTGTCGCCGGTTAACCATCCTGGCGAAGGCTTTTTCAGCTTTTCCACATCCACGGCACTTTAAAGTCGTTATTCATACACTTCCCCTCTTTACAAAACAAAAACTCTTTATCAAAATGCTTTAAACCTGAAACTTAATATTACGCATCTCAGAATCATCTGAATGAATCATTTTAACGCCTGAAGCATAATAACTTTTTTATGCACTCAAGGGTCACCCAAAATCAGCAAATTAACTAAGTGCCCCAAACCCTCTATCCATCAGCCTTTCACCCGCTCAATCCTCGCGACAGTCTCTGTATGCGTTGAGCGCATGAAAAAGATAAATTAAGTTCATCATTAACGAAGTTTAAGATAATCAGAAAAAGTTGCTGCCGGCAATAACCTTTGTTTTGAAAGCATATTAGCCCATATTTGATTACCTATATTTTCATCTATAAGCCATTTATTCATGGCTTCTACCAAAATATCGCCGGTTGTAATATGATTTAATTTCAATTTCTCTATATATCTTTTGATATCCTTCATATTATTACTGGCAACAATGCCGTTATGTACTTTCGCCAGTGCCAGAGCTGCAGCTTCACCTTTGCCTATAACTGTTTCGCCTTTTGGAGGAGAAATTGCCATTTCATAAAATAGCCTGCATTCTTCCGTTATCATCACTATTTTCATTGTTGAAACATCACCCTTTGAACAAAGGTCAGAAATTTTTCTTTTGATATGAGGTATGCTCGGGTTTGATAATTCAATAAATACTTCATAAGGTAAAATAATCCTGCCTGAAACAATTAGCTGCAATAAGAGGTTTTCTTGTTTAGCCCACAGAAAGGAAGATATGCAATCGGTATCAAAAAATAATTCTTTAATCATACCGCTCTTCTCCTTCTGTGTTTAAGCCATAGACGATATCACCCCTAAAAGCATCTAATAATAATTCTTCATACTTTCCTTTAGAAATAAGGTTTTTATCTTTTAATTCTTCTGCCATTTTAATATACTTGCCAAAAGTTGAATATTGTTTATCCTCGGGTGAAGGTAAATATAACTTGGCATCAAAGCCAAGTCTTTGGGCAGATAAAATTATTCCTCTTTTCATTGGTTCGGCTTCATCAGAAGACAGATAGCCATCATTAATTAACCTCCAAAGGGTCGCCTGCCTGCTTAAACCAAAGTACTGTTCTATTTTTACAATGCCACTAGCATCTAATTCCTTGTTTTGTTTTTTTAATTTAGTCCTTATAAAATCATTTAACGCTTCATACGGAGCCAAAAAGTAAGACGCGAACATATCTGCTTCCTTTTCCAGGGAATCTTTGTTTTTATCAATATCTTTTTCACACACTATACCCGTAAAACTCTCGTGATAAAACAAATGACATAACTCATGGGCTGCTGTAAATCGCTGGCGGCCGTAAGTTAATGTCGAATTGATTCCTATCAACTTGTTATTTTTATCTCTGATGCATAATCCGCTTATCCGCTCACTCATCGGATAAAATACTATGGTTAAATCTTCGCTGGTGCTCAGCATGGAAAAAATATCAATGGGAGAATACATGTCTTCGCCAAAATACTTGCGTAGATTTATGGCATCAGAATTTATTTGTATTTTTTCCTTCACATTTATTCCCCTTTCAACAATCCTTCCATATAACGCAGATTTAAAGCAATTTTATTCATTGTTGCTATTGTTTCCATGTCCTCAACAGTGACTGCTTTTGCCCGGAGAGCGATAGCTGCAGGAGAATATTCTGTTTCGTCATTTGTAAAGTATTCAAGGGAGCAACCAAAAAGATTGCCTGCCTTCTCGAGAATATCTACGCTGAATTGACGCTCGTTTTTTTCACATTTGGAAATATAACTCTGATCTACATTTAAATACTCAGCAAGCTGCCCTTGCGTAAATCCGTATTGTTCTCTTAAAACTTTAAACTTTTTACCTACTAAATCATAGTTTAGCATTGTCTTCGCCTCCTTCTACTTATAGTATATGCAGCTTCTGTCATAAAATCAATTATATATTCTATTAAATTTATGACAAGAAATCTCTTTTAAGCAAATATTTCATCAATCGTACCTATTAATTCATTTGCAATATTCAGGCTATCCAGTCTCATGATACTCTCCTCGGAATTTCCGAAGCTTAAAAGATTTATGCTGCCATACCAAACAATCCTCTGATCAATTATAGCAAACTTTTGATGGATATTTGATTTAAAAATAATACTGGCTCCCGTATTCTTTATGGAACTAATCATCTCCTCAAAGGTAAGCCTGTCTTTTCCCTTATAATCTGTTTCGGGCCGGGTAATGATGGTAAGCTTTGCACCATTGTTAATCCCGGTTATTAGAATACTTAACATCTGACCTAAACGCTTTTTAGTGACATAAGGACTGACAATGACAATCTCTGATTTAGCGGACGAAATATCATTGTTGAAAACTGTCAGGAAGTTTTTATTGTCAAAAATTGCATTAATAGACTCAAAAGGTTTGCTGTCCCCCCTGGCCGAATATCCGATAGAGGCATATCCCTTCAATCTTTTTTGATACATTCTTTCAAGTACACCTACATGAACATCCACATAATCATATATCTGAACTTCACTCTTATTCTGATATAATCTGTGGAGCCTGCCCGCATACTGTTGAACTGTACCCTTCCAGGCTACAGGCATCGCAAGAAACAAAGTATCAAGTCTTGGTTCGTCAAAACCCTCACCGACAAATTTGCCGGTTGCAACTATGACAATATTACTCTCTGCCGGTATACTTGAGAGTCTCTCAAGTGCAGCTTTTCTTTCCTTTGCAGACATACCTCCGGTTAATGTAACAACATTCGGAAGTGCTTCCTTCAAAGCGCTTGCAATCACTTCAACATGTGCAGTTCTTTCAGTTATAACAATGGGATTGCGCCCCTCATTTACGCTTTTAATAACATCATCTACGATTAATTTGTTACGGATTTCACTGGTGCTGATTTCAGCATAAATTTGTCCAATAGACCATTCCTTTTCATCCTGGCTGATAGGCTTTCTGAAAGGAGTAAAGCGCGGAATGACATAATGCTCAAAAGGTCTTTTTTCAGCTTGCTTTCTAGCATCCACTTTATACCTGACCGGACCGCAATGCATGAATATGATGGGGTGGTGTCCGTCCTGCCTTACCGGGGTCGCTGTTAAACCGTAAACATATTTACCGGCTACATTTTTTAATATCTGTTCGAAGCTAAATGCCGGAACATGATGGCATTCATCTACTATCACCATGCCGTAGTTGCGGATAAAGTCCTTAACCTCATCTCCCTTTACCAATGACTGCATAATAGCAACATCAATAATGCCACTTAGATTGTTTTTTCCTCCCCCTAGCTGGCCAATAATACTTCTGATCTTTTTCCTGCCTCTTTTCTTAATTTCATCAGAAGGAAGGGTTTCTTTGATTACGAGAAACTGGTTCAAACGCTCCTTCCACTGCTCTAATAATTGCTGAGTATGAACAAGTATAAGAGTGTTTACTTTTTTTACTGATATAATTTTCGCCCCGATAACGGTTTTACCAAATGCAGTTGTTGCTGATAATACACCATTGTCATGTTGTATCATGGAATCAACAGCATCTTCCTGCTCATCACGAAGCTGGCCGTTGAATTCAACGTCAATCTGTTTTCCTGAATAGCTTTTATCAATCCATTTGACATTCACCTTGTGAGCATTAAACAGGTTTATCAGATCAAGCTCACATCCTCTTGGAAGACACAAGTACTCAGGCGTCTCGTCAGATAAGGAAATGATTCTTGGCTTATCAAATGTCGGCAATCTCATAGCTTGAGCCTTATAAAAGTCAGGGTTTTTAAAGGCTGCCAGACGTTTAACAATATTCAATGCTTTATGTGAAAAGCCATTTTTACTGATGTAAAGCATATTCGCTTTGGTTATATAAACAGTGTCCGGAAAATCAGACTTGCTTAATTTATAATTTGTCTTGCTTCTCTCCCATGGCTTGCATTCTTCATCTTCATCCTGCCTTAAATCACCCAATTCACTGCCACTGCACAGTTGCGAGATGTGCAAGTCAATTTCACTTTCACTGAGCTTCCGAATACTGCTCAAAAAACTCCACTGATCCTCATAGGGCCGGAGGTTTTCATCTATAAAAACACTGTTGTTGTTTCTGCGTGCATTTAATTGTAAAGGTAAGGCGATAAGATTCCCAAGACCACCTTTAGGAAGTGTATCCTGGTTTGGAAACAAGCGGTCGTATGAAGCAAATTTTATTTCATGTCTTTTGGCCATTGCGTGCGTAAGAAGTGCTGTACCAAATTTTCTAGCCGATGCAGCACTTACCTTGTCATTAAAAAAGAACCATACATGCGCTCCATTCCCTGAACGAGAACGTTCAACTGCAAATGGAATATTTTTTTCTGCACAGATATCTCTCAAAACCGATATATCTTTTTCCCAGCCTTCATCATCGAAATCAATAGCAAGGAGATAGCAGGTTTCATCAAGCAGCATAGGATATATGCCAAAAACATCTTTGCCTCTGAGATGCTTGTCTATTGCTGCAAAGTCCAAAGCTGCATAGTTTTTATTATTGCATTCGGAGCATTTAATCTTTGGCTTATTGCAAATTCCTCTTGCCCACTCATTCAAACATACAGGAGAATACCCCGATTTACCCTCTTTGTTTTGCCACCTTTTTGCATAGACATCATCCCTGCCTCTAAACAACGACATAAACAGGTTAATTTTATCCTCCGGGGAGCTACTATTGGTTATATGTCCTGGTCTGACTACCTCAACTGCCTGGATATTATTTACCTCTATTGAAGCTTGAACATCATTTTTTGTATGGGGTACCGGCAATGATAATCCAAGCTGTTTTCTTAAGTCTTCATTTTCAGCCAATAACCTTTGATTTTCCTCCAGTAGCTTCTGGTATTTTTCAAAAAGCTCATTATATTCCATCTTTCGTTACTTCCCAATACCCTTTTTTTCTTGAACCTATCCGCTCAACAATCCCTTACTTTTTTAAGTCTGATATGTTTGCCTCAATATTTCTTTTTGATATTCCGATAATTTCAGAAAGTCTAACTGTTGTTATTCTGCTATCTTGCCTCATAAGTTCAACAATCTTCATTTGAGTTTCATTTAACCCGATGTTTATACCGATGTTTATACCGATGTTTCTAGAAGTTTTTCTGCGGAATAAAATTGTGAAAAAGCCTGTTATTATAAACTCCGGTTCAGGTATTCCAGCTTCTTTACAGGCTTCCTTCATCCTATTGATGCCTGTCCCCATTTTTTCTATATAGTGAATACGGTGCAATAAGGAAGCAATGGTGGGATTCCTCGTCATACTCCTCTTTCCGAAGTCCTCTAAAGTCATACCTTGAGGAAGGGAACCAGGGTTGCTGATTTCAACCCGGTCATCAAAAATCTCAATCATTACGTTAGCACCCTTTTCAAAATAATCCCTGTGGCAAACTGCATTGACAACCGCTTCCCTGATTGCTATTTCAGGTATCTCAAGAATCTCTTTCCTACGTATTTCTTTGATTTCATATCTCAAGTTTAAATGCTTCTTAAGAAATAAAATGGCTTCATCAATAACAGTAACCAAATCGCCAATCAAGTCTTTCCGGTCAAGAACTGCTATCTTTTCGGTCCCTTTATATAAAGCACATATCACTTGAGCCTGCGGAATATATTTCACCGGTTCATTTGAAAAAACAGCACTCCCGCATTCGTTAGATAAGCTTTTCCTTCTGTCTTCACACAGCAATCCAGATTGAGAAGCATATCTTCCGGAGGAAGAACATTACTTATTCCGGAAAGGCTCAGATATTTATTAAAGGCATTTCTGTCCAAGGAATCAGGTACTGTCGCCTCTGATTTTACAAGCTCGTCAAATCGTATCCGCCCCTCTGACTGTATAAAAGCAATAATTTCATTTCGACCAAGCTTTTAAGAATTCGGCCCTACTCTGAGAAAAAATCCCTTTGAGCAACTGTACGGCTTTTCTTTTCCTTCTGGCACTGACAGGATGATAATATTATTAAAAACATCAAGTTTTACAGTTAAGTCCGGTTGAATTTGTCTTAGCGTGTCCTGAATACGAGAACGGGCAGCATTACTGATATCAGTACCAATAATTTTGCCATTGTCATCAACACCTATAAATACACGTCCGCCGGATGCATTTGCAAAAGCGCATACTTCCTCCACAAGGCTCTTGTCCATACTTTCTTTGAATTCAACTTTATAGCTTTCACCCTCTTGCAGGATGATTTCAAGTTCAGTCTGTGTCATAAAATCCAACCTCAACTTTATTCGTTCATCAATTCCCTTGTGTAGAAATTGACATACATCTGCATCTGTCCGATATCTTGGTGAGTCAGTTTGCCAACCTTTAAGTCAATCAAAACAAAGCACTTTAAAATATAATTGTAAAACACAAGGTCGATATAATAATGTTCGCCGTCAAAGGTGATGCGTTTCTGCCTTGCCACAAAAGAAAATCCTCTGCCAAGTTCCAGCAGGAATTTCTGCAGGTGGTCAATCAGCCTTGTTCAATGTCTTTTTCATAAAGATTAGACGTCTGTTGCAACCCTAAAAACTCCAAAACATACGGATCACGAATTACATCTTTTGCATCAACACCTTTTTCAATCGTCTGAATTTCACCGCGTACACTTTCCTTATCCTGACTGGAAAGCAGACGCTGATAATAAAATGTATTGATTTGACGTTCAAGCTGCCTGGTGCTCCAGTTTGCTTTTGCACATTCGTCCAGATGAAATTCCCGCGCTTTTTCGTTTTCCACCTTCAAAAGAAGGCGATAGTGTGTCCAGCTTAAATTGGCACGCAGTGCGTTCCAATTTGGAAAAGCAATGTAAAAGGCACGCATGTTATTCAAATTGCGCAGTGTATAGCCTTTTCCAAATTCCTCAGTCAGCCTTTCAGACAAATATTTTAAAAGACCTTTTCCGTATTCAGCGCGTTCATTTTTCCCCTGCGCTTCGTATATTTGCTTACCAATATTCCAGTATGTTTCAACCATAACAAAGTTAACAGTGGCATAAACTTTCTGTTGGGCTTCAGCTACAGTATTTCGTATATTTTCATATACTGTCGTTTCTGATAAGTAATCCATAAACAACCCTCACTTATATATGGTAATATGTTAGTCTTCAACCAGCCCACAATATTATGGATTTACAACATTCACAGGTGTTCCTGCCAGGAATTTCTCTAAGTTATCTATTGCGATATCCATAAGACGTTTTCTGGATTCCTTGGGTGCCCATGAAATATGGGGTGTGATAATAATATTCTTGGCTTTTAATAATGGGTTATCACCTTTGATTGGTTCAGATGATACAACATCTACTGCTGCTCCTGCTATTCTGCCGCTGTTTAACGCCTCTGCCAGGTCTTCCTCTACAACCAGCGGACCTCTGGATGTGTTGATAAGCATTGCATTTTTCTTCATTTTGGCAATTGTATTTTTATTGATTATGCCTTTTGTACTTTCAAATAATGGGCAGTGCAAGCTGATGACATCGGATTCAGCCAATAGTTCATCCAATTCTACATATTTTAATGTATCACTTTCCAATGCTTTATTTTGATAACTGTCAAACGCCAATACTTTCATTCCAAAGGCTTGAGCAATTTTCCCTACTGTTTGCCCAATCCTTCCGAATCCGATAATTCCCATAGTTTTATCTGCCAGTTCAATCAGTGGATAGTTCCAAAAACACCAATCGGGATTGTTAGTCCAATCTCCCTTTTTGACTGCTTCACTGTGCTCCCATACATGGTGGCACATCTCCAACAATAATGCGAAGGCCATTTGGGCAACAGCTGTTGTTCCATAGGTTGGTATATTTGTTACTACTATACCTTTTTCCTTGGCAGCCTCTACGTCAACTATATTGTATCCTGTTGCCAATACCCCAATAAATTTTAGTTTTGGCATTTGGTCCAGTGCTTCCCTTGTTATCGGTGTTTTATTTACAAAAAGAACCTCGGCATCTTTGGCCCTTTCAATAATCTTATCCTGTCCACTGAGGTCGTAGGAAGTACGGTCATAAACTTTTAGGTCGCCAATTTTTTCTAATCCTTCCCAGCTTAAGTCTCCAGGGCTTAAAGTGTATCCATCCAGCACCACAATTTTCACACTATATCCCCCCTTGTATACGTATTAGTCCTCCCCATAGCAGACAACCGGCTATTCGCCGGTTGTCTTAATCCTTTACAGCTTTGTAACTTCTTCGATCCATCCGTATTTGTCTTCAATTGTACCGTACTGCAGCCCCGTTATTGTGTCAAACAGCTTCTGGGCTGTGGGACCGGTCTTATTGTCGTTTATCACTATCGTTTTACCCTTCCAGGTAAGCTCGCCAACAGGAGATATTACCGCAGCGGTACCTGCTCCGAATACTTCCTGGAGTTCGCCTTTCTCATGGGCGTCGTAGACTTCCTGAATGGTTATTCTTCTCTCAACCGCTTTGAGGCCCAACTCTTCCGCGATGTCGAGGACAGTCAGCCTGGTCCTGCCCGACAGGATGGTACCTCCCAGCGGAGGCGTAATAATCTCATCATTGATCTTGAAGAGTATATTCATGGTACCGACCTCTTCAATGTATTTCCGCTCCACCGCATCCAACCACAGCACCTGTGCAAAGCCTTCTTTTTTGGCCTCAACACCTGCCTTAAGGCTGGCGGCATAGTTGGCCGGGGTCTTGGCTTCACCCAATCCACCCTTAACAGCCCTGGCATACTGGTCTTCAACCTTAATCTTTACCGGGTTAAAGCCTGCAGCGTAGTAAGCTCCTACCGGCGAAAGGATTATGAACAGCTTGTATGTGTCTGACACCTTCACTCCCACATACGGGTCGGTTGCAATGATGAAAGGCCTGATATAGAGGGATGTTCCAAGTTTGCCCGGAACCCAATGCTTATCTATTTCTATGAGCTTCTTAAGCGCTTCAAGAAGAAAATCAACATCGACAGGCGGTATACAAACCTTTTCATTGGAATTGTTAAACCTCTTAAAATAGTCCTTTGGCCTGAAAAGAACAATCCTGTTGTCAACGGTTTTGTAAGCTTTCATACCCTCGAAGGTAGCCTGGCCGTAGTGCAGCACCATAGCCGACGGGTAGATGGGGAACTCGCCGTAGGGGACGATTCTCGGAGAATGCCATCCTTTACCGGTTTCATAATCCATAACGAACATATGGTCTGTAAAATACTGTCCAAAACCCAGCTTATCTTCGTCCGGCAGAGTACCCAGCTTTTCTGCCCTTTTAACCGCAATATCTACCATACTATGTCCTCCTTTTTATTAAAAATTTGCAATAACGCATACAAAAAATTTGAACAATATTATTATAGCATAAATTATTCCATGAAAGTACAAAAAATTTCCTTGCAGCTGTTTTTTCATTTTAACAGCTCCTTAAAATATTTGAATAATCTATAAACAATATTTGGTTCATATCTATTATATACATTTCTCAGTTCAATTATCAACATACCCATCTTAATTTCCCCCGGGGCCAGCCCGGATGCGGCGCACTAATGCAGACAAGCCGGAAAAGATATCCGGCTTGTCGCTTCCAAAACCGAGGAATCCAGCGGTCTGCATTTCAATCGAAGTATGCCTTATGCATCCCCTGATCAGGCCGTCTTGCCTCCTGCGGCATGCTTGCTGATCTTGTATAATCCTATGGTAACAATAGGCAGAGTGTAAAACAGGAAGAAGCCCCACGTGATGGTTCCGTAGCCTTTGGCTATGAGGCCGACCAGCCCGAATTGCGCTATTATGACGCCCATTATCAGCAATCCTAATGTGGTGCCCAGATTGACCGATTTGGGCAGCTCTTTGCCTTTTTCTTTATACACCGATTCAATTCGTCCGACAACGGCATTTATAAATCCTGCTCCGGTTTCAATCAAGGTGCCGAACAGTGTTATCTGGAATATCATAAGCAAGGCCTTAGACCCTATCTGGGTCAGTATGAAGTTTGTGGGGACCGTTGCCGTCGTAACATCCGGATAGTGGGATATCAGGCCCAGCAGCAGAAGTACGGCAGGAGCTATTGTTATAACTGCAGCCATTATGCCCGATATTATGGATTCTTTTCTGCTTTCAAGGGTGGTCAGGCTGAACAGCAAGGCCGGCACGCAGCCCAAGTTGTACCATGCGTACTTGAAGCCGTTTAATGCAAAGCCCGACTTGATCTCACCTGCCGCCAGATTGGCCGAAATGTTGCTGCCAAACTTGGTAAACAGAACGATTAGGAACAACACATAGACGCCATATAGTACAAACGACCAATAGGACAGAAATCTCTTAATGGCCTCGGACCCGTTAAATACCAACAGACCTACACCTACAAGCAGGCCAATAACCCCGAAGTAGAAATGGAGTCCGAATATCTCGTTCAGGATGCTCCCTGCGGCAGCCGCTATAACGCCCAATACTATTGCCATAAGAACCAGGTAGCAAATCTCAAACAATATCCAACCTTTGCCCAGCAGCTTCTGGAAGAGGGATCTGTAGTCATATACCTTGAAGACCCTGGCAAACTCAAAGGTGGCCGCACATACGGCAGCCCATACCAGCATTGACACCACCGTTCCCAACAGTCCGCCCAATGTCCCGTAGTTTAGGAAAAATTCCACCAGTTCACGGCCGGTACCGTATCCTCCGGCAATAACAACAGATTGCAGTATGATTCCGGGTATAAAATACTTTCTGAAGACATTGGATTGCATAAAACTCACATCTGCTCACTCCTTTTCAATGTAATTAATAGGCCCAAACTTTAGGATTGCATATATCAGACAGTCTTTATCCTCTATATCACCACCCCTTTGCTATCTGGAGCACTTCGTCCGGGATATCCCCGGCCAGGTAGTCCTTTATGGCTCCGTCGATTATATCTATTGCCCTGTCCATCTCTTCCTTTGTTATCACAAGAGGAGGCTGGACCCGTAGCACGTTGTTGGCGAAAAAGGTTAGTATAACGCCTTTCTCCCAGCATCTGTAACAGATCTTTGCCGCCGCCACCTTATCCTTTTCTCTTGTATCCCTGTCCTTTACAAGGTCAACGCCTATGGACAAACCCAGACCCCTCACGTCGCCGATAAGCGGGTATTTGTTCTTCAGCCCGATAAAACGTTCTTTAACGTACTCTCCCAGCGTTTTCGAATGTTCAATCAGGTTTTCATCCCTGATGACCTCTATGGTGGCAACTGCCGCGGCGCAGGAGCTGGGGCTTCCGGCGGTGGTAAACACATGTGCCGGGGCCTGCCAGGACTGCATTATCTCTTCCCTTGCCACGATGGCGCTCAGCGGCATACCCGACGCAATTGCTTTTCCCAGTATCACGGCATCGGGCTCAATACCGAAATGCTCTATGCCAAACCACTTCCCGGTCCTTCCAAATCCCTGCTGCACCTCTTCGCTGACGAACAGTATCCCATTGGCCTTACATATCTCATACAGCCTTTTCATATAGCGCTCGGGAGGCACCACAAGGCCTGCGTCGCCGGCTATGGGCTCCATTATCACCGCCGCCACCTCTTCTGCCGGCATATAATACTCCAAGGCAATCTCAAACTGTTTGAGACATTCAAGGCCGCAGGCGCCTTCCTTTTGGCCGAACGCACACCTGTAGCAGTCGGGATATGGTATATGGTGAATGTCGGGCAGTAGCGGACCAATCTTTCTTCTCATATTAAGGCTTAAGGCCGACAACGATATGGCGCCATAGGTTGACCCGTGATATGCCTGTATCAACGAAATTATTTTGCTCCTGCCGGTGTAAGACCTTGCAAGCTTAATCATCCCATCGTTTGCATCGGAGCCGGAAAGGCCAAAGGCCACTCTTTTCCTGTAGTTTCCCGGGGTAATCTGCGTGAGCTTCTGGGCCAGTTTTACCAGCGGCTCGTGATAGGTATAGACAGGGGTGTAATGGATGAAATTTTTTACCTGCTCAACAATCGCTTCAACAACCTTAGGGTGTGAATGGCCCACATTTAAAGCCCCTGCGCTGGATAACAAATCCAGGTATTCATTGCCGTCGATATCTTCGATTATTGCTCCATATCCTTTCTTGATTACGAGGGGAAAATACGGCATGCGCGACGAGGGAGATAAAACCTTTTCATCTTCTTTTACCAGATCCAAACTCTTTTTTACGTCCATCAAATGAACCCCCTTAGTTAGACTAGTTCATAGTTAATAGATCACAGATCACAGGTGCTAGCCACTGATAACTGGTCGCTAACCACTGGCAGCGGTGTGTCCCCTTTCCTTATAAATAAAAAAGAATTGTAACATAGTACAATTCTTCATTGTGCATTAATATATTTATTATTGTTTAATTAATATATTATTAAGTATTATAGTATTGTTTAATTTATATGTCAATGAATTTTTTCGACGTTTTTTATAAATCCATTATCCGCTTTATGCCTGGCTTTCTATTTTCAATACTGCATCGATAACCCTATCCGGCTCACAGGGGACTCTAAGACGGACAAAGTTTTTTCCGAGCCCCACAAAATCCCCTCCCGACTCGGTCAGGATGCCATTTTCCCTAAATCCCCCGCATAGGTCAAAATGGGGGTCCGGGTGTTTGAGAGTCATAATAGGTATTTTCAGATCCGTTTCGAGCACTGTCAGCTTCCGGCATGCCGACACTATCGATTTTTTAACGGCCTGTATCTTCTGTGTGCACCTATCGATAAAACCGCGGTCCTTAAGGGCCTGGATTGCCGCCCACTGCCCGAAAGTATTTACTGAAAACGGAGCATCTACTTTCGAATAATACCCGGAGATTGTTCTGCCCGTTACCAGGTATCCCACCCTTATGCCCGCCAAGCCGAAACCCTTTGAAAATGACCTTACGACCACAAGATTATCATGCCTGCTCACAAGTGAAATTGCGGAGTTTTTCCTTTCCATAAAATCCCCGTAAGCCTCATCAACTATTACACATATTCCCATCCGCCCTGCGCTTTCTACTATATCCTCCAGATCTGCGACGGGTATAACCTGGCCGGTAGGATTGTTGGGATTGTCAATATAAACAAGTCTATGCTCCCCGTTTAGAGCGGATTTCAGCTTATCTTTATCAAATCTGTAATTATCCTGCGGATCAAGGAGAACATATTCATAGCTTCCCCCGGCGCATTCTACGTCAACCATGAAGTCGGTAAACTGCGGACAGTAGCCCAGGACCCTTGCGTTGTTCTCTATGAATATCTTGTTGATCTTCTCTATTACTCCCATGGAGCCGCTGCCCAGTCTTATGTTCGATGTATCCAGTTCAGCCACGTCTCTCCAATATGATACGAGTTCTCTCTTAAGGCGTTCATAGGGAAA
Organism: Bacillota bacterium; assembly: GCA_013540605.1. Lineage (GTDB taxonomy): Bacteria > Bacillota > Clostridia > Ch29 > Ch29 > Ch29. The sequence goes on from JABVCK010000004.1 coordinate 17,030, forward strand.
ATCCGGGTATTTGTTTATATCTTCGATATTGAACAGGTGATACATCTGCTTTACCGTATCAGGGTAACCGAACGGGTTGGTGCCAAGGGCGCAGTCCACCCACCCCTGTTCATCTGCTGCGGATATCGATGGGCTATCACTATCATTCACGTAACTCATCCTTATAAACTTGTTGAGATGTCCTCTAACGCGCAAATTCATCAACAAATCCTCCAGTTTAATTATCATTAAATTTAATTAATATATACTACATGCAACTTTTGCGCCAAGTTGTCCAGATCCTATAAAGCCAGAGTTTCCGGCATTAGTAAATGCCTGCATCGATAAACCAAAGGCAGGCGGTGTAAACTATTTTTACACCGCCTGCCGGCTTTTCACCATTATTTCCCGCTTCTTAACCAGTTGTAAAACATTATTACATGTAAAATACCGTTACATTTACCCTTTCAATATGCGGTATATTGTAGGCCGTGAGACCCCAAGCAGTTCCGCCGCTTTCTTCTTATTGCCCCGGGTGTGCTTTAGCGCATCAAGCACCATCTGTCTGTTGACTCTCTTCAGCAGGCTCTTATTCATTATTGCGCTGTCGTCCATCCCAACCATACTCTCCATCTTCAAGTGCTGCTTCGTAATATAGTCTCCTTCGCAAATAAACAGGGCGCTTGCGATGGTATTCTCCAGTTCCCTTAGGTTTCCCGGCCAATCATGGTTTATAAGGATTTCCTTTGCTTCGGCTTCTATACCTTTTACATTTTTCTGCATCTTCCTGTTCAGTTTTTTTACGAAATGTTCGGCCAGAACCAGTATGTCTTCCTTTCTTTCCTTCAAAGACGGTATACCAATATAATGGACTCGAAGCCTGTAGTACAGGTCCTTTCTGAACTTGCCGCTGTTCACCATATCCTCAAGGTCCCTGTTTGTTGCTGCGATTATCCGTACATCCACATTGATGGGCCTGTTCCCACCTATCCTGGTAATGGACTTGGTCTCTACCACCCTTAACAGCTTCGCCTGAAGGTGCAGCTGCATCTCACCTATTTCATCCAGAAAAATTGTTCCTCCGTTTGCCAGCTCAAATTTGCCCTGTCGGCCTCCCTTTTGGGCCCCTGTAAATGCTCCTTCCTCGTAGCCGAACAGTTCGCTGTCGATAAGCTCGTTCGGAAAATTGGCACAGTTTATTGCGATAAAGGGCTCCGATCTTCTATGGCTGTGATTATGGATGGACTGAGCAAACAGCTCTTTTCCTGTCCCGCTTTCGCCTTGAATCAGAATATTCTCGCTGCTGGCGGCAAATATCTTTGCCAGCCTGATTTTTTCCTTAATTATGCTGCTTTGCCCAACAATATCAGAGAACTTAAAGGATGCCTGGTAGCCGGCTATGGTGCTTGCCAGTTTTGTGGACCGCTCTATCCCCCTAAAAATATCTATGGCCCCTTTAATACCGCCATTTTCATCAAACACCGGATATCCTGAGTTGATAAGGTGCACCATTTTGTTCCGGACATTTAAAAAATACTCGACATCAATTATGCTTTTCCCGCCTTTAAGGACCTCCGTTAAAAGAGGCTTTGTCCTGGAAAGGATGTCTATCCTTTTGCCTATCAATTCTTCCCTGGGGATATCAATTATCCTGCAGCACGAATTATTAACGAAAACAAGCCGGCCCGCTTCATCCACCACCGATATGCCCTCATCGACCGCATCAAGGCACCTCAGCAAAAAATTGTATTCATCTCCGTACTTCCTTGTATTTTCCCAATACTTTATCATACCACCGAATATCCTAGCCAGTGTATCGAAAGCAAAGCTCTCACTGCAATCCTTAAGCAAAACAGTACCCAGATAGTACTCTTTATCCAGCCCATCGGATTTACCGGGTTTGTAGAAATACAGCCTGGTTTCGGCTGCTTGGCCGTCTTCACCGTAAAGCTCGATCGTTTGCTGAGCCTTCGAATCGTCGGGGTGCAAGTCCAATGCCGCTCCGGCAATATTCTCCATCAATATGCCTTCCGCAGCATCATAGCCGCTAACAACCCTTCTCTCCCCATCAAGCAAGAATATATATCCATCAGCGTTCATAACTGCGCCGGACATCAGTTCAAACCCATCCTTAATCACCTGGGTTTCCCCGGACAGGCAAAACTCACCCTTTGCATCATGTTTTATATATCGTGAAATTATGTCTTTCATACCCCTCACCCCCGAAAACCCTTATTACAACAACCACTTATAATCCTGACGGCAATCCAAAATATATTCTGCAAACACTGTCTCATCTTTTATCTGATAAATAAGCAAATAGCGCTTGCTTATTATCATCTTGCGGTATTTATTCGCAGGCAATACCGGATCTGAAAGCCATGAATTCCGTTCCGGGAAGCTCTCTAAAGATTTTACTGCTTCTATTATTTCCGTCCGAAGTTTATCAGCGGCTTGAAGGCTTACCTGCGCCGTGAAACGCATATGCTGCATGAGCATATCCGTGGCGCTATCAGAAACAATAACCCGATACAGCTTATTTGCGTTTCCCATCGGCGACCTCTCTGATAGTTTTCTGCATAAGCCCATCCAACTCATCAATAGAAAAGCCTTTTTTGCCCGCCAGTCTGTCCTCTTCAACTGCAACGAGTGCCTCTCTTAGACGCAGCATGCTTTCGCGCCGTCTAAATGCCTCAATATCCATAACGACCAAATCACCCTCGCCATTCTTAGTCAGATAGACCGGTTCTCCTGTTTCTTTACAAAGCGTTGATATTTCATTATAGTTTTTACGAATTGCCGCAGATGGTTTTATCTTCATAACACAACCCTCCAGCGTTGTAGTATTTTATGATTATTATTACCTTATTATATACTTATATTACTACGTTCAATCCCTTATGTCAAAAGATGCTATCTTTATCTCTCACATATTTCACTGTATACTGCTATGGAATATTTCAAGCCCTAAGCTGTACTGGTCACTGGCCCTAAAATATAGAGCGCTTCCGGATGGAAGCGCTGCTCTAATATATTGGCGGGCATATTGTACTTATCCCAATTACTTTTTGGTCTTCAAGCGGGTTGTAAAACCTGTGGGGTATGTTTTCCCTTATGTAGATGCTGTCCCCTTGCTTTACCGTGTACTTCTCCTCTCCCAGATACAGTTCAATCATGCCCTGCAGAATAAAAATGCATTCGTCGGCTGCATGGACTATATAGTCTTCGCTGCTCCAGCTTTTGGGCTCCAATTGGTAATAGATTATCTCCATCTTCGGCTGAGCTTCTTTGTCCGATGCCATTGGCGTCAGGAATTCATAGGTAATGCTGCTGTTAGGCAAATCAAGCATTTTACGCCTGTCCGCCTGTATTAATACATGATCCTTATTGCTGCCGTTAGATAAAAAGGTATATATTGGTACTTCCAATGCCAGTGATATTTTTCTTAAGGATGAGAGCGAGGGTTCGATTATGTTCCTCTCCAATTGTGACAGGTAGCTAGCCGTCAGCTGAGTTTTTTCCGATAGGTCGTTCAACGTCATGCCCTTTGCTTGCCGTGTCTCCCTTATCTTTGGTCCTAGCAATGCCATACCTCCTTAGGGATTTATATCTTAACAAGTGTTAGTTTTCGTTCCGTTTCCCTGTTCCATAAATATTTTAGTCTTTATTATAATTTTTGTCAATTTGTGCTTGAATTAACGCAAATAATCCCCCGGATCTTTTTTCCGGGGGATTATTTGCGTCATTCCTTATTTTCTACAATATTTTTGAGCATTCCGGCAAACTCCTCCAGGCTGCTTGCACCGGTATCCCCTTTTCCCCGGGACCTTACCGACACTGTATCGCTCTCCATTTCCTTATCGCCGACAACCAGCATAAAGGGTATTTTCTCCATCTGTGCTTCCCTTATCTTGTATCCAACCTTCTCGTTTCTCAGGTCGGCCTCTACCCTGAATCCCAGCTCTGTCAGCCTTTCCCTGATACCTTCCGCATAACCGTTGTGTTTATCGGTGATCGGCAGGACCTTAACCTGCACCGGGGCCAGCCACGCCGGAAACGCGCCGGCATAGTGCTCGGTCAGTATTGCGATGAACCTTTCAATGCTGCCGAAGATAGTCCTGTGAATCATTACAGGCCTGTGCTTCTCCCCATCCGGGCCTACATATACAAGGTCAAACCTTTCCGGCATCTGGAAGTCAAGCTGTATTGTACCGCACTGCCAGGTACGCCCTATGCAGTCTTTAAGGTGAAAATCGATCTTTGGCCCGTAAAACGCGCCGTCCCCTTCGTTCAGCTTATAATCCATGCCCTTTGCCTCAAGGGCGTCCCTCAACCCTTTGGTGGCTCTTTCCCAGTCCTCATCGGAACCCATGGCATTCTCCGGTTTGGTTGAAAGCTCGACGTGGTATTCGAACCCGAATATGCTGTATATATAATCGGTCAGTTCAATGACCCCGATTATTTCATCCTTGATCTGTGAAGGAAGCATATAAATATGGGCGTCATCCTGCGTAAAGCACCTGACTCTCATTAAGCCGTGGAGAGCGCCCGAGAGTTCGTGCCTGTGAACAAGACCCAGCTCCGCCACCCTTTGGGGAAGGTCCCTGTAGCTGTGCAGCCTTCTCCTAAAGAGCAGCATGCCCCCCGGACAATTCATCGGTTTGACTGCGTATCCGCCTCCGTCGATTTCGGTGAAGTACATGTTCTCTTTATAGTGGTCCCAATGGCCGGACCGGTGCCACAGGTCCTCATTCAGTATTATAGGAGTTTTTACCTCCTGGTAGCCCCTCTTTACATGTTCTTTCCTCCACAGGTCTTCCAGGATATTCCTTATGATCATTCCCTTCGGATGGAAGAACGGGAATCCGGGCCCTTCCTCCTGGATACTGAACAGGTCAAGCTCCTTGCCTATTTTCCTGTGGTCCCTTTTCTTGGCTTCCTCCAGGAGATTTAGATAGTCCTCAAGGTCCTTGCTCTTTTCAAAGGAGGTACCGTATATCCTCTGGAGCATTTTATTCTTTTCATCCCCCCGCCAGTAAGCGCCTGCCACGCTGAGCAGTTTGAAGGCCTTTATCCTTCCTGTTGATGGTGCATGGGGCCCGGCGCACAGATCGATGAACTCTCCCTGCTTATACACGGAGATCAATGCGTCCTCCGGCAGATCCTCAATCAACTGGACCTTGTAAATCTCTCCTTTGTCTCTGAAGTACCCGATTGCCTTATCTCTGTCCCATTCTTCCCTTACCAGGGAATAGTCTTCATCGACAACTTTCTGCATCTCCTTCTCAATCGCTTCCAGGTCCTCGGGGGTAAAAGCCCGATCCACATCGAAATCATAGTAGTACCCATCCTGTATGGCGGGTCCTATCGCAAGCTTCGCCTGCGGAAACAGCCTCTTGACCGCCTGGGCCAATACGTGCGAGGAGGTATGCCTGAACGCATCCTTACCGTCTTCATCGCTAAAGGTGAGTATGCTGAGCTCGCTGTCCTCGTTCAGGATAAAATCCAATTCTACCAGTCTGCCGTTGACACTCGCGATTATTGCCGCCTTAGCCAGATTTTTCCCGATGCTTTCTGCTACCTCTTTAACGGTAGTGCCCCTGTCATACTCTTTATATGAACCATCCTTTAGAAATACTTTGATTTTTTCCACTTCCATCCCCTCCGTTTTTGTTTTGCAAATAAAAATCCTCCCGCCCCATGCAAAAGCTAAGGACGAGAGGTTATTCCCGTGGTTCCACCCTAATGGACGCAAGTCCACTCATTACGGCTGTAACGGCGCCACCGTTTTTGCTTGTTTCGCAAACAGCTCCGGGGTGGTCTTCAATGGTACGGCCTGAGAATGCTTGCAGCCGGCGGCATCCTCTCTCTTAAGGTCCTCTCCCATCTACTCTTCCCTTCACAGCTTTTATCCTATTTTTTGTTATTATAATTCTATTTTCCCTAATTGTCAACCTTGTATTCACTCATGAAACAATATATATCACGATCGCCTGGGCTATCCCTATAAAGAAACCGATAACCGCACCCAGATACTCTATATGCTTCAGTTCACGGCTGGCCACAGACAGTATTATTCCCTCCAGCTTCGCGAGGTCGAACTGGTTGATCCTGCTCTCAACCATGCCCCTTAGGTTCATTTCTCCTGTCGCCTTGTGAATAACGTTCTCCACAAGCTCGTTTATTACAGTGTCTGCCTGCTGGTCTATAATATCGTTCACGTATTCCACGACCAGTTCCTTGATCGACATGGGTATTATACCCGGTATCTTGCCCTTTATTATTTCCCCTACCTTTTTCTTAATCGTTCCGATAATATCTCCACGGTTTTTCTCTGCTGCCAGGTTTACCACTATCTCCTCTATAGAGACCAGTTCCTTCTCCACAATCTCACCGATATTGCTTGCAATCTCCTGGCGCCTCCTCGGTATCAGACCCTGTATGGATACGTTCAGCAGCGGTATCCTTACAGGGTTTTGAGGCCTGAAAAGCATTCTTATGGCAATCCTGTTCGTGAACCACCCTATACCTGCCCCCACAACCGCCATTATCGCCGTTGACACTAACATAGCGCTTCCTCCCGGTGATTATATGTTACCTGATTGAGTATATCACATTAGCTCAAAAAAATAAAAGCACCGTCTAGGTGCTTTCGGATGTTTTATTCCTTTTCAATCGGTTTTTTGAGGCGGCACATTTCGCACCCATGGCACATAATCACCTTTTGATAAAAGACCTTCCGGACGGTATCCAGTACCTCTGAGTTTTCCGAGATCTGATTGCTGTGAAAAACTATCTTGGTAGGCGCAATGGTAATCAGCGAGCTAACCAGCAAATCATCATAGTTGATATTGTTTTCCAGTACTTCGCCTGCCAGGTCATCCAGAAGCTCGTTGCTTATTGTTCTTCCCTCTTCATCAATAAGTGTGTAGCTTCCGTCCTTGTTCTTCAAGATATTTACGGTACTAACCTTTGGTTCCTGTATCTCGACAAAGTATCTCAAAAGCTTGATAAACTCATTGTATTCCCTCTCCATGAGGTATTCTTCCACCGCTTTATCAACAGCTTCCTCCAGCTCTGTAACATATTCCTTCATCCGAAATCTTATGAAGCCGTCGATTATTATATTTGTGTTAAAGTCAAGGTAGTCGAGTACTCTTTGAAGTATCCTTGCCTTCCTGCTAAGCTTGTAGACACCGTTTTCATCGCTGTCGCTGCCTCTTGACCCTAGGGTCTTGCATGCAAAATCCAGTATTCTGACTCTTTCCTCATCGTTAAAATAGTAATAGTTTAAATCTATGCATTTTTTCAGAATGTTCTTTTCCATCTCTTCTATAATTATGTCGGATATAGCATTTGCTATATAGTGCTTAGAAATATAGATTATATCGTTAAAGGAAAATTTGCCCGTGGAGGCGCTGGATATACTGCAATCGAAGAAACGCAAATTCCCCTGATTTCTCTCGTTCAAACGCACATCAATGCCCTGCTTGCTAAGTATACTCAGCTCAGCTTGTAAACGTTCCTGTATAGTTTCTGTATTATCATTAATTCCAATGGAAATTAGGTCCACTAATTTTCACTCCCTTCAGTAAATATTATGCGTATACTAAAAATCCGATATACTGCAAGAAATCAGATACATTAATTACATATTAAAAAATTTCCACAACAGGAATTATTGAGCCTATATCAATCAGTGGTCCATCATACAAACGTTTTGGTTTTATCCGGTGTTCTTTCAAAAAATTATGAATTTGCTGCCAATCCGGGTGAGTGCCCGGGTCCCCGGCAAATACTATACAGTCTTTACTGATTCTACCGCAGCATCCGCCGATCAGTCCGTATTCAAATCCCTTAAGCTGCACACCTTCCGAACGGACAGTCAATACTTCAACGCCGGATTCTGATGCTGCCTTGGCGATGCCCTTATCAGAAGTGATTATGGTATTGGAAGCTATTATTGCCGTGGAACACTTGGTATAACCTTGCTTTACCTTTACCAGCAGCAGGTTGGCGTATTCAAACTCTCTTAGAGCGACAGGGTCTGCGCAGGTCGGGTTCAATATCACCTTCTCACCAATCGCTGCTATATTATATGCGGTGCTGCCTGGATAGTTGCTTGACAATTCGGTCTCCCCCTTTATTACCGTTACCCTGTATTCCCTCAAAGCATCCCGGAGATACCCGAACATTAGTGGTTCAACCACCAGCTTGCCGCCTCCCAGAGGACAGACGACCGCGTCCGGATGGTAGGATATTGCATCGTACAGCCTGGGATGCCTGACAGTCTTTATTACATTTATTCCATCCGATATAAGGTTCCTTTCAATCTCGTCGGGTATTCTGCCGTCAACAATGACAGCCCTTACCTTTTCCTCCGGGATATACCCCATGCCAATTTCACACATACTGCTCATCCCCTCCAGCTCCCATGCGCATAATATTTGCCACAATACCGATAACAAAAATTGCCCATGCATACGGATGCGATGGACACAATCTAGAGTACCCAAAAAGCACTAACCTTTATATGGTTAATATTCTAAGACTATTCTATACAAAAGAGGTTCACTCGTCACCCTTGCCCTGTCCCTTCTTTGTAGCAGCGAAGTATTGGTTGATAAGCTCATCAAGCTCCTTGCTCAAAGTCAGCAGCCTTTTCCTGTTAAGGTTCTCGATGTCTTTATTGATTTCAAGAGTGATTTGCCTCTTCAGCATATTTATTTTATCCCTTAGCTCATCCAAGCACCTTACCCCCTTGCCGGCTGTGTTTCTGCTACATATTATGGTTACACCATGCTGCTATTAATATTACATTTTTTTATGTTTTTTAGCCCCTGCCGGGTTTATTTCCTGACTTCGGCAGACAGCCCTAAATTCAGTTATCATTATGTATATTTTGACATTATTTTTCTAATCCCTTCCATTTTGTTGTTAAAATTATAAAAAAAAACCAAAGAGCTATGGGCTCTTTGTATGTCAGATGTCCACGGTGCGGAAAGAGGCGGTAGGCACGGGCAATCAGGAAAGAGGTATAAAGAATAAGAGGCCCGAAAGCCTCTATATATGTGGCAGGGGCAGCAGGACTTGAACCCGCAACCAACGGTTTTGGAGACCGCTACTCTACCAATTGAGCTATACCCCTATGTTTGCCGTTCAATTTTATATTATACATTAAAGACTCTGGCGTTTCAAGTGCAAAAATATAGAACGGCACAACAAATACTGCCTATTGACACGTCTTCAAGCTTACCAGACCGTCTCACAATACTCTCTAGTTTCATCACAAAAAATCAATAGTATACATACAATTATACTGCAAAATCAAAACCATATACTATCCTCTTATAACGGTGGCTGTTAAAGCCACCGTTCTTTTGGTTGTTAACTTGCATAAAAAAAATTGTTTGAAATTTTACTTGCATTATTGTGTAGAAATTGTTACAATATTATCGAAGAAAGTTCGCTTTCTCATTCTTTAACCCTTTATATACTTACTCATTATAGACCCCTTTAACATATTTTTTGCCTCTCACTACTGAGAGGTTTCTATTTTTTCTGAAAATAATATATAATAGAATTAACAAACGCCTATCAGTTTTTCTCTGAAAGGATGCAGAATTAAATAGAAATATTTAAGGAGGTCTGATCATGAGCAAAGACGAAGTAGACGGCAAAACGTTCCTCAGCTTTCTCATAGGATTCATAGTAGTCGTAGGGATTGTTTCTGTTTTAGCAAAAATGATTGCTTAGACAATCAAAAACGCTCTCCCTTCTGACATCATCAGTTCGTCAAATAAATTTATAAAAGTATATTCCCTTGTTTGACACTTGATGAAAGTAAAAATCCTGCAAGGCCTCGATATAAGAGGTTTTACAGGATTTCACGTTGGTATAAAAAGTGCGTAATGTTTTTTATTTTTTCGTTTCTTTAAAAATTTTTGAATAACAGTAACTGGAGGAGACAGGAAATCTGGCTGAGCATTCCTGTTGAAAAGATTAAACAAAATGTCCCATATGACTTTGAACGATGCCAGGTGGTCACGCAAACTTCAAACCTCTGGTTCATCTGACGGTTTCTACTGAGGAGACTGGTAAGATGACGCTTCTCCTGAAACGGTGGTTTTTTAGTATGTCCACCAGAAACTATATGTCCGTGTTAACCTCCGGGACCGGATGAAAAAGCTGAACGGGGCTCTTCCTGTTATTGGATGCAGAAAAGAAATCCTTTGTCCGGCGTTCCGGGTATATATAAGAGAAAAAGGATATAATGACAGGCAAAAAGGAAAGGAGGGCATGGATGGATAGGTATCTGATTGAGGAGATTTCATAGCTCTGGCGACGGCATTTACTTTAAACTACAAATGATCGATGTTAACCTGGAAAGGTGGAAGAAATCTAGAAAAAAGATAATTAATTCAAAAAGGTCAAACAATCAAGATAATAAATCCAAAGACTTTAGCAGAGTTACCAACTAGGCAGTAGCTTGAAAATAAGCTCTGAATTCATAAAAAGCGGTTCAGGGCAGAAATATTGTTTACCGCCTAGTTTTTTATTTTGTCTAAATTCCCTCTCACCAATCTCCACCTTTACTCTAGTGATCCTGTAGTCGAACGGGAAACCAGCTGCGTCGGAATACCATTTTCAGAAATAGAAAGGCCTGGGGATCCCATATGGGCCATATTTTGGTCTAACTCTATGCCTTTGTGCAGGGAAGCCTGCGAGCGTACCATCATCGCCGATGATTTACATATGATTACCGGTGAGGTACAACGGTGCACAACGGCAGCCTTTATACGCAGGTATATCCATAGAGCTTCGTGGAATCTGGGCTGAATACTGATATTTTTAAAAAACAGTTCAGGGCCTCCAGGCCGTAAAAGCCGGTGTTCTATATATACTCTGGCCGGTGCAGAGAATGAAAATTTGACGGCATTTTCATTGGAGGATCCAGCGGGTTTACCGCGAAGAGTGGATTGCACCTGAAACTATCTTGCAGTCCGAATATAATCAACTACGGTAAACTAGCATGCCAAATTTGTGAGCAAGCTGCCAAAACCGCTTTAACTGGAAATTATCAGGCCTGAATAGCTGAGCGGGCATAATGGTGGGGCCTAAAATAGAGAAAACTCTTTAAATAACCTGAATATCAACAAAAAATGGTTTCAGGTCATAAACCCGAAACCATTGATATATCTGGCTGGTGCTGGGAACCGGACTGAATTTGGTACGACTTCACGGTCCGCAGGATTTTGGGTCCCAGGTCTGCCTGTTCCGTGGGCCACCCCGGCAAAAATAAAAAATTTGAGGCGCCACCAGGATCCGAACTGGGGAATACCAGCGATTTGCAGTCCTCGTCTTACCACTTTGGCTATGGCGGCTGCTGGTTTGAGCGAAGACGGATCTGAAACCCCGCGATATCTGCCTTGGCAAGCAAGGGACGCCCCACCACTGAGCCACTCCCCGCATATATTATATTTATGTATTCCAGGGCGGGACCGAACCACTGGGACACGAGGATTTTCAGTCCTCTGGCTCTACCCATCTGAGCTTACCTGGGCATTTGGGAAGTGATGTGGGAAGCGAGAAGTGAGATTTTAGTACTGCCATTAAGCATTACTGGAATCTACATCAAACCTACACATCGCACCTCTTGTATGGCGACCTGGAAGGGCCTGAACCTCGACCTCCAGCGCCATGACAGGCTGGCATTCTGTAACCAAGCTGAACTACTAATATGGTGGCACAACTGGCCTGAAAATCCAGTGACTTCTGCTTAAGGCAGGTGCTCTCCCAACTGGAGCTTTAAGCTCCATATGACTAATTTAGATTGAAGGACAAATACTTTAGCATAAGCAACAGCCAAGTGCAATTTTAAGTCAAAAAATTACTGAGCATTGTTTTAGAGAAATACTAGTATCAATCTTTTAAAGTTTTATTATACTTTTATTATACCATAGATTTTATCCTTAATTCCAATATACTTTTATAAATTTTATTTTGACGAACTGATGATGCCAGAAGGGAGAGTTGGGTTTTTGATTGTTCAAGCAATCATTTCCTTTTGCTAAAACAGAAACAATCCCTACGTGACTACCAAGTGAATCCTATGAGAAAGCTGCTGCTGAGGAACGTGGTCTTGGATACAGCTGAATAAAATACAATTTTAAAAGCCTTAGAAATAAGTGGCTTTTTTATTGTTTTAATAATTTTGTGTTTTCTATTGCGTAGTTTTGCGTTATGTGTTATAATTTATAAGGGATTAGGAGGGATGCTTGTTATGAGGATTACAACATCTAGGGTCTAAAATGCTGCTTCCACTCTTATGTTATAAAAACAATATATACTAACGGAAAAGAGCATACAAAAATTGCTGAAAACTTGGAAACCTATGATGAACTTAAAAAGAAATTAAACGGCCAAGGACCCTGCTGAATGTGGGGGCAAAAAAATACATTGAGGAACTAAACAAAAGAAAAAGAAGAGAAACGAGGAAGTACTCAGTTAAATATTCTCCTCTAAACTTATCAAAAAGATGAGCAGCAGTTCCTTTAACGGAGGGTACCTTTTCCTTCAAAAATATATCATGAACTGGGACTATATAAGGTTTGCAAGGGAAATTAATAAAAGCAGTATAACGACGACCTTTGCCAGTTCGAATCTGGGTGGCGCCTCCATTTTTTATTTTGCCGGGGTGGCGGAACAGGCAGACGCACAGGACTTAAAATCCTGCGGACCGTGAGGTCCGTACCGGTTCGATTCCGGTTCCCGGCACCAGCCAGATATATCAATGGTTTCAGGGTTTATGACCTGAAACCATTTTTGTTTGATATTCAGGTTGTTAAGAGTTTTCTCTATTTTTAAAACCCCCTGCATTATGCCCTTCAACTATTCAAACCCTGATAATTTCAGTTAAGCGGTTTTGGCAGCTTGCTCACAAATTTGGCATACTGGTTACCATAGTTGATTATATTCAGACTGTGAATGGTTTCAGGTGCAATCCCTCTTCCGCGGTAAACCGCTGGATCTCCTCAGCCAATGCCGTCAAATTTTCATTCTCTGCACCGGCCAGAAGTATATATGAAACACCGGCGCTTTTTACGGCTTCCTGGAGGCCCCTGAACTGTTTTAAAAAATATCGTGTCCAACCCGAATTCCACAGCTCTATGAATATACCTGCAATATAAAGGAAGCTACCGTTGACACCTGGTGTACCTCACCAGTAATCATATGCGTCATCGGCGACCAGTGGTACCCGCTCATGAGCTTCCTGCACAAAAGCATAGAGTTAGACCAAAAATATGGCCCTGGGAATCCCCCAGGCCTTTCTGTTCTGAAAATGATATTCACAAACGCAGCTGGTTTCCCGTTCGACTACAGGATATAAGTAAGGTGGAGATTGGTGAGAGAATTTAGACAAAAATAAAAAACTAGGCGTGAAACAACTATTTCTGCCTAGACACTTTACCAATTCCAAACTTATTTTCAAACTGCCTAGTTGTTAACTCTGCTAAAAAGTCTTTTGGATTTATTATCTTAATTGTTTGACCTTTTGAATTAATTATCTTTTTCTGAATTTCTTTACCTTTCGGGTTATCAATCCTTTGTTGTAGTTTAAGTAAATGCCCGTCACTTGAAACTATAATCTCCTCAATCAGATACCTGTCCATCCATGCCCTCCTTTCCTTTTGCGCCTGTCATTATATCCTTTCTCTTATATATACCCAGAACGCCGGACAAAAGTTTTCTTTTTCTGCATCCAATAACAGGAAAACCCCCGTTCCCAGCTTTTTTCATCCGGTCCCGGAGGTTAACACGGACATATGGTTTCCTGACGGACACTGCAAAAACCGTTTCAGGAGAAGCGTCATCTTACAGTCTCCTCGGTAGAAAACCGTCCAGATACGAACAGGGTTTGAGATTTAATAATGACCACCTGCTGTCGTTCAAGTCCTTATAGGACATTTGTTTAATCTTTTCAACAGGAATACTCAGCGGGTGTTCCTGTCTCCCTCCGGTTACTATTCCCAGACCAAAGTCACAGTCCAGAACAAATATCCTGAGGTCATTCCTTGTTGTACGAAGGTGCAATATTGTCTTCCAGACCTCCCCGCAGTAGGATTTTGTTGAACGCCTTTCATCAGGGGGGTTGCAGTCATGCATAACAATAATGCCTTTTTTGTCCAGATGCTTGAGACAATTATTGACATCCCTCAATGATTGTTCGTAACTATGGCATCCGTCGATAAAAGCGACATCAATTTTATCGTCTTTAAATATGTGGGCATGATGCGCAAAGAATTCGTCGCTGGTCATCCGGAAATATTTTGTTCTGCTGTTCAGGATTTTTCTGACCTTTTCCGCAGGAGGCATCGGGTCAACCCCGAATTTCCTTTGGCACCGTATCCGTTCAAAGGTGTTTCCGTACTGCACTCCTATCTCTAAATAGGTCCTGCCTCCTATAGCATCTATTATCTTCTGTATAACCTTGGCTCTCACAGTTAATTAGCTCCTTTCAGATAAAGTTATTTCCCAACAGCACTGCGCTGGTATAAGGCGAGCAAATTACGACCCTTAGGTACTTACCCAATGCGGCCTACTACACTTTATGTTCAACCGGTAAAATGTGTAATTGTGAAATTCGCCCCTGTTTTTGCGTTTTTGTGGACGGCTGTGTAAACCCCGATGGCCGGATTTTGGGCACCTGCATCCCGCTGAATTCTGCCAAAAACTGCAAGACGGGGATGAACCGGACGTACCGAATCGCATTCATATGCTGAATATCCGGCAGTAACCCCCTTGACGTCCTATTTCTCTGAGCGCAGTCCCATTAATTATTTGTATATTTATTAATTGCATGGGGCGTATTATTATTGTCAACAAAAGCCGAAAACCATTGAAACCACTGGATAACACAGGCTTACACGGTATTCCCCTGTGTGTATATATTTTCAATTAATAATCATTCGGACACGAAATTGCTGAAGCCATTGATGGCACAAAAAATGCAGAAGAAATATATACAAATGTTAATAATTGTAGAAAATCTCACTCAAAGTAGGCGTTATTTGGATATAGCCTACGGAAAAGAAAAATTCTACATAAATTATGAACTATAATTTTAAAAAGGAGGTAATGTTCATGATCAAACCCCAGGAGGTCCTTTCATCACTGGAAAAATGTATGCTGGTGGACGGCTTCCCGATAGTTGTGGACCTGGAAAAATCCTACGGAAGCCATATCATTGATGCCCGGGATAATACCGATTGGCTGGATTTCTATACATTTTTCGCATCATGTCCGCTGGGCATAAATCATCCCAAACTCGCCAACGATGAATTTAAAGAGAGGGTATTTAGAGCTGCAGTAAACAAGGTAGCCAACTCGGATATCTACACCGTTGAGATGGCAGACTTTGTGAAGACCTTTATGGAAGTGGCGGCTCCTGAAGGTTTTAATCATTTGTTTTTGATAGACTATGGCACCCTGGCGGTGGAGAATGCGCTCAAGGTGGCCATGGACTGGAAGGTCCGGAAGAACATCGCCAAGGGATATGCAGAAAGCGCTGAAAAGGGCACGAGGGTGATCCATTTCAAGGAGTCTTTCCACGGACGCAGCGGGTACACCCTTTCCCTTACCAACACTGCAGACCCGAGAAAATATAAGTATTTTACCAAGTTCCCGGATTGGCCCAGGATTTCGAACCCCAAGATCGTATGGCCTCTGGAAGAGCATCTTGAAGAGGTGGAAAAAGCCGAAAAAGAAGCGCTGGCCCAGATAATGGCTGCTGTAAAAGATGGAGCCGATGACATCTGCGCCTTGATCATTGAGACCATCCAGGGTGAGGGCGGGGACAATCATTTCAGGACGGAATTCTTCCAGCAGTTGAGAAACATATGCGACGAATATGATATAATGTTGATTTTTGATGAAGTCCAGTGCGGCATGGGCCTCACCGGCAAGATGTGGGCCTGGCAGCATCATGGTGTCAAACCCGATATATTCGCCTTCGGCAAAAAGGCTCAGATCTGCGGCATCATGGCAGGCAGCCGGGTGGATGAAGTGGAAAACAACTGTTTTGTGGAAAGCAGCCGCATAAATTCCACCTGGGGAGGAAATCTCTGTGACATG
Organism: Bacillota bacterium; assembly: GCA_013540605.1. Taxonomy (GTDB): domain Bacteria; phylum Bacillota; class Clostridia; order Ch29; family Ch29; genus Ch29. Next base: position 33,143 of record JABVCK010000004.1, read on the forward strand.
GTCCGCTCCACAAGGATATTGGAGATAATGAAGGAAGATAAAATCCTTGATTATGTAAATAAGATAGCTCCGGTTCTGCACGGGCATATGCATGCTCTGGAAAAAGAATTCCCGGAATTGATAAGCAATGTCAGATACAAAGGCTTGATGGCGGCATTCAGTTTCCCCGAGCCGGCATTGAGGGATAAGTTCCAGAAACTTTGTTACGATGAAAAGATGCTGGTGCTGCCATCGGGAACGCACAGCATACGATTCAGACCCATACTCAATGTATCCGAAGAGGACTTGAAGGATGGATACGAGAGAATGAGGCTGGTATTAAAGAAGATGAGCGTATAATAAATCTATATCCATGGATTTTCGGGCAGGCCGCATTAAATTGTGGCCTGCCCCCGTTTTTGTGCTTTTGTAAACGGCTGTATAAGCCCCCATAGCCGAATTTTGGGCGCCTACATGACGTCCTATTTAGGATGCATTATTATTTAATATACAAAATATACAAAAATCTTATCAGAATGACCATCCCCGTGACACGCTCTTCAATGCTTTCCGGGCCTGTGAAATGGTAGCGGCAGTATCGCAAAAATCAAACGCATCCTCCCTTTGCAGAATTTCCATCAGGTGGGCAACCCGCGGCAGCCTCAGGTGAACCCTGCGCAGGGCGTCGGGCTGTGAAAACACTTGCTTCGGAGTACCCTCGATGCAAACATTCCCCCGGTCCATGACATAAACATAGTCGCAGTAGAGCGGGACAATATCTATATCGTGCGTGGACATGACCACCGATATCCCCAGCTGCTCCTGTGTCTCTTTCAACAGCTTCATCACCCCGCTTACGCCCATGGGGTCAAGTCCTCCCGTGGGTTCATCCAGCACCAGCACCTCCGGCTCCATCGCAAGGACTCCTGCGATTGCAGCCCGTTTTTTCTGGCCGAAGCTCAAACAGTGGGTGGGCTTGTCCTTAAGATCAAGGATGCCTGTTCTTTCCAACCCAAGCTCAACCCTGCGCCGGACTTCCTGCTCCGGGAGCCTGAGATTCATAGGCCCGAAGGAGACATCCTGGTAGACGCTGGCAGAAAACAGCTGGCTGTCAGGGTCCTGGAACACAAGGCCCACTGCCCGCCGCAGCTCTTTCAGACCCTTATGCGAGTAGTCTACCGCCTTCCCGTCGAAGATCACCTGTCCGGAGGTAGGCTTTAGAATACCGTTGAAGTTCATGAAAAGCGTCGATTTCCCGGCTCCGTTGCCGCCCAGTACGGCAGTCGTTTTACCGCGCGGGATCTTAAGGTTTATCCCCTTCAGCGCGTGGGTTCCGTCGGCATATATATAATGTAGGTCCTTGACCTCCAGTATGGTCTCATTCATCCAAGCCGCCCTCCTTCATACTGCCTTAAAAACAGCGTAATCACGATAAGAATAATATTCACAGCCAGCGGCGCAAAATATCCCGCCCAATGCCTTTGATAAGGTTCCTCGAGTACGTTCAATTCACCGTCGTACCCCCTTGCTTCCAATGCGGTATAAAGCTCGTCGGAGCGTCTATATGCCCGGATGAAAAGGGTTGAGGCAAGCCCGCCGAGGGAACGGTATCCTGAGTTGAGGCTTGCATAGCCCAGGCGGGAATTCTGAGAGTTGAAAATGGTTTCAGCCGTTTCAAACAGGACAAAAATAAAACGGTACACAAGTCCCATCATTTCAACCATGAGTTTGGGCACTCCAATTCTTTTAAAGGCCGAAAGCATATCCACCAGAGGCGTGCTGAGGGACAGATAGTACAGGCAGGTGACCGAGCCCAAGGCCTTTAAAAAGAGCCGTCCTGCATCCCTAAGCCCCTGCTGTGAGATGCCTACCCATACACCTGCCATAGGCAGAGACACCAGCATGATGCCCGGATCTTCGGAGATTTTTACGGCAACGGTCAAAACACCCACAAGCAGAAAAGACATGGGGATGGCCAGCAGCTTCATCAAGAAGTAAAGGGAGGTTCCTCCCCTGAATACGGTGATACCTCCCATCAAGACAAGAACCGCAGCAGATATAACATTGGAATCGGCCCAAAGACACATCCCCAGTGTCAGAACCGCAAAGAAAAGTTTCTGCATAGGATCCGTCTTCTTCAGTTTAGAACGGTAGGCATACCGGTCTATATGGATCATACCGCCTTCCCGTCCACCTTTCTGCGCGCTCCCTTTAGATAACCCAGCCCGAAACCGATAACCCCTGCACCGATGGCTGCCTGGAGCACGAACAGGAGGCTTTCGATTTCACCGCTGGGTGGCTCAAATACCGGTGAAAACCAGGGTTCATAACCAGGGTTTATCTCAGCAATCAATTCTTCAGCCTCGCCGTCAGCTCCGCCGAATTCCGCATCTCTGACTACGAACAAAGGTAAGACGGTCAATGCGACAACCAGAAGCACCAGAATCAGGTTTGTAACAGCAACGTTCTTCTTTGTCTGTTTCACAGCTTCATCTTGCATGGTTCAAACCTCCTTCGAAACTAACCCTTAAGTCTTTTAACTCATCCTTACCGTAAGCGGCAATGGCATTGAAAACCATCACCGTCAAAATGCCCTCGCTGATTGCCAGGGGAATCTGTGTGACCGCGAAAACCCCCATAAACTTAACGAGAGAAGCGGCAAATCCTCCCGTCTCTGCCGGGAAGGCAAACGCCAGCTGTACCGATGTTACTACATAGGTCAGCAGGTCGCCCAGGGCGGCCGCAAGAAAAACCGCCATCCACTGGGGCCTCCCTGCCTTCTTCACCAGCTTGTAGGTTGCAAAGGCTACCAGCGGACCCACCACCGCCATGGAGAAGGTATTGGCTCCAAGGGTCGTAATGCCGCCGTGCGCCAGCAGTATGGCTTGAAAGAGAAGAACGATCAAACCCAGTACGGTCATCGCCGTGGGTCCGAAAAGGATAGCTCCCAGCCCCACGCCGGTCGGATGCGAACAACTCCCTGTTACCGACGGCAGCTTGAGTGCAGAAAGCACGAAGGTATAGGCCCCCGCCATTGCCAGTAGTATTTTCAGGCGTGGGTTGCTGCGCATGGTCTTACTGATTGAAAACAGCCCCAGGATGACAAACGGAAGCGAAAGGATACCCCATGAAACGCACCATACCGGGGGCAGAAACCCTTCCATGATGTGCATGGCGGAAACAGCCTGCGGCATCAGTAGAGCCATGAACAACAAACCCCAAAACAACTGTTTCTTTGTTGACATACGGATCACTCCTCGTAAAGATATTGAATTTAGAACTGATTTGCGGTTTAAGCCTCAACCCTGCAGCACTGCCTTAAACCCAGTAAAAACAGCCCTAAGAAATAGATTGCTGGCACCACGATATGTATCCAATTCACACCTCCCCCTGTTGAAATTCCTCTCAAGCCCTGGCTGGTATGGGTTAATGGCAGAATATAGATTATATATCTGATAGCCCCCGGAATGCTATCCGGAGAAAAAAAAGTGCCGCATAAGAAAACCATCGGGGTTAATATAAAGGTGCCGAAGCGGTTCATATCAGTATGGGACTGCACCACCAGAGCCGCATAAAAACCAAGGGCTGAAAACACAAGGGAATTTAAGAACATGATCAGTATAAACCACACATTTACCCTGACCATGCTGCCAAACAGTAGAGAAATCAGCAGAATGACCGTTCCCGCATACATCCCCCTCAGCGCACCGGCCAGTATCTTCCCCGCGGTAATGCTGATAACTCTGACAGGCGCTATGATATACTCCTGGAAGGACCTGTCATAAAGCCTGTGAATGTTCAATTGGACCGCAACGGCATTATAGCTGCTGTTCATGGTGGTCAGCGCGATAATTCCCGGAATGAGAAACGCCATATAGGGCTGGCCTTCCACCTGGACACCTCTTCCCATACCCCAGCCAAAGGCAATCATGTAAAGCACCGGTCCGATGAGCGCTGCCGAGGTAATCTGCCAAAACCTCCTTTTAAAAAACACCCATTCATTCCATAGTACAGGCAACAGCTCCATACTAACCTCCTACCCCGTGATTCGTCAGCTTCAGAAACAGGTCCTCCAGGTTGCTCCTGCGGACTACCAGCTCTCCCCCAATCTCCCTGGCCCGGCTTAATGCTTCTTCCTCACTGGGGAAAAAACCGTACCGTGTTTTACCCTCTTTAAAAGTTTCCAGGACATACGCCCCAACATGCTGCTTCAATTTTTCAGGGTTGCCCTGTGCAATAATTTTGCCATGGTCCATCAATGCAACAGTATTGCAGAGTACCTCGGCTTCTTCGATATAATGGGTGGTGAGGAGTACCGTAAGCCCTTGCCGGTTCAGGTTTTTAAGAATATCCCAGATGCTTCTTCTGCCTGAAGGGTCCAGGCCAACGGTAGGCTCATCCATAAACAGGACGGATGGTTCATGCATCAGGGCCCGGACAATCATGAGCCTTCGCTTCATGCCGCCGGACATATGGCCCGCAAGCTTTTTCCGGTGTTCCGAAAGACCTGAAAATTCAAGGAGTTCCTCGATTCTCTGTTTTCGCCTTTTCCTGTCCATTTTGTGCAGCATACCGTGCAGTTCCAGGTTCTCTTCAGCCGTCATATCGCTCTGAAGGCTGATATGCTGGGAAACCATTCCCATGGTCTTTTTGATTTCCCGCCTGTTCCGGTTCATATCAAACCCGTTCATGTTGATGCGGCCTTCGTCAGGCTTCAACAGTGTCGTCATCATGCGGAACATGGTGGTTTTCCCTGCGCCGTTAGGTCCCAGGAGCCCGAAAAAATCCCCTTTTGCGACGGACAGGTCAATTCCATCCACGGCAGCGGTATCCCCGAATTTTTTAACCACATTTCTCAGCTCAATGACATTGTTCAAGATAATGCCACCTCTCAACGGCCCTTACCCGCAGTCTCTCCGTTAACCGCCTTTATGGCCTTTTGCACATAGATGCGGCGGATTGCTTCGTTTTCACCAAGCCCGTGCATATGCACATCCACCCGGAAACCCTCCCTTTCCAGGACGCCCTTCCAGGAATCATCACCGCCGGCCATATCGTTTTTTGCATGGTCACCCGCCACCAGCATGAAGGGCATGAGGCAAACCCTTTGGACGCCCGACATATGAAGCCTGTTCCTGACAGCCTCAAAGGAAGGATCTCCTTCCACGTTGGCGATATAGGCGTTCAATCCGGCTTCATCCAGACAGCGCTGCAGCCGGTAGTAACTGGCGTTGCTTATATGGTTTGTCCCATGTCCCATAAAAACTACCGCCTCCCCCGGTCCATTCGGGGTAAGCTGTACTTCCAGAGCCTTAACCACCATAGAATAGTCATCATGATTGTAAAGAAGCGGCTCGCCCAGGCATATACTTTGAAAAGCCCTGCTCTTTTCACAGTCAATGACGGCGTTTTGCACCTCGTGATACTCAAAACCGGGGATGATATGCAGGGGCTGTACCACAACACGGGTAAAACCTTCATCCTTCAGCCTGGCCAGGGCTTCCACCGGACTGTCGACCAGAATCCCATCCCTTTTTGCAAGCTTGTGAACAATGAATTCCGATGTAAAGGCCCTGCGGGGCTCATAATCCGGCAGCGCTTCATAAATATCCCTTTCAGCGCTTTCGATAGACGATTTCAGCGCATCGTGATAGCTGGTTCCGAAACTGACAACCAGCACCGCTTTTTTATCCACGGTCATCCACTCCTTCTATCTAAAAAATTATCCTTGCCGTAAGAGCCAACCTCAAGGGGACAATTGACGCTGCCGCTCAGGGGGATGAAATACGGGCAGTGATTGTCGGGGTCCTCCAGCACCTTGACCCGGACATGGAATACCTCCGCAATAACCTCTTCAGTGATAACCTCCCGGGGGGTACCGCTTTTGTATACGCTTCCATCCTTTAAAACCACCATGGTTTTTGAGTACCTGGCCGCCTGGTTGATGTCATGAAGCACCATGACAACCGTAATGCCAAGCTCCCGGTTCAGATTTTTCACAAGCTCCAGGACCTCAAACTGGCAGCCGATATCCAGAAAAGTGGTGGGTTCGTCCAGCAGTAAAATCTGCGGCTGCTGGGCAAGGGCGAGAGCCAGCCAGGCCTTTTGCCGTTCTCCGCCCGACAGGGTCGAGACCAGTCGGTGCTGCAGATAATCAATCCGGGTGGCTGCCATGGCCCAGTCAACCATCTCAAAATCCTTCGGCTTCATCCGGCTGTTCCAGGCCAGATGCGGCTGACGGCCATAGCTGACCAGATCCCTCACCGTAAAGTCCTCCGGAACCTTCGGAGCCTGGGGCAAAATGGCCAGCTTCCGGGCCACGCTTCTGGTATCCTGACGGAAGATAGACCTGCCATCCAGATATACCACACCCCGGCAAGGCCGCATGCTGCGGGACAGGGCTTTAAGCAGTGTGGATTTTCCCGAGCCGTTGACTCCTATAATAGCCACAAGGTCGCCCCTTTCCACCGTTAACTCCAAATCCCGCAAGATGAAGTTGTCTCCATATCCGAGCGTCAGGTTGTCCGCTTTAAGCATCGCTCTTGATCCCCCCTCTCAAAAGGTACAGGAAGAAAGGCGCGCCCAGTGCGGCCATGATGATACCAACGGGGATTTCCACCGGGTCCATGATCACCCTGGCCACCGTGTCGCAGGCCATCAGCAGGGACGCACCCGACAAGGCGCTGGCCGGGATCAGGTACCGGTGGTCCGAGCCTATGATGAGCCGTGTAATATGGGGGACTATCAGCCCCACAAAGCCGAGAATCCCGACAATACTGACAGCGCTTGCCGCGAGCAGGGAAGCCAAGGCAATAAAGGCCATCCGGGTCCTTTCCACCTTGACGCCCAGGCTTATGGCAATCTCATCCCCCAGCATCAGGACGTTGAGCTTGGGTGATATGACCATGGCTGCGGCCGTCCCTATCAGGGTATACGGCCACAGTATATAAAAATGCTTCCAGGTCCTGGCGGCCAGCCCACCCACCATGAACGACATCACACCGTGAACCCGGTCGGGGAATAGAATCATCAATGCGTTGATGCCCGCTCCAAGGAAGGCGGACACCGCAACCCCTGACAGGATAAGGCGCATGGGGTTGATGCCGTTTTTCCAGGCCAGCAGGTAAATCAGGATGGTTGCTGCAAAAGCGCCAAGGAAAGCAAAGGGGGTTACAAGATAATAGTAGTTGGGCAGCACTATTAGGATTATGACCGCTGCAAGCCCCGACCCCGAGGACACCCCTATAATGCCGGGTGAAGCCAGCGGGTTTCTCATGATGCCCTGCAGTATAACCCCCGAAAGGGACAGGCATATCCCCACAAGGCCGGCCACCAGGGTCCTGGGCAGCCGTATGTTCCATATCACCTGCCTGTTCACCCCGTCCCCGTCGGACAGAAGGGCCTTTACCACCTCCCCCGCCGGTATGTGCAAGGCCCCGAAGCTTACGCTTAAAACAAGCGAAGCAATGCATAGGCCGGCAAGGACCGACATCATGGTCAGCCTGTAAACCGTTCTTTCCCGTACGCTTGTTTTTGATGCTTCTACGCGTATGTCCTTCACCGCTGCTCGACCCATCTATTCAAAATTCACTCCCGGGTACAGTATTTTGGCCAGGTATTCTATGGCCTCGGGATACCTTGCGTTGGGTTTGTAGATGAAAAGGTCCTTGGGCAGGTAGTGGATGTTGCCTTCCTTTACCGCCCTCAGGCCGGCCCAGGCCTGGTTTGATTCAATATCTTCCTTGATCCGCTCCTTGCATTTTTCAACATCCCCCATGGTTGCAATCAGGATGATATCGGGATCCCTTTCCACGATTCTTTCCATGCTGAACTCCACCCTTGTGGCATCTCCAACCGAAGCGTCCGAGACGATGTTTTCCGCCCCCAGCATGTTGACCATATCCCCATCCAGTCCGGTTGGCAGCTCACATTGTACCGACTTTGCGGTGGAAAAAAGAATCAGAACCCTGGGTTTTTTCTGACCGGAAACCCTGTCGATGATGTCTTTGACCCTGTTGCTGATATCTGCAATGCTGGTTTTGAAGATATCCTCCCTGCCGGTCATCCTGGTGAAAAGGTCAAGGTAATCTATGAAGTCATCATAGACCATATAATTCACATACAGGTACGGAATTTTATTCTGGCCAAAGACATCCTTCAAATCCCTGTGGGCCTGCATGGTGGAGGTCATAATGACCAGATCGGGCTGAAGCGCGATAATTCTTTCAATATTGGGACTTCCGACGCTGCCCAGGTCCGCAATGTCCTCGGCCTCCGGCGGTACGTTTTCAGTGCCGCTTACGCGGGCAATTGCCGTCCCTCCGGCCATGTACCACAGGTCCAGGATGGAATTCATAAGAATGACTACCCTTTGTGGTTTTTTATCCAGGGTTACCTCATCACCCAACGGGTCGATAACGGTTATCTGGCTTTCGGTTTCGTTTTTGATAAACTGCGGCTTCTCCGTTTCTCCCGGCTCGTCGGGCTTTCCTGCAGCATTATTCCCGGAGCATCCCGTAAACAGCACGGTTACTATAATGCAAGCCAATAAGAATAACGGCAAACGCCTGATAGGCTTTCTCATGCCAATACGCCTCCCCTCTTTCCTCTGATACATAATTTCGCCTAAAGCATCTCTTCCTTCAGGGCTTCAATCAAACGCCGGTTGCTTGCCCTATCTCTGACAGCCACCCGGATATAGCGTTTGCTCAAAAACCTGAAATTGGACGCATCCCTGATCAACACCCCCTTTTTTGCCATTCTATCCTTGAGAGTACCGGAATCCGGTCCGGTATCCGGCAATCTCAGGAGCACGAAATTGCTATCCGGCCTGAACACCTCAACGCCCCGTATGTCTCTTAATCCCTTGTAAAGCCATTCCTTTTCCTCTGCCAGCCAAGCAGAGGTCCTGTGCAGATATTCACCCGCTTCAGCGAGAAAATCGCCGGCACAGGCAGCCAGGCTGTTGACCGACCAGGGCTGCTGTTTCAAACGCATCCGTGCCACCAGTTCTTCTCTTCCAACGCCGTAGCCTAACCTCATCCCCGGCACCGCAAATACTTTGGTAAAGGCCCTTATGATAAAGAGATTGTCATACTTTTTTACCAGGTCCACCACGGAATTGCTTGCTCCGCCAACCGTCAGCTCTATAAAAGCCTCATCGATGATTACCATTGTCCTGCATCGGCAGGCGTGCTCAACAATGAGCTTCATCTCTTCATAGGTCGCAAGCGTAGAGGTTGGGTTGTTGGGATTGCACAGCAGGACGCATTCTATACCCGCGGATAGTTCGCGCGTCAACCTTTCTGTGTTCAGCCTGAAGCCCTCGTCCTCCCTCAGTTCAAAAAAACTCATGGTAATACCGGCATCCGCTGCCGCCTTTTCGTACTCCGAGAAGGAAGGGGCAGGAATCAGCATATCCTTCGGCTTTAGCACCCTGAGCAGCAGGAAGATGAGCTCCGAAGAGCCGTTTCCCGGGATAATGCTGCCGGAAGGCACACCGGTATAATCCGATAGCCGGCTGCGCAGTCTGCGGTATTCCGGATCGGGGTAATGCATCATCGCGTCAATGTTTGCGATCAAGGCTTCCTTTAGGGCCGGCGGTATGCCCAGGGGGTTGATATTGGCGCTGAAGTCCAGTATTTCATGGATTCCCCTGCCCAAAACCTCTGAAGCCCTATGGATGTTGCCCCCATGTTCTTCAGCAAAGTTCATCGGCATGTATAAAACCTCCTATGCGCATTATTTTCAATAGACCATACGGACAAGCAATGTGCCGAGGCCGGCCAATATCATGATCAGCGACGACGCATACATAATTCTGACCGCGTCGGCGATATCGCCAACTTCCAGCTGCTTTTCGGCATCCCCGATGGTAGGTTTTTCTACAACCCTTCCGAAGTAGACATTGCTTCCCCCGAGCCTGACGCCCAGGGCTCCGGCCACTGCAGCCTCGGGATAGGCACAGTTCGGGCTCTTATGGTTTCTCCGGTCCCTCAGCATAATCCTGAAGCTTTTTGCAAAACCCTTCCCGCAGACAAATGCCGCAGCGGGGATGATCAAACCGGACAGCCTGGCCGGAATGAAATTCAGCGCATCATCCAGCTTTGCAGAAACCCGGCCGAAATTTTTATACCTGTCATCCATGTAGCCCACCATGGAATCAAGGGTGCTTGCCGCCTTGAAGGCGTAAGCCAAAGGAGCCCCGACTCCGAAAAGAGACCCCACTACTGCAAAAACAATGGGAGATATGACACCGTCCACGGTGTTCTCCGCCGTGGTTTCCACAACAGCCCGTATGACTTCCCTTTCATCCAGGTGCCGGGTTTCCCTTCCTACAAGCATCGCCACCCTTTTCCTTGCCTCGGCCAGGTTGTTTCGGACCAGCGGCCCGTATACCTTCATGGCCTCGTCCGCAAGGCACCGGACCGCAAAGGTGGAATAGATAAAATAGATGTTCAGCCCATGGTACAAAACGGGATGGATCGCTTTTGCCATCCGGAGTACAAGGAATACGGCCATGAAAGTGGCCGATATGACCGAAAGCGCCAGAAAGCCGCCCGCCATCCTCTCCATCCTGCCCTTTTCAACGCCATATATTTGGGTTGCAGCGTCGGCCGCAGCCCGGAGCAGCCCTTCCAAACTCGAAATAAGCCGGCCTATCAGCCTTACCGGATGGGGGAGCCGGTGGGGGTCTCCCACAGCAAGGTCTATGAGATATGCTGCTGCAATATCAAATATGAGCATTATGTCCATATCAGACGGCTCCTTCTTCCCATGTGTTAATAATTTCATACACCCTTGCAATGTCCAGGTGCTCTCTCAGCAGCTGCGCCAGCCTGTCGTACTCTGCCTGTTTGAATGCCTGGTGGTCCACCCTTTGCCCATCCAGTTCATCCAGGCCTTTCTTTCTCCTCAGGTTGTTGATCATATGCAAAGTGAATTCACTGTTGTCAAATATACCGTGGATGTATGTACCCGCTGCTTTACCATCCGGGCTGCAGGCTCCATCGGGCTGTGCCGCTGCCCCGCTTCCATTTGTGTAAACTGTTGAAAACGGTTTGCAGACGCTGCCAAGGGAAGTTCTGCCCATATGGATTTCATAGCCTTTCACCATCAAGCCTTGCGTACCTTCAAGGATACCCGGATTTCTGCAAATTTCCGCATCCACCTGTACCGTGCGTTTTTGCTGCTGCATCACGGTCACAATATCCATCAGCCCCATTCCGGCCACCTTTTCCATATTGCTTTCAACACCCTGCGGGTCACGTATTTCTGTACCGAGCATCTGGTAGCCCCCGCATATGCCGAAGACCGGTGTGCCCTTGCCGTTCAGCAGGATTATTGCCTTTTCCAGTCCTGACGCCCTGAGGTGAAGCATGTCGCCGACGGTGTTTTTCGTCCCCGGCAGCACAACAAGGTCGGGGCTCCCCAGCCCTTGAACGTCCTCCACGTACCTTACCCTTACGCCCGGGATATTCTCCAGGGCGTTGAAGTCGGTAAAATTGGATATGTGAGGCAGCCGGATAACTGCAATATCGGTTTCACAGGCGCCTTCCAGCTTTCTTTCCGAAAGCTTCTCACAAACGCTGTCCTCGTCATCGATGGCAAGCCTTGTATAGGGTATCACCCCGATGACAGGGACGCGTGTGATATCCTCGATCATCTCGATCCCGGGCTTCAATATCCCGATATCCCCTCTGAACTTGTTTATAATGATCCCCTTCACCCGGCGCCTCTCGTCCTCGGACAGCAACAGCATGGTCCCGGCAAGGGAGGCAAACACGCCTCCCCTGTCAATATCCCCAACCAGCAGGACGGGTGCGCCGGCAAGCTCCGCCATTCCCATATTGACGATATCCCTGTCCTTCAGGTTGATTTCCGCCGGGCTTCCCGCCCCTTCGATCACCACGATGTCGTTCTCTGAAGCCAGCTGGCCGTAAGCCGTTTTAATCATATCCCTCAGCCGGGGTTTAAAAGCATGGTATTCCTCGGCCGACATATCGCTGTGGACCTTTCCGTTTATAATCACCTGGGCCTTTTTATCCGTAGTAGGCTTGAGTAGTATAGGGTTCATGCGCACATCCGGCTCCGCTCCCGCTGCTTCCGCCTGGACTACCTGTGCCCTGCCCATCTCCATACCGTCCGCAGTGATAAAAGAATTGAGAGCCATATTCTGCGACTTAAAGGGAACAACCCTGTAACCATCCTGCCGGAATATCCTGCACAACCCTGCTGTTATGAGGCTTTTGCCTACCGAAGACGCCGTTCCCTGGATCATGATGCCCTTAGCGCTCATACCCGCATTCCCCCTCTCTGTTCTTCATGCAATTCTCAACGAATTTTACTGCAAGCTGCGGGTTTGACCAAAAATGGATATGGGAATACCCCGCAAGGGTGTGGCCCAGCTTCAACCCATCCTTCCACCGGCTGGTCTCTCCGCTTCCCTTCTGCTTCAATACTTCATAACAATAGCTTATATCAGGCTGTTCTTGCCCGCCGTCCGTTTTTACAACCGAGTAATGGAACCCGTGGGCACGGGTGGTAAAGCCGGACTCTCCAAGGATGCAATCCTCCAGAACATTGACATTCACGTATCCAAACCGCTGCAGTGACGGGGTCATCTCGCTGTGCGCCGGCAAAACCCCTGCCATTTCATAGGAATTCCCATGCATATCTTTCAAATCGCGGCAGAGGTACATGAGGCCGCCGCATTCCGCATAGGCAGGAAGGCCCTTTGAAAGCTTGGACCTTACATCCTCCCTCATGGACAGGTTCTCAGAAAGCTCCCTGGCAAACACTTCCGGATAGCCGCCCCCGAAATAGACTCCGTCAATTCCTTCGGGCAGCCTGCCGTCCTCAAGGGGGCTGAAATAGACAAGCTCTGCGCCCAGCATTTCCAATAGCTCAAGGTTATCCCGGTAATAAAAGTTGAACGCGTGATCAAAAGCAACGGCAATCCTGGCTTTGCCCTGCGGTTTTTCTAGACGAATGTCGAGCCCCGCTTGTCCTGACTCGCCTGCATCCTGCGCAATCTTTAAAAGGAGTTCCAGGTCAACGGTTTTTTCTATCGAAGCCGCCAGCCTTCCGAGCTTATCCTTTAAACCGGAAAGCTCGCCTCCCGGAACAAGGCCCAGATGCCTTTCAGGCAGCGTATACCCATCCGACGCAGGAAGGTATCCCAGCACATGAACCCCTGTGTTGTCCTCGATGATTTCCTTCATCATCAGGTACAGGCCACGGCTGTCCACCCTGTTCAAAATCACACCCCGGATATCCGCCCCGCCCTTGAAGTCCATAAAGCCCTTCAACATGGCCGCAGCGCTCAATGACATGCCTTCTGCGTTCATGACCAGGATGACCGGACAGTGCAATATCCTTGAAATATGGGCGGTACTCCCCGCTAGGGAGTTCCCTCCAAAGCCGTCGTATAAGCCCATCACCCCTTCAATCAGCGCCACATCACATCCGGCGGCATTTTTCCGGTACAAGTGCACGACAGTGCTTTCGTCCAGCAGCCAACTGTCCAAATTTCTCGAATACCGCCCCGTGACAAAGCTGTGGAACATAGGGTCGATATAATCGGGGCCAACCTTGTAGGGTTGAACAATGACACCCCGGTTGACCAGCGCAGCCATCAGGCCTGCTGAAACCGTTGTTTTACCGCAGCCGCTGTTGGTTCCGGCAATTATGGCACCTGGAATCTTCACGGTTGATCCCCCCTTTCCCGCAGACTCTTTACAAAGTCAACCACCTCGGCCACGGAGCTTGCCTTCAAGCCATAGTCCATCCGCGGCCGCTCTATCATCATCACAGGAATGCCTAGCTTCCGGCAGGCGCTGATTTTTTCTTTATTTCCACCCTGGCTTCCGCTGTCCTTCGTCACCATCACCGAAGCATCACAATACTTAAGCATGGCCATGTTCATTTCTTCCGAAAAGGGGCCTTTGACCGCAAGAATGTTCTGTGCATTCAGGCCCAGGCCTTCACATTTCTCAAGCACCCGGCTGTCCGGGAGCACCCGGACAAACAGCCTTTTTTGGTAATCCGGGACCCTGGTAAACACGTCCAGGTTTTTGCTCCCAATGGTCAAAAGGATATTCCCGGGACATGAGCACAGCCTGTCCACCGCTTCTTCGAAATCCCCCGCCAAAAGGATCCCCTCACCGGCGACCTCCGTTTTGGGCCTTTCATAGCGCAAATAGGGTACAGAGGCGATCTTACAGGCTTCAATGGCATTGCAGGATACCTCCCGGGCAAAGGGATGGGATGCATCGATCAGGCAGTGGGGGCCGATTTCATCCATCAGTTCGGCCATTTCCCCTTTGTCCAGCCGGCCTTCCCGTACGTCCACCCCTTCATACCGGTTCAGCAGGCTCCTTCCCAGGCCCGTCGCAGTGGTAGCGGTTATATTCGCATCAAGCCTCAGCAGCGCTTCAATGATCTGCCGCGCATCTATGGTCCCTGCGATCACCAGAATCTTCATCAGCCCATTCCCCTCCACATATTTCATAACCCCTCGGGGTTACCATTCTGCCGTTCAGGACTATTGTTCTAGAATTTCCGACGACCACCGTTGAAAACATGTCCATATCAAAATCCAGCATCCTTTCGAGGTCGGTAATCACAAAGGCTTCACCTTCCCGGCCTGCGTTCCGCACAATCCCCACAGGTGTGGAATTGGCCCTGTGCTTTAGCAGTTCCTCCCGGGCTGCTGCGATATGCATGGTACGGCTCCTGCTCCTCGGGTTGTAAAAGCAGACGACAAAATCGGATGATGCTGCGCTCCGTATGCGCTTAAGGATTGCGTCCCATGGAGTCAGACAGTCGCTCAGACTGATAACAGCAAAATCGTGCATCAGCGGCGCGCCGAGGACGGCGGCGGCTGCGCTCGCCGCCGTGATGCCGGGTATGATTTCCACAGAAACCCCGCTTTTTTCCCGGCTGACAACCTCCAGCATCAGGCCTGCCATACCGTAGATCCCGCTGTCACCGCCGCTGACCAGCCCGGTGATGAAGCCTTCCTCCGCCTTTTTGAGGGCAAGCGCACACCTTTCCACTTCCCGTTTCATTCCGGTAGTGATGAACCGCTTGCCGGGAAAGGCATCCATAATCAGGTCAATATAGGCGGTATAGCCGATGATATAACTGCATTTCATCAACGCGTCCACAGCCCTTGGTGTCATTTCTTCCAACCCCCCGGGGCCAAGACCGACAACATAAATTTTAGGCATAGATAACCTCCCGTAAGGGGACATTCCGTTATCCTCAGAGCGTAGGCCTGTCAGATAAGGTGTATCCCCTTTCATTAAGTTCTTCCGCCAGGGCCAGGGTGATTCCCCCGTAAACGGTTTTGGGGCAAACGAGCTTTGCCTTTTCCCCCGCCAGCACGGCGCAGGCCTCGGCCACACCGCCGACCCCCGTCACCCCCCGCACAAATTCGGATGCGGCAAACCGGTTTTCAACGGTCTTTATCTTATCCGCCGGATAGGTCACGAATTCCAGCCGCCTTTCCCGGCAGAACTCCAGAATGCCCTGCTCCCGTGCCTTCAGGTCTATGGAAGCAAGCCGAAGGACCGATAAAGGGCTTTTCCGGTTTTTGTCCAGAAAACGGATGACCGCATCCTCTATCTCCTGCCTGGTTTTTCCCTTTTTGCACCCAATGCCGATGATTAGATTCTTCGGCCTCAGGTAAAGCACCCTTTCGGCTGTAACGGGCACGTCGGTACTGTTGGACAGGACAACCACCGCTTTCATCCTATGCCCGGGATAAACCCGCTGCACGTTCGGAGGAAGCATGCCGCTTAAAGTACAATCGGTGTAAAGGCCCACACTGCCGCCGTTTACAAGCTCCGAACCGATATACTTCAACGCGTCGATATTCTCAATGGCACAATGGTTCTCTTCGGCAAACACGTCAAATGCAACCACGCCGTGAATATCCGTTGCAGTGGTGATCACCGGAACCCCTCCCGTAAAAGCAGCAATATCGGCAGCCAGCCTGTTTGCACCGCCTATATGCCCTGATAGCAGGCTGATGGCGAAGCGTCCCGTTTCATCCAGTACAACCACAGCGGGGTCTTTGGTCTTACTCTGCGCAAAGGGCGCTATGCTCCTTACCGCAATACCGCAGGCCATGATGAAGATCAGGGCATCATAGGTATGGAAGACCTTTTCCACCAGTTTTCCAAAATCCGTTGAAACCGAAACCTTGCCGCCGTTTCGGGCATATTTATCAAAGAAGCTGTTCCCTGAAAGGGGACATTCCCGGTTCTTGGCATAAACGTCGGCATCGATTGGCTGCGCCAGCTTCAGCGCCAGTTCGGCCCCTAAGCGGGTAAGGGCGATGATTGCCGTTTTCATTTTTCTTCACCCCGGAAGCCGTGGGAGAAGTTTTTATCGTATAGCTTCGACAGCCCATAGGCATCTCCCATAAAATGCCCCACCACAACCAGCGCCGTCCTTTCCACGCCTTCCCGGCGAACCCTTTCGCAGATATTTTCAAGGGTTCCTTCGATGATTTTCTGCCCGGGCCAGGACACCCTGTGAACCACAGCCACCGGCGTGTCTTTGGTGTACCCGGCGAGAAGCCTTTCCACCAGCTGCTCCAGCATGTGTACGCTCAGGAATATGACCATGGCGGCATTGTGCCGGGCAAGGGACTGGATGCTCTCCTTTTCAGGGACCGGGGTCCTTCCTTCCATCCTGGTCAGAATCACAGTCTGGGAAACGCCCGGAAGAGTATATTCCTTTTTCATGGCGGCTGCGGCAGCGCAAAAAGAGCTTACTCCCGGGATCACTTCAAAACATATGGACCTTCTGGCCAGCTCATCCATCTGTTCACGGATGGCGCCATAGAGGGAAGGATCTCCCGTGTGAAGCCTGGCGACGAGCTTGCCCTCCTTCACCCCCCGTTCTGTCACAGCCATCACTTCTTCCAGCGTCATCCCTGAGCTGTCATGAATTTCACAGCCCGGTTTGACCCTGTTCAGCAAATCCCTGTTCACCAGGGAACCGGCATATATGATGATGTCGGCCTTTTCCAGAATATTTTTGCCTTTCACCGTAATAAGCTCCGGATCTCCCGGACCTGCACCTATGATATATACCATGGTTACTCTGTCTCCTTCTCTCATATCACACCACCCTTTCCTGCACTGATTATATAAACCGGGTTCAAAGCTTTCATGATATGCCTGTCTCCCGCTTTGACGCCCTTTGATACGTTCATACCCACCATCTCAATATCAACAAAACCGTATTTTTCAAAACCCTTCAGCGCTTCATAGGCAGATTCTGGGGCTATCGCATTGACGACAACCCTGACTGCCCCCGGAATCGTACTCACCCAATCCAGGATGCCATCCATTTGTCCGCCCGTTCCGCCGATGAACACCCTGTCCGGCGGCGTTAAGGCCTTTAAGGCGGCCGGCGCTTGCCCTTCAACCACCGTCACATTTTGAAGTCCAAACCTCTTGAGATTCTCATTAATGAGCGCTACGGCTTCCCGCTCCCTTTCTATGGCACAGACCCTTCCTTTTCTGCATATCAGGCCGCATTCTACCGTCACAGAGCCCGTTCCCGCGCCAATATCATATACAACGCTGTCTTCCTTCAACCGAAGCTTCGATATTGCGGCTGCCCTGACCTCCTCCTTGGTCATGGGCACACTGCCCCGGATGAAAAGGCTGTCGGGTATGCCGGGGGATTTATATTTCCAGGTTTCCGGCGGTTCCTCTTCCTTCTTCCGCTGAACTATCATGATTGACAGGCTGTCAAAGGACATTTTGGCGATCTCGTCAGGGCCGCCTGAGACAATCCTTTCTTCGGAATAGGAAAGCCGTTCTCCCACGGTGATACTAACATCATGTATACCGTAATCAATAAACCGTTTGCAGACATCGGCGGGAGAGGTCCCTCCACCTGTGAAGATGGCCGTCTTCTTATTATGCTTCACCGCCTCATGCACGCCCGGGTCCTCCCGGCCGTGAAGGCTCAGCACAGCCATATCATTCCAGCTGACGCCCATTCTGCCGCACAGGTACTGCAAAGAACTGATGCCGGGTATTACCTCCAGATCCGCATCGGGCAGACAGCGTTTCAGGTAGTCCGATATGCTGAATATTCCCGGGTCACCCGTCACAAGGACTGCAATGTCCTTCTGCGCCATGTTCTCCCTGATATATGTACAGACAGCCTGAAGCCGGCCGCCGATGGGGACCTCTTCCTTCATCAGATGCCGGAATATCGCGAGGTTTCTCCTGCCACCGATCAGTACGTCACAGCCCTCAATCACTTTCATGGCGCAGGGGGTTACCAGATCAGCGCTTCCGGGTCCTATGCCCACGATGTAAATCCTATTATTCTTCAATGCGCTTCAACCCTCCAATGATCTCCTTAGCCCGCTCATCCATATAAAGCAGCCGGCTGCCTTCATGGAACAGAACCGTTCCTGTGCAGACCTTCCCATAGGTATAATCCATGCACCTTTTTGTGGCGTTTTGGGTAATTCTTTCATATACCCCGCAAAGCCCCTGTGCGTCAATGATGGACGCCGCCTCCCCCGTGGTCCTGCAGTCATATATCCGCCGTATGATTTCATGGGCCGCCCCTTCCAGTCCCGCATAGGCTGAAAGAACCTCCATTCGCGCGTCGGCCACCCTGCTGTGGGTATGGAATATGCCCGCCGCCACCTTGACCAGCTTTCCCAGGTGCCCGACCAGGAGCAGTTTTTCAATACCGCATTCTACGGCCTTATCCAGCATAAACCCGACGTAATTGCCGATTTTAATAATCCTGTCTTCCTTTATGCCAAGTTCGTTGATGGCAAAATCCTCTCCGTAGTTTCCGAATGCAAACACACAGGACCTGTGGCCCCTGTTCCTCAAAACATTTAATTCCAGTGCCAGTGCGTCCTTCCATGCTTCCTCGGACATGGGCTCCACAATTCCCCTGGTCCCGATGATGGAGAGGCCTCCTATGATTCCCAGCTTTGGATTGTAGGTTTTTTTAGCAGCTTCCTCTCCACCGGGAATCCTCAGGGTGATGACAACCCCTTTCCCCTCAGGCAGCGCTTCCGCTGCGGCCTTCTTAATCATCTGCATGGGTACGGGATTGATGGCCGGCTTTCCCACTTCCACCTTCAGCCCCGGAAGGGTCACCGTACCGATGCCCTCTCCGGCCTTTACAACAATCCGGCCGTCATCAGTCAGTTCCGCGCGGGCGAATATCCTGAGGCCGGTGGTGACATCCGGGTCATCTCCGCCGTCTTTCACAATCGAACACTCCGCAAAACCCTCTTCCAGCAGCACATCCGAGACGGAAAGCTCCAGCCGGATGCCTGCCGGTGTATCAATATGGACCTTTTCAAGCCTTACATTATTGACCAGCATATACGCAGCGGCTTTGGCGGCTGCGGCTGCGCAGGTGCCGGTGGTATAGCCCTTCCTCAGTTTTTTGCCGCCAACGGTTACATATTCATCCATCCTGTTTCTCTTCCTTAATCGACATATATAATAAGGCGTTTACAATGGCGGCCGCGACATTGCTCCCGCCCTTCCGGCCTTCGGATATGATATAGGGTACGCCACATTTTTTGATGAGCTCCTTTGACGCCACCACATTGACAAATCCTACAGGTACACCGATGACGAGTTTCGGTTTCAACACCCCTTCCACAACCAGCCCGTAAAGCCTGATCAGCGCGGTGGGGGCGTTGCCGATGACGAATATTTTATTGTTTGCATCCCGGGCAGCCTTTTCCATGGAGACCGCAGCCCTTGTAATGCCTCTCGCGGCGGCTTCCCCGGCAACGGCTTCATCGTGCATCAGGCAGTTGACGGATGAGCCAAGCCTGGCCAGCGCCTTCCTGTTTATCCCGGCCTCCGCCATTTTGGTATCCGTGATGATGCCGCAGCCGGATTTCAGCGCTTTCATCCCCTCTTCAACCGCATTCTCACCGATTTTCAGGATGTCTGCATAATCAAAATCTGCGGTGGCATGGATAACCCTTTTGATGACAGGCTCATGCAGGGGGGCAAAGGACCTCTCCCCCAGAATTTCTGTTATCATATCAAAGCTTTTGTTTTCGATTTCCTTTGGATTGGTTACGGCGATGCTTTCCGGCATGGCTTCTCCTCCCCGTTGAACAGCAGAGCAACGGAAGGGTTGACCGTCAGCCGGTAAAGTGCGGAAGTGCTTCAAAGAAGTGCAATTCAAAGCAAAAAACCTCATGTCCTACATGGACATGAGGTTTTAAAAACGCACGATATATCTACCGTCTCTACCATTCATTTCCCCATCGCTCGTAGGTTCAACAATGAATATGCTGCAAGCAGGTCTTCTGGCTCAAGGATCATTGTCATCCATACCTTCCCGGTTTCCCAGTGGATTATCCGGACTCCTCCCCTTTCACAGCGGCGGGACCGCACGGGATTCTCACCCGTTTCCCTATTATGCCGGTTTTACCCGGACACTTGCGCTATCTATTCAGTTTTTTTCATCATATCATTTATAGCTATAAAACTCAATACATTATTTGGAGATCCTGTCTGCGATAGTGCTCGCACAGTAGGAGTTGGGTTTTATCTTGCATTCGAACCCGCAGGCCTTGACCCATCCCACTATTTCGGATATATAGTTTGATGTAGGACCATTTGTCCCCGCATCCACGTGTATGGCAGTAATGTTGCAATCCAGGTTGTCCTGTTTGAACCTCTTGGCAAGCTTGGAAGCCAATTCAAGGCTTAGGGATGTTTCATGCACCAATTTCTGCCTGACACTGGCAATAATCTTGGAGTACTTCGTTTCGGTGAAGTATATTCCACCTTTGCCTTTTCTCCATACCGCTACGCACAATACCGTTTTGGTAAGATTATGGTTCTGGGAATCAGCGCCTACCGTTATCTCATACTCATACTCAGGGTATTCGCAAACGAAATCCTTAATCAATGAGTACATTTTTTCGAAGGATACCCTCCCATGGGTGGGACTCCACATAACGTCACCAGCTTTCGTTATCCTAATGAAATTCCTGACTCGGTTTCACTGCTGCATTTTTATTGATAAACGGCACTATTAAATTATACACCTAATCAAAGCATTATACAATTCATAGGCTGTTCGGCCGATTAACCTTACAATATCCTGACAGGAAAAAACATAATATGAAACAGGCCCACATTACACTATAGTTTTGTTCTACCGCTAGTATTTCTCTAAACCCGTCAAATATTTTTCACTCTGGCATTGAGGCTTTGCTTCGGAATCCTGCTGTTGGATTGTTAATATGGAGACAAGCTTTGACTTATGTTTATTAAATGAAGTATTATTAAACTAAGCAAAAACTCCGATAGAATAATTAGGATACTACCGGGTTTACTCCGGATCTGTCCTTATAGGGGAGGAATTTTCTTTGGCTGACTTTGATTTGAAGGTTTTGGATAGAATCCTGTCTGAAACCATACAAAAAATCCAGGATGGTAAAAGTGAAGTGGATGAAATCAGTAATCAGGTTAACGATGAATGCGATAAGATAAAAAAAGACCTGGAAGAGATCAGCAAAAAGGTTAGAAGTATCATTGAAAAGGTTGACAGCTTCCAGTATAAGGAACAGCTTGCCCGGTATGAGCTGTTCACCGTTAATAGGGATTATCAACTGAATACCGAAGATGATATGAAAAAGGCCTATGATACTGCCATGGAGCTTCAGGTAAAATACCGTGAGCTGCAAAATGAGGAAAAGCTCTTAAGGCAGGAAAGGGATAGACTGGCCAGAAGATATAGAAAGCTTTCCAATACCGCTGAGAGGGCCAAAAACCTGTCGGCCCAGATTACGGAAGTTATAGACTACCTGGCCCAGAGCCTGGAGGGTATGTCGAGCTACGTCAAGAAGCTGAAAAGTAAAGATGATATGGTTATGACAATAATTAAAGCCCAGGAAGAGGAAAGAAAATCAATAGCAAGGGAAATACATGATGGTCCCGCACAGGCTATTTCAAATGTGGTAATCCGGGCTGAAATATGCAGGCAGCTGGGTATAGACAGCCCAGAGCTGCTGGAGGAGCTTGAGGGATTGGAAAGAACAGCCAACAACAGCCTTGAAGATATAAGGAGAATAATATTTAACCTCAGGCCTATGCATCTTGACGACCTTGGCTTAATCTATGCGGTAAAAAAATACTGTGAAGAGTTTCAAAAGCAGACCGGCATTGATGTTGTAATCGAATACACAGGAAATGATAAACGTTTTGATGGCACCCTTGAAATCTCAATGTACAGGATTATTCAGGAAATACTGAACAATGCCAGGAAACACTCCAGGGCAAGCAGCATCATCGTCAGCTTTAATAATACGCCCCTGGTACTAAACGTTAATATAAAGGATGATGGTATCGGTTTTATTCCCGAGCAGGTCGACTACACAAAGCACTTTGGACTGAAAGGAATCCGAGAAAGGGTTAACCTTATGGATGGCAGTATGGAAATAAAATCCGCTGCAGGCAAGGGCACTGAAATTATTATAGAAGTTCCTTTCAAGTAAAAGGAGGGGAATTATGAGCTCGATAAGATTGATGGTTGTGGATGACCATCCAATTGTAAGGCAAGGTCTTATAAAACTGATAGAGATGAATGACCGATTCAAGGTAATAGCCGAGGCATCGAACGGTTTAGAGGCAATAAGAATGTCTTCAAAGTACGCACCGGATATAATCCTGATGGATATCAATATGCCTGACATGGACGGCATCGAGGCCTGCAGGGAAATAACCGGACAAAATGCTGATGCAAAGGTTATTGCTTTAACCGTATGCGAAGAAATCGATAAAATCACAGAAGCCCTTGCTGCAGGTGCAAAGGGCTATATTCTAAAGAATACAAACCTGGAAAACCTGACCAGGATAATCAGGGAAGTTTATGAGGGCAAAGCTTATATTGACCCTTCGGTTACCACAGGCTTGATTGACCAGTATACCCGGTTTGCCCAACAGCTCAAGGAGCATAACCCCTGTCCCCTATCGGACAGGGAAGTACAGGTCCTGAAACTGGTATCAAAGGGCCGGACAAACAAGGAGATTGCAGGGGAATTGGTCATAAGCGAAAAAACAGTAAAAAACCATGTTACCAATATTCTCAGCAAGCTGGACGCGAATGACAGGACAGAGGCAAGCGTTATCGCAATGAAAAAAGGATACATATAGGTATTCGGGGACCCGGGCTGATATAGGCCGGGTCCCATGTTTTATTCTGGAATATCTGCCTATTAAGAAATAAGCACAATGCTATGCATAAATGCTCCATAAGGCCGATGTGAGTTTTTCCCCTGAATGATATTATCTATACACAAGAACTCAAATGAAGGGAGTGCATGAAAACATGCTGAGCATGATAAAGAATTTTCTAAGCGATGAAAGAGGACAGGCTTCAACCGAATATGGAGTTATCATTGGAGTCATTGCCGTAGGTATTATAGCTGCCGCAATCATTTTCAGGGATAAGATTATAAATGTATTCACAAATGCAGGCAATGAATTGGACGGCATTTAGTCTGTACAAGGGATTTTTTGTCCTGCTGATATAAAAGGCAGGACTTTTTTTTAGAAAAAACCGGGGAGGGATTTTCATGAAGGCCATGTTTCTTCTTCTGATACTGCTGTTTTGCACAATCACAGACATTAAAGAAAGAAGAATATACAATGAAGTACTGCTGATCGGCATTATACTTGCTCTTATACTAAACCTCCACGAAAGCCGAACCACGGGATTGCTTGAGATGATTAAAGGGATGGCCATAGGGACTTCGGTATTCTTTATACCTTACCTGCTTGGGTGGCTGGGTGCCGGAGACGCTAAACTGACCGGCATCATTGGCGCTTTCGAAGGCTGGAGATTTGTATTGTATTGTACGCTTTCAATCGCTGTAGCCGGTGGATTGATCTCTGTTTTCCTTCTTATCAGGGATAGGAAGACCGGTTCACTGTTCCAGAACCTGCACATGCTTTTCCTCACAAAATCACCCCACTACCTTCATGACAAAGAGCAGCAGCACACTTTCCCCTATGCAGCAGCTATCCTTATAGGTACGGGCATTACTTTAGTGCTGCAGGTGATCGGCTATGTTTAAAGGTTTTTGGAAAAGGAATGACGGCCAGGCCCTAGTGGAATTCTCTATCTCACTGCCGGTACTGCTCCTTCTGATTGTTGGAATACTGGAATTCTCAAAGCTCGGCGGCGCCCTGCTGATGGTTAATTACGGGGCAAGGGAAGGGGCAAGGATTGCCTCCCTCGGCGCCAGTGACAGCGCAATAATACAGAAGATTAAGCAGTCAACCGTTCTGCTTGATGACAGCAGGATGGTAATAAATATTTCCCCTGATACATTCAGGACAAGCAATGAAAACGTGACAATTACGGTGCAGTATCCGGTTGATATCAACATCCCCATTATTAATAAGATAATAGGCACTCCAAAGTGGGTCAGGGGTGAACTGACCATGAGGGTCGAATAGAATGGAGGTGCTATCCGTGATTAGTTTTTTAAAAAAAGAAAACGGGGCAGTCCTGATGCTGTTTGCCATCCTGCTGCCTGTCCTTCTTGGCTGTACTGCAATTGTCGTGGATTTCGGCAGCCAGTATGCATGTAAAGTCAGGTTGGACAACATCGCCCAAGCCGCTGCCCTGGCAGCCGCGCAGGACCTTCAGGCAGACGCCGGCCTCGCAGAGGATAAGGCCTATGAATACCTTAACCTGAACGGCATTGAGGACCAGCACGCGCAGGTACAGGTATCCGGTTATGACAACAGCGTTGAGGTTACCATTCAAAGAGACGTCGATTTTTTCTTTGGGCGGATACTTGGGCTCGAAGACAGGAGGATTTCTTCAAAGGCAAAAGCAATAAGCACAGGCCTGACTTCCCTAAGTGGCGCCGCTCCCCTTGGAATACTCTCCCAGGACTTTGTCTATGGCCAGCTGTATAAGCTCAAGTGCGGGGCCCCCCCCGAATTCGGTTCAGGCAATTTCGGTGCTCTGAGGTTAGGGGGTTCAGGCTCTTCAGTTTATGAAGAAAATCTCAAATACGGGTACCAGGGAAAAATTGAAGTAGGAGATATTATAGAAACAAAGAGCGGGAACATATCAGGCCCAACCCAGCGGGCTATAAGTTACAGGTTTTCCCAGGACAGCAGGGTTCCCCCCAATACAATTGACGACTACGACAGAAACGCCCCCCAGATAATATATATTCCTGTGGTTGAGCCTTACCAGACAAATGATAACCACGTATATTCCGTGAGGGTTCTGGGGTTTGCCGCATTCTTCGTAGCCGGGATACCCGGCAGCGGTGATGATAGCGAGATAGAAGGCTATTTTATCAGAACCGTACACAGCGGAACTGGCTCAGAAGGCCAGCCGGACTATGGTCTGACAACTTCAAAACTGGTTAATCCATAAGGGGGCATTTCCTTGAATAGAAAAATAATCGTCTGGACAGTAATATTGACGCTGGTAACATCGACAGCCATAATATACTATCTTGAAAGCTATAAGAAGTCCATTGACAGCAGGGAATACATCCAGGTCGTGGTCACAAAACAGACCATCCCAAACAGGACAAAGATCACCCACGATATGGTCGAGCTTGCAACCAAGGATAAAGAATACGTTCATCCAAACACATTTACCGATATAAAAAGTGTTGTGGGTACAATTTCCACAATTACCATAGCAAAGGGCGACGAGGTATTAAAAGATTACACAGCCGGTCCGAAAGATATAACAAAGGGATTGGCGTTCATTGTACCGGAAGATATGCGGGCGATAACCGTTCCGGTAAACGAAGTGTCAGGGCTGAACTACCTGGTACGGCCGGGGGATATGGTTGACGTAATCGTTACTTTAAACCTGGACGAAAAACTCAGGGACGGGACCACAAGGTCCTTCCTGCAGAGCAACTATGTGCTCCAAAAGGTATTCGTACTGGCAACAAACGATAATCTTGGCTATGATAATGGTTTTAAAATCCAGGACAGCGGTAGCAGTTCGAAAAAAAATACGGTTACCCTTGCGGTATACCCTGAGCATGCCCTGCCCCTGGCCCTGGCAAGCGACTACGGCACGATACGCCTTCTGTTGAGGAATCCGGCTGACAACGACCTGACTTCTATAAAACCCTTTCTCCTTGAAAACTTTATTCGAAAGGATGAAGACCGATGAGTATAAAGGTCCTGGTAGTTGATGACGTAATTGAAACCTGCAATAATATATCAAAACTCCTTTCCTTTGATGAAGAGATTGAAGTCATCGGCAGCGCGTATAACGGGAAAGAGGCATTGAACTTCCTGGAAAAATCCAGGCCGGATATAATCCTGATGGACATCAACATGCCGGTTATGGACGGTATAGAAGCATCGGAAAAGATTTCGGTCCGGTACCCGGAAATATCAATAATCATGATTACTGTCCAAGGAGAGCTGGAGTATATAAAGAAGGCTATGGTAGCCGGTGCAAGGGATTATTTAGTTAAACCCTTCACCGCGGACCAGCTGGTAAGCTCAGTGAAGAAGATCCATCAGCTTGACAGCAGGAAAAACAAGAAAAAAACTCCCGGCCCAACCGCCAAACCAAAGGTAATAACAATATACAGTCCAAAGGGCGGTATCGGGACCACAACAATCGCTGTGAACCTCGCTGTAATGATGCACCAGCTAACCGAGAAAAAGGTTGTGCTGCTTGACCTGGACCTTCAGTCAAGCGATATTGGGGTTATGCTCGACCTGAAACTGAACAAAACAATAAACAATGTCATACAGAACATTGGTTACCTTGATGCAGACCTGCTCAATGAATACCTGTACAAACACAATTCAGGAATAGATGTGCTGCTTGCTCCTCCCGAACCTCAATACGCTGACCTGGTAACACCTGAATACGTTGAAAGCATAATAAAAGTACTGAAACAATTGTATGACTATATAATTATCGATACCTCATGTATTCTCAATACATTTAATATAGACATGATGAACATGTCGGACGAAATACTGTTGATTCTCGCCCTTGAACTGACAACGGTCCGCAGAATAAAGAAGGTGCTTGAAATACTGAATGAATTTGGCATATCAGGCAGCATAAGGTATGTGTTGAACAGATCGTCGGATGAAATCGGCCTTAACCGCAGGGAAGTGGAAAAACACCTTGGTATTAAGATTGATAACCATATCTCCTCAAACGGCAAGGTAACAGTAAGCGCACTGAATAAAGGGACTCCCTTTGTTATAAGCAACCACACAGCGAAGATAAGCGATGATATTAAGAAGCTGGCGCTGAACTGTGCGGAAGAACTGCCGGAGAAAAGAAAGCGCAGCCTGTTTTCATTCTGACACCATATATTATTGGAGGGGTTATAGATGTCTCTCTTAGAAATGCTGGAAAACCAAAAAAAGAAGAATGAAGAAATCAAGGTGGGCGATACCGTTAGGCTTGAGGCTAATGACAGATATGAGGATTTAAAGGTTACGATTCATGGACTGCTTATAAAAAAACTGGAGCAGGAGAACAAGATTTCCAGACTCGATGAATATGAGCTTCAAAAAGTAACCAGAAGCTTCACTCTGGAATATATTCAGAACAACTCACCCCATATATCCCAAAACGACAGGAATGAGATAGTCGGCTGTCTGATTGATGAAATATGCGGATATGGCCCCATTACTGAATTCCTCAAACAAACGGATATTGAAGAAATCATGGTAAACGGTCCCTACCAGATATACGTAGAAAAGAAGGGTAAAGGCAACGTCCTCACCGGTAAGAAATTCCGGGATAAGGAACACGTTTTGCACATTATCGAGAAGATTATCAGTCCGTTAGGCAAGAGGGTGGATGAAACCAAACCTTACACAAACGCGCGGCTTCCCGATGGCTCCCGTGTCCACATCATTATTCCCCCTATTGCTCCCCACGGCCCGTATGTGTCCATAAGAAAGTTCGAGACGGACCCTTTCACCATCAATGATTTAATCAGCTTCAATACTCTGACTCCTGAGATGGCGAGGTTTCTCGAAGCCTGTGTCAAAGCCCGTATAAACATAATGGTTTCAGGCGGGACCTCTTCGGGCAAGACCACTGTCCTGAACTGCCTCACTTCGTTTATTAACAGGGATGAGAGGATACTGGTCATAGAAGATTCCATGGAGCTTCAGCCAAGGGGAAACCACGTACTCAGGCTGGAAGCAAGGGACGCAAATATTGAGGGTAAGGGCGAATTCTCCATAAGACAGGCGGTAATAGAAGCTCTGCGTATGAACCCGACAAGGCTGATCATCGGGGAGATACGGGGCTCTGAGTGCTTTGATTTCCTGCGTGCAAGCAACACCGGACACCGCGGCAGTATCAGCACAGCCCACGCAAATTCCCCCCGGGACCTCCTGTATGCACTGGAGACAATGACAATGATGGCAAATATAGATATTCCCCTCATTGCCATTAGAAGATATATAGCAAGTACCCTTGACCTGATAATCCAGCAGCAGCATATGGAGGATAACACGAGAAAAACGGTCAGCATTACGGAGGTGTGCGGTATGGAGGGCGACGTAATACAGCTCCAGGAGTTGTTCAGGTATGAACAGGAAGGCGTCGATCACAACGGCAAGGTTAAAGGAAGGTTTGTCTGCACAGGGGTTAGACCTGCGTTTATGAACCGGATAAAGGCCTCCGGTGTGCCGCTTCCCGACAGCATCTTCTCACAGTTAACATAATCATTCCTGTTTCTGCATGGAGGTGAGTATAATAATGCAGCTGTTGACCGCGCTGTTGATTCTTTCAACTATATGTTTTTACTACTTTTTACTGCTGAAGACCCTGTTCAAAAAAAATATTCGGAAAAACATGAGAATTGACAAATACCTTATAGGCAGCCGTTCTAAAGATGAAAGGGAGCTACCGGTTGTCTCAATCAAATCCCTGGCCAGAAAGCTGGGAAAAATCCTGATTAAGGAAAACAGGTCTGCCCGGCTTGAACTGCAGCTGATGCGGGCGGGTATCCTCCTGAAAAGTGAGGAGTTCATCCTTGTGATTTATTTCTCTACCCTTATACCACCGGTTATCATATATCTTATCACAGGAAACATTTTTGCAGCTGCAATTACCTCGATAATAGGCTGCCTAACGCCAAAGCTGGCTCTGAATGCTGCAATCAAAAGAAGGTTGGACAAGTTCAATCTACAGCTTCCGGATGCGATAAACATAATAATATATTCCCTAAAGTCCGGCTTGAGTTTGATGCAGGCAATGGAAAGCGTGGCAAATGAAATGGCAGACCCAATAAGGAGCGAATTTGAAAGGACTGTGAAGGAAATAACCGTTCTGAGCAGGCGAAAAGAGGATGCCCTGGAAAATATGAACAAACGGGTTAACAGCGACGACCTTGACCTGGTAGTTACGGCGGTTATAATCCAGTCCCAGGTCGGCGGCAATCTTGCGGAGATACTTGAAAATATAGTTGAAACGGTCAGGGACAGGATAAAAATAAAGGGAGAAATACGCGCCCTTACTGCCCAGGGCAGGATGTCCGGCATAATAGTGGCTTCGGTTCCCGTATTTGTTGGCGCGGTTATTCTCTTTATCGACCCAACCTATTTTGAACCCTTTATTAAATATCCACTGGGCTGGCTTTTGATCGGGTACTCAATCGTTTCAGAGGCCCTGGGCTTCATTTTTATAAAACAGATAATGAGCATCGATTTTTAGTATCCGGAGGTTTTAGATATGCCATACATTTACCTTTTAGTACCCCTCTCGTTGTTCTTCATCTTCTATATAACCGTACAATCGATAGGCAAGACGCGGAGCCGCAGCAGCAACCGCATTACAAAGTATATCAAGCATAAAGAAAAAACTGCCTATGACCTGGAGATGAACAGGTCATTGTCCGAAAGGGTAATACTGCCTGTATACAGGAAACTCTCCAATGCCATATCCAGGATGGTGCCCCGCAACAGGCTGGATACTCTGACTTTAAAGCTTGACCGTGGGGGCCTCAAGATAAGCCCGCAGGAGTTTCTGACCGTCCATTTGCTTGTAATGGCTGTCATTCCCTCCCTTACAGCATCAATCCTGTACTGGTCCGACTATAACACCGGTGATATTGTCATGATATTTATCCTTCTGGCGGCAGCAGGCTACTTACTCCCAAAATACTGGCTAAGCTCGAAAGTCAGCAAGAGAAAGCGCCGGGTCCGAAGAGAGCTGCCCGGATTAATTGACCTTCTTACCGTAAGCATGGAAGCCGGTTTAAGCTTTGATATGGCTTTGGCAAAGATTATATCCAAATCCAGGGGATTTCTTATAGAAGAATTGGATCTGGCTTTAAACAAGATAAGAAGGGGTGTACCCCGGCGGGATGCTTTAAAGGAAATGGCTCAGAAAATGGACGTGGATGAGCTTACAAACTTTATTGGAACTATACTGCAAGCAGAAAAACTGGGTATAAGCATAAGCAATATCCTCAGGGTACAAGCCGGCCAGATGCGGGAAGTTAAAAAACAATGGGCGAAGGAGAAAGGCGGTAAGGCGGCGGTTAAAATTATACTCCCGCTGGTAATATTTATTCTCCCGGTGATTTTTATTATCCTGCTGGGACCATCAATAATGAATTTAAATGAAGTATTCAAATAACCGGTTAAGGGGGTTGCAGACCATGCTCTTTAATAAGACCACCGGGGTGATGCTCGCGAATAAAGTATTCCTGGCCCAGAATTTCTGGACCAGATTAAAAGGGCTTCAGTTCAGGAAGAGCGTCCCGGAAGACTACGCCTGCATAATATTAGACTGCAAAAGCATACACACCTGCTTCATGCGCTTTAACCTCGATGTCATTTTTGTTGACAGGGAATGGAGGGTGCTTCGAATACATAAGAGCCTCAAACCCTTCCGGTTCACCAAACCCTTGAAAAACGCCTATGCGGCAATAGAACTCAGGTCAGGGCACCTGCAGGTTGAAGCCGGTCAAACCCTAACCTTGATAGGTCACGGGTCAGATCTCATCAAATAGCATCAAGCAGGTCCAAAATTTCAAAGGCAATCTGGATTTTCAGCCTGTCCGAATAATCATCCAGGTCTAACCCCAGGATTTCCTTAATGCGGTTCAACCGGTAATTCAGGGTGTTCCCGTGTATATGGAGTTTATCCCGTGTCAATGACCAGTTTCCGTTGCTCCGGATATAGTACTTGAGAGTGTTAAGGAATTCTTCCCGCGAACTGTTTTCATAATTTATAAGGCGGCCCAGAGTTTCATACGCAAATTCCTTTAACTCTGCAGGATTATTGCTGAACAGGAATTTTTTTATTTCCAGTTCGTCAAAGAATAATACCGGTCTCTTCTTTTGAAGTTTCCCCAGAATTCTCAATGCTTTCATCGCATCATCGTAGGATGATTTCAGTCTGAACAAATCAGAGAACTGCCTTCCCACACCCGTATATATTTCAAAATCGCTGTAGTATGCCGACATCTCAAAGACAACCGCTTCAACCATATGTGTTATGGCGTCTTTTATCGATTTGTTATTCCCATCCTCAGGCATTTCAAGTATAGAAATCATGCAACCGCCCTTGTTTATGGTAATTGAACCGGGAAAAAGTTTAAGCACGATCCTTGATATTATAAAGAATATGTTCTTCCTTCTGACGAAATTATGCCTGGTCAGGACCTCTCCCCTATCAATGTCGCTTCCCCTTTCGTACAGTTCCATTACCGCGATGCAGTAGTTTTTGGAAAAATCGTACCCATAGTTTTCAGCGCACCTTTTAACGTAATCTCTATCCTGGTCTGCAAGAAGATTATCCAGAAAATCGCCCTTCAACCTCTGCTCAATCTCCTGAATCTCGTTCTGTTTGAGGAATTCAAGGGCAAGTATTGTCCTACCCCTTTCAACAGTGATTTTATCCATTTCCTTATAGGGCAGCCTTTCTCCGACAACCCCGATCCAACCCAGTATATCCTCGCTTACCACTATCGGATTCATCACCATGGATAACCCGGTGTTCTCATCCCTGTATTCCCAGGGTGCAGTATCCATAATCCTGTCACTAAAAGAATCCCGGTTTATCAAATAGTCTCCGGCATGATCATCGTCACTGAAGCTGTGGGCTTTTATATTCAGAAAAGCATCATAAACTATTATCGATTTTCCCATCAGTAAAGATATTTCCCCGGCAATATCCTGTAGCGTACATCCCTTAAGGACCATATTGGTCAGCCTGTTATGGATTATTGTGGAATGTCTGTACCGGCTGTGCTGTTCTTTAATTATCCTGTTGTACTGCTCCATCTTTTTCATCATTTTCATATCTTTCTCATAGTTGATCGCGTTCATAATGGCAATAGTAGCCTGGTTTGAAATTGCCTGCAGCAGCTCCAGATCCTCACCGGTGAACAGGTAATCCTTTTTAAAATTATCCACAACTATGACCCCTATACATTCATCCCTGTATATTAAAGGACAGCATATCGAGCTCTTCAGCTTTGCCGGTATTCTGCCCAGCACCCTGTCGCTTAACTCCTGGCTCTCCCTGGTCAATGTCGACTGCGCTTTTTGTATTTCCGCCGCAGTCTGGAAGAGCATCGGCGTTTTTCGGGCGAATGTAATGCCTGTCATTGATTCTCCGGGCCTAAGCCTTACATTCTCAATCTCCCGGTCAAATCCTGTATATGACCTGACTTCCAGCAAGTTGGTGGTGCTGTTGAGCAGGAACAAAATTGCGGCATCTCCTGCATCCAGGAGCCGCAAGGTTTCTTCTATCAGAGTTTTAAGAATGAAATCCGTTTCCAGGGTGGAATTAAGCATCTTTGTTGTGCTCAGAAGCGCTTCCAGTCGTTTTGCCTTTCTTTCCATTGCCTCAATATCAGCTGGCATTCCGTCTTACCCCCATCCATGGTATTTATTCCTTTAATATATTTTTAATACTATATCATCAAGAATACAAAAATTTCAAGCCTTTTTTGTTGTGTACACCATAGAATATGCCTGTTAGTTCTGATAATATAGTGAAAATATTTTAAAACGGGATGCACTAATTATAAATAAACATGCATATTTATTAGTTAATTACAGCGGCCGCATCCAGTTCAAGGCCCTAGGGGGGTCAATAAAAGGAGCATTAAAGGAGGTAAACCATGAGTGTAATAGTTGCTTTTGTTGTAGTCGCAGGTATCATGGCAATAGGTGATGTAGTGTCAGCCAAAACCAAAGCATTCATTCCGTCAGTTTTTGTGGCGGCCACCCTGTTCATGATTGGCTTCTGGACATTTATACCGGCCAATGTCATCGACATACCCGGTTTGGGAATGCCCCTTGCCCTCATGTCCATGTACCTGCTGTTGGTCCACATGGGAACACTGATGAGCGTGAGGGAGCTGGCCTCCCAGTGGAAAACCATAGTCATTGCCCTGAGCGGTATCGCGGGCATGTGCGCGCTTCTCCTGACGGTTGGCCGCCTGATAGTGGGTAAAGAGGCAATCATTGCCGCTACCCCTCCGCTAACCGGTGGAATTGTGGCAGCCATTATGATGTCCGATGCCGCAACCGCAAAGGGGCTTACAAGCATGGCGGTTCTTGCAATAGTAATGTACGTTATGCAGGGCTTTGCCGGGTATCCGCTGACAGCCCTCGCCCTCAAGAAGGAAGGCAACAGGCTTCTCGACATCTACAGAAACAATAAGGAAGGTTTGGATGAATCGAGTTCCCAGCAGACTGCTGCCGCTTCCGAATCAGGAAAGAGCAAGTTTCAGTTTATACCGCCGCTGCCGGATAAATACCAGACCGTGTTCGTGCTGATTACCAAGCTGGCCCTTGTCGCCTGGGCTTCAGTGGCCTTCGCGGGTCTTATAAACGAATTTGTTTCAAAGTATGTAATATGCCTGATCTTCGGTGTAATCGCAGCGGAGATAGGTTTCCTGGAAAGGAAGCCCCTTGTTAAATCCGGCTCCTTCGGCTGGCTGATGCTCTCGCTGATGGCCTATATATTTGCGCAGCTTGCCAAGGCCACCCCCGGGATGCTTGCGGAAATCGCCGGACCCCTGGTTATAATAATAGTACTTGGAGTTGCCGGTATGGCCGTTGTCTGCATGCTGGTCGGTAAGGCGCTGGGCTATTCGAAGGAGATGGCCTTTGCCCTGTCATTGACGGCATTGTACGGCTTCCCTCCAAACTATATACTTACCGAGGAAGCGGCAAACGCACTGGCAGAAACTCCGGAGGAAAAGGAATTTCTGATGGACCAAATGCTGCCTAAAATGCTGGTAGGCGGTTTCACAACGGTTACCGTTGTATCGGTCATACTCGCCGGCATATTTGTAAAAATGTTGTAGATGCAAGTACCCCCCTAGACCTTTGACTATAGTGTAAGATTATTACTGGAGGGATTTTATGAAAACCCGGTTAGACAGGATTAAGAAGGATATCGAAAAACTGGCTGAATATAATGCAACACCCGGTCAGGGCCTTACCCGGTTCTCCTTCTCGGAGGAAGACAGGAGGGCACGGGAATATATAAAGGAGCAGATGATCCTGGCAGGGCTTGAAGTATACGAGGACGCCGCAGGAACCGTAGTTGGCCGGAGAAACGGCAGGGATAACAACCTCCCTTCCGTCATGGTGGGTTCCCACTTCGACTCGGTAAGAAACGGGGGAAACTTTGACGGTCCGGCAGGGGTGGTCACTGCGCTGGAGATTGCCAGGCTGCTCCATGAGAATAATATTGAGACGGAACACCCCATAGAGTTCGTCGCTTTGGTTGAAGAGGAAGGCGGCAGGTTCGGCGCCGGGCTGTTCGGCAGCAGGGCTATGGTTGGAAGGGTTTCCGAGCAGGAGCTTAATTCAAACAGGGATGAAAACGGCATTACCACCGGTGAGGCAATGCTGAAATTCGGCCTGGATCCCTGCACTATCCAAAAGGCTAAGAGGCCCCCCGGATCTTTAAAAGCATTTTTCGAGCTTCACATAGAACAGGGACCCGTACTGGAAGCCGAGCGGAAGGATATAGGAATCGTAAACACAATAGTCGGCATCAGGCACTATGAGGTAGAAATAACCGGCAGACCGGACCATGCAGGAACAACTCCCATGAACATGAGGGCCGATGCGCTGGTTCTGAGCTCTAAGGTGGTCATGGCAGTAAACAAGCTGGCAAAGGAAGCCGGCGAAGGAACGGTTGCCACCGTCGGCAGCCTCAGGGTAAGCCCGGGAGCGACGAATATTGTGCCCGGCAAGGTAGTATTTACAATAGATATCAGATCAAGAAACGAAGAAAACATTGAAACTATCATAGATGGAGTAAAAACTCTCCTGACAGAAGGATGCAAAGAAGAAGGGCTTTCCCATAGTGTAAACTGCAAAATTGCAGTGAGCCCGGTCCATGTGCCCGGCTATATAATAGATATCTTGAAGAAGAAATGCAGAGAACTCGGCCTTTCCTATAAGGAGATGATAAGCGGTGCCGGTCATGATGCGATGGTTATGGCCGAAATCACCGATGCATGCCTCGTATTTGTTCCGAGCAGGGGCGGCCGAAGCCACTGCCCCGAGGAATGGACCGACTATGAACAGCTTCAGAAAGGCGTACAATTGATATTCAAAACCATATTGGATGTTGCGGGGGTGGCTAAACAATGAACATTAGAGAAATTGCAGAGAGTATCAAAGGCCAGGTGATAGACTGGAGAAGAGAGTTCCATGAGAATCCTGAGCTCACCTGGGAAGAGGTAAGGACAGGAAATAGGGTTGCGGAAGAACTGGAGAAGATGGGTATTGAGGTCAAAAGAATGGCCAAGACCGGAGTCCTGGGCATACTAAAAGGCGGAAAGCCCGGTAAAACCGTTGCCTTGAGGGCTGACATGGATGCCCTTCCGGTAACCGAAGCAAATGATGTGCCCTATAAATCCAAAAACGCCGGTATCATGCACGCCTGCGGCCATGACGGCCATGTTGCCATGCTTCTGGGCGCGGCAAAGATACTCAGCGGCATGAAGGACGACATCAAAGGGACGGTCAGGTTTATCTTCCAGCCCGCCGAAGAAATTGCGCAGGGAGCTATTAAGATGATTGAGGAAGGCGCAATGGACGGAGTGGGCGCTGTTTTGGGTATCCACCTCTGGTCCGGGCTTCCCAGCGGTAAAATATCCCTGGAACCGGGTCCCAGGATGGCTTCGACAGATATACTAAAGATTACCGTCAAGGGCAAGGGAGGGCACGGCTCAATGCCGCATCAGGGCATAGATGCTGCTGTCGCTGCCTCTGCTATTATAATGAACCTCCAGTCCATAGTGAGTAGAGAAGTAAGCCCCCTTGACCCTGCAGTGGTCACCATCGGGAAATTAAACGGAGGCTTCAGATGGAACGTATTATGCAGTGAGGTTACTCTGGAAGGTACAACCAGATGCTTCAACCCTGATTTAGTAAAAAGCTTTCCAACCATAATTGAAAGGATAGCCAAGAATACCGCAGCTTCATACAGGGCCCAGGCTGAGGTCGAATACACGGTCGGTACTCCTCCGGTGATAAACGACCCTGCAATTTCAAAAATATGCTGCGGTGCAGTTGAAAAGCTCTATGGCAAAGATGCGGCCGTGGAGATGGAAAAGGTCATGGGAGGAGAGGACTTTGCCTTCCTCTGCGAAGCTGCCCCCGGAGTTATGGCCTTTGTCGGAACGGGCAACAGCGAGAAGGGCACCGATGTTGCCCACCACCATGAAAGGTTCAACATCGATGAAGATAGCCTTCCGGTCGGCACATCGCTGTATGCACAGTTTGCCGTTGATTTTCTATCACAATAGACTAGGTGCTAGGTACTAGTTCGTAGTTGGTAGTTCGTAGTTCGTAGAATATAGATCGCAGGTACTAGTTCACAGATCACAGATCACAGTTCACAGATCACAGCTCACAGTTACCAGGGTAAGGCTTAAAGGTTTTCCCGTAGGCACTTCCCTGACATCTGTCATCTGTTATCTGACAACTGGTAACTGAATCTCTGACGTCTGTCATCTGACAACTGATAACTGGCAACTATACTCTGGCCACTGACCACTGGCCACTGCCAAAAGAAGTAACCGGGCAAAACTATGCAGAATAGTATGGAATCGGGGTAGTAGGAAATAGGAAATATCGCGTTTAATATCCGGTTTAATGGATATATTATAATGTAAGGGGACACACCGCTGCTTTAGCGGAAAGGGGACACACCGCTGCTTTAGCGGAAAGGGGACACACCGCTGCTTTAGCGGAAAGGGGACACACCGCTGCTCACGGGTATTCCTTGCCGCGGAATGTCCCCGATGTATTCCTTGCCGCGGAATGTCCCCGATGTATTCCTTGCCGCGGAATGTCCCCTTTTGATATAATAGAAAAATCTAAGGAGGGAAATTGCATGTTCGACCTTATACCTTTCAGAAGAGGAAGCCACCGTGGAAGCATAATACCCGAAGACTTCTTTGACGGGTTCTTCGGCACGGATTTCCTGGCCCCGATGAATCAATTTGGCAGAGGCATGAAAGTGGATATTCAGGAAACCGATTCTCAATACGTTATCGAAGCGGATTTGCCCGGTTTTAATAAGGAGGACATAAACATCGATCTCAGCGATAACAGGGTCACAATCTCCGCACAGCATAATGAAGACACCGAGGAAAAGGGAGATAACTACATCAGAAGGGAAAGGAAATCGGGTGCGGTGATGCGAAGCTTTTTAGTGGATAACGTAAAACACGACCAGGCCTCGGCAAAATATGAAAACGGGGTATTGAAACTGGTGCTTCCCAAGGCAGACACGGATAATCCCAGAAAAAGAAGAATAGACATCGAATAGTATGAAGCCCCCGTGGTACCTGAAACCACGGGGGCTTTCTATGTCGGAAACCTTACTATTCTGCTTGCTCAATATCTTCGGCTTGCTGCATATTTTCAGCTTTATTTTTAGGTTTATCACACACCGTATTTCCGGATAAAGCTGCAAAAAATATTATAATAATTATAAGCAGAAAGAAATACTTTCCATATAGTTGGACAAAAACTTCAAGGCTGTTGATTCTATCCGACATCATGCCCCCTCCTTTATAGCTTCTATTATATTCATATGGGGGCAGCAATTAAAATGTTACTTTGAAAAGCAAAGCATAACCTTCCGGACAGTTTTATTTTATTCTGGCAAATGCTTGTTCTAAATCAGCCAAGATATCTTCCGGTTCCTCTATACCGACAGACAATCTCACCAGCCCGTCCGTGATTCCCGCCGCAAGCCGTTCCTCTTTGCTGTACGGAGAATGGGTCATGGAAGCGGGGTGCTGTATAAGGGTGTCCACATTGCCAAGGCTCACCGCCAGGTGTATCATCTCGACGCTGTTCATGAGAGTAACGCCTGCGTCCATCCCGCCCTTCAGTTCAAACGCAATCATAGCTCCAAAGCCCGAGGCCTGCTTCTTTGCCAGTTGATGCTGGGGATGGGACTCCAATCCGGGATAATATACCCTTTCTACCTTCGGGTTTGCCTCCAGCCACTTCGCAATTGCCATCGCATTGGCCTCATGTTTTTCCATCCTTATTCCCAGGGTTTTCAGTCCGAGCAGCAGCAGCCAGGCATCAAAGGGGCTCATGGACGCACCGATATCCTTTAGTGTGGTAACTTTCATTTCATTGATGAAATCCTTATCTCCCACCGCAACTCCCGCAATGACCGTTCCATGGCCACCTATATACTTGGTAGCGCTGTGAATTGCGACATCGCATCCCAGCTCCAAGGGCCTCTGCCAGTACGGGGTCATAAAGGTATTGTCAACCAGGGCTTTGGCCCCGTACCTGTGGGCAATCTCAGCGGTTGCCGCAAGGTCGACAAGGCTCATGGTAGGATTGGCGGGAGACTCGACATATACGATCTTTGTATTTGGTCTAATAGCTGCTTCAATATTGCTCACGTTGGTTGCATCCACAAAGGTCGTCTCCACTCCGAAGCGGGACAGCAGGTGGCTGAGAAAAGCATGAGTACAGCCGTACAGGGTTTTCGCCGCCACTATATGGTCGCCGGCGCTGACAAGGGCCATAATCGGAGCCGTTATTGCTCCCATCCCGGACGCAAAGGCTGCAGCGGCCTCCCCGCCTTCGAGAAGAGCCATCTTCTCTTCAAAATCCGTAACCGTAGGGTTTCCTAAACGGGTATAGATATAGCCTTCTTCTTCTCCGGCAAATCTTCTGGCTCCCTGGTCCACATCTTCAAACACA
This sequence comes from Bacillota bacterium, assembly GCA_013540605.1. GTDB lineage: Bacteria > Bacillota > Clostridia > Ch29 > Ch29 > Ch29. Next base: position 72,382 of record JABVCK010000004.1, read on the forward strand.
AAGGTGGAAGTCTGGTAAATCGGACGTACGTGAGAGCCTGTCAATGGGCATGGCTCAGAATATAAGGCCTGGGTGGCCTTCTTGAGCTTACGTATCTCCATAGTATCCCCTCCCAAATTGTCATCCTTATTCCACCTATAAATTTAGCAAAAACCATGCCATATTATACATTTAAATGTCCCCAATAGACCTGCTGCATCACGGTCTATAGTTGTAAATATATGTTTCCATTATAGCAATAACCGGAAACTAATATTTACAATTGTAAACAATGGTTTCCGGTTACTTTTCCAGATTATACTTCCTGAGCTTTTTTATTACTGCAGTATGGGATAAGCCCAAGGCCTTTCCAATCTTTCTTGAACTCCCCAGCTTCTCAACCGCATGACTCAGCACCCGTTTTTCGGTTTCCTCCAATATATCCTTAAGATTTTCCCCGTACCACGAACTGCCCGTTTCATAGCTGCTTTCCATGTACCTGGTATCCAAAATAATATGCCTTTCTTCAATGTAGCTGCCCTCAACCAGGTTGATACCCCTTTCTATAACATTGGAAAGCTCCCTTACGTTGCCCGGCCAGTGGTACTCCATGAGTCTCTCCATTGCCTGCCGCGTGATGCCTTTGATTGGCTTTCCCATGTTCTTACCGACCTGTTCAATAAAGTTCTCCACCAGTATGAGTATATCCTCTTTTCTGTCCCGCAGGGGCGGAATGAACAGGGGAACAACGTTCAGCCTGTAGTACAGGTCTTCCCTGAAGAGCCCTTCCTTCATCATCTCTTCAAGGTTGTTATTGGTTGCGGCAATAACCCTCACATCCACGCTTATCTCTTCCGTCCCGCCAACCCTTCTGACCTTTCCACCCTGCAGCACCCTCAGAAGTTTGACCTGCAGCTGGGGTGACAGCTCTCCAATCTCATCAAGAAAAAGAGTTCCCCCATGGGCGAACCTGAACAAGCCCTGTTTGCCTCCCTTTCTGGCACCGGTGAAAGCACCCTCTTCATACCCGAACAGCTCACTTTCAAGAAGAGTGTCGGGCAGCGCTCCGCAGTTAACGGGCACAAAGGGCTTGTCCTTTCTACTGCTTGACATGTGTATCGACCTGGCAAACAGCTCTTTTCCTGTTCCGCTTTCTCCTCTAATCAGGACCGTTGAGTTGCTTGTCGCCACCATCTTGGCAATGTTTTTCGCATAGGTGATGCTCTCACTTATTCCCAGTATATCGCTAAAGGTGATGCTTGGCGGTGAAGTCATGCTGTAAACAAGTTCTATTACCTTGTTGATATCCTTTATGGAAGCCACGGCTCCCACTATATGCTCCTTCTCGTTCATTATAGGCCTGCCCGTTGTTATATAGTGGCTTGTGCCGCGGTTTGTCCGGAGAATAATCTCCTCATTGTCATAGCACTGTCCCGTTTTTATGGACCGGAGAATCGGGATATCCCCGGCAAGGATCTCGGCTGCAGGCTTTCCCAGCACCTCATCCTCATCAAGATTGAATATCCTCTCCGCGGAATGGTTGAATATCGTGATAGTACCGTTTTTATCTATTGCCACTATGCCTTCATCCACCGAATCTATTACCGCCCTTATCTGCCTCTCCCTCTCTTCAAAGGGTAAAAGTTCAATGAACCGGGTTTCGCTAACCCCGTCCAGGTTTTCAATTCTGTCAATCAGTTCTTCCATGGTTTCCTTCTCACACATATCAATTTTAAGGTAACCCACACCCGGCGATACTTCCATAGCGGAAATATTCAGGTTAAGGCTGGAAACCACCTTCAGCAGGTCAAGGGCCATCCCCACCCTGTCTTCGGTTATCACCATGAATCTCAAATACTCCTTCAAAAACAACACCCCACAGACCCTATTGGCTAACCATGTTCTTCAATTCTTCTGCCTGGAACACATACCTTTGATTGCAGAAATGGCAGGTAATCTCGGCTTTCCCTTCCTGTTCGAGAATATTCCTGATTTCTTCTTTCCCCAGGCTTATAAGAACCCTTTCAATCCGCTCCCTTGAACAATCACAAACCAGCTTAAGGGAACGTTTTTCCAGAATCCTGATGTTTTTGTCATCAAGTACATATTCTAAAACCTGCTCAGGAGTATAGCCCCTGTTTACCAGTGACGAAACAGCTTCAATATCTTTAAGCCTCTTTTCAAGCCGGTCCGCTATGCCGGGGTCTGCGTCGGGCATAAGCTGTATCATGTATCCACCCGCCGCCAGAATTGCCAGGTCCCTGTCTACCAGCACTCCGAGAGCTGTGGCGGTTGGTACCTGTTCCGAATATGAATAATAGGCCGTTATGTCATCACCTATCTCTCCTGATACAAGGTTTACCTGGCCTATGTACGGCTCCTTAAGACCAAGGTCCTTTATCACCAGGAGATACCCATTCCTGCCCACAAGCCCTCCGACATCCAGCTTCCCCAGCGGGTTCAGCGGAAGGTCTGCCTGGGGAAAATCCGCATAGCCCTTTACCTCCACCCTGGAATTGGCAACCGCAATAATCTTCCCTATCGGCCCTCCACCCTTCACCTGGATGGTAAGAAGGTCTTTTTCATCCTTAAGCGTCATTCCCATTATGCATGCCGCGGTCAAAACTCTTGCCAAAGCCGCTGCTGCCGTAGCCGAACATTTATGTATCGCAGCAGCCTCCCTTGCCAATCCTGTGGTTGAAACGGCAAAAGCCCTTATGCTCCCGCTGCTGTCAATGGCTCTTACTGCAATATCCAATCCCAAATCCTCCCATCATAATGATAAAACCCCGTCATTTGACGAGGTTTGAGTGCTACTTCAATGCAAAAGCTTATATATCCATTTATATTAAGCTCTCTGAACATTGGCAGCTTGCGGCCCCTTAGCTCCCTGAACGATTTCAAACTCAACTTCCTGTCCCTCTTCAAGGGTCTTGAAACCGTCCATTTCGATAGCTGAGAAATGAACAAATACGTCTTCTCCGTTTTCTCTCTCGATAAAACCGTAACCCTTCTCAGCGTTGAACCACTTTACTCTACCTTTTTCCATTTAACACATTCCTCCTAAAACCTAAATGTTGCATAGTCTTCCGACTACTACAACAAGTTTACCATACCGGGTTTCTTAATGTCAAATAGAATCCCTTTTTACCACATATTGAACCCTTTCGCAGCCTTCTCCGGGACTCTCGAAAGTAAAGGCGCCATATACGCCGATTATCTTGAGTTTGTTTTTCTTTAGTAGTTTTTCCATTTCGCCGGTCAAATATGCTTTTTGTCTGTGTGTCTCCTCAAATTTCCGGTACAGGTTTGCATCTACCTTCTCAAAGAATGTCAGGTAGTATTCGCAAATCCTTGTACCCGAATCGTAATAATTCTCCCATACATAACTGATCTCTTCGCCGCTGTGGCCGAAAGTATTGCTGCCGATTATCTCGGATATTTTATAATGGGAATTCATGTCAAAGGCAAACAGCCCGCCGGCGTTAAGATTGTTGTACACACCTTTGCACACCTTTTCCATGTCATCATCATCCAAAATATAATTCATTCCGTCGCACACACAAATAATACAGTCCACCGGCGCATCAAGCCGGATATCCCTCATATCCTGGTGCAAATACCTGACCCGAGCACCCATTTCCAGAGCCTTGTCCTGAGCCAGTGCAAGCATGTCCTCGGAGCGGTCGGCGGCATACACGGTGTACCCCCTCTTTGCCAGGCGGTTGGATACGTTTCCCGTTCCGCAGGCAATTTCCAGAACCGTTGTAATGGGTGTGTCATTTGTATCAAAGATTTTCTCCAGGTAATCAACCCACATATCATAGTCAACATCTTCCATGAGCCTGTCGTAATAATGGGCAAATCCTTTATAAGTGCTCATCTTGCCGACCGCTCCTCAATTGCTCTCTGCAGGCTGTCCAATACCTGCCCGGCCTTGTCCCGTATAATTATCTCGGCGAGGCCGTCATAGGGGGTAACTCCAATGTTAACGATCATGAGCCTCCGGCACAATGACGCCAGGTTATTGACCGGCCCTACATTAAGGCTCGAACCGATGACCAGAAGCAGGTCGCATCTCTTGACAAGATCCCACGCTTCATTGAAACAGTCGGGCAGCATATCCCCGAAGAGGACGACCCCTGGCCTCAGTATGCCTCCGCACTCTTCGCATACCGGGGGTATCTGGCCGCTGCCGACCTTATCGGCAAGCAGCCGTATGCTTACCCTCTTCCCGCATTTGATACAATAACCCGTTCGCGTATCTCCATGAACCTCCAGCACTTTTTCGGAACCCGCCCTGTGATGGAGGTTGTCTATGTTTTGTGTTATCACCGCATCAATAAGCCCTTCCTTTTCAAACCGGGCCAGAACATGATGCGCCCTGTTGGGGCGGGCATCCTGCATGGACATGATTATTTCAAACCCCGTACTATAAAATTTCCTGGGGTTATTGTATAGGACCGCGGTTGACAGCGCTTCCATAGGGTCAACCCTTTCCCAGATCCCGGTGCCGGGGCTTCTGAAATCGGGAATCCCGCTCTCGGTTGATATGCCCGCTCCGGTCAGCACACATACGCTGCCGCTCTCCATGATTGCCTCTGCAACCCTTCTTATTGCTTGATCCTGCATATCCATCACCTCACCTCACGCAGAAAGGGGACGCACCGTCCCCTATCCTTCCAAAGTATTGCCGGATTGTGTTACCACCTTGCCGGCCTTCTTCCTGGTAGTAATAATGCCGCCTATTCTCCCCGTCTCCGCAGCGGTGAGAGAGCCCCAACCGGATTTTCTCACCCTTTCGGCAAGGCCAAGCTCCTTCGCTATCTCATATTTCATCCTGTCCTCTGGGGTTTCAACCTTTTTCTTTTTATTCTTCTTTTTAGAAGCTGACATCGGCATACCTCCTTCAACTTCTATTATGCTGTAATCTAGGCCGATTTATGTAAGGGGCCAATTACAGGCCGTATATGATAACGTATAATTCCCTTATGACCATTACAGCAAAAATCAGCATGGTCACTGCCAGGGGAACCATTTCCTTTATCGTCATGCCATTGGCTCTTTCCTCCCTATCCGGCACGGAGATGCCGCTTTGTTCTGAAAGTCTCCTGAAAAGCCTGACCATAACGGTCGCAGATAGGACCGCTATTATGCCCCAGAACAGAGTACCGCTTAGAATAACAGCGGTATTCAGGCCTTCCTCAGCTGCCTGTCCGGTTTCCCCTGCATACAGCTGCGCTCCGTAGGCTATTATCACCGACAGGGCATTATTGATGAAATGTCCCGTAATGGCCGGAAAAATCGACCCGGTTTTTGTTGCCATATAGCCGAAAATGATGCCCAGGAATACCGGTCCGATTAAATTCTGTATGTTAAAATGAAATATGCCGAAGAGCAAAGCCGTAATCAGAACAGCCCTTTTTTCACCAAACGCCTCGTATCCCTTCAAAACCAGCCCCCTAAAGAACAGTTCTTCCGCCACACCTGCGGTTAGGGCAATAATAAGCAGGTTTACGGCAAGTTCGCTGAAATTCTCAGCCACGGGAACCGGCATAGGTATCAATTCACCGAACAGGCTCAGCACAAGATTGCCTACCAGGTTAAGAAACAGACCCACAGGGTAGGCAAAAAAGGTAATCAGGGCGCAGAGTCCGACAATCTTCAGACTTGTTTTCTTGATTCTAAATACTTCTCTTAAGCTGGCTTTTCTGAACAGAACAAATAAAAACGCCGGTCCCAGGATTATTACCAGCTCTGTTAGAACAAGACCCGTATAAATATCCGTCATCTGCAGCGTATACCCTATAGTAACCAGCAATATCGCCGTAATCATATATACGATATTCACACCAAGCAGTGTTATTCCCGAATTCTCTTCCAACGAATCTATTCCTCCTCAAACGGCCGTATAATACATAATATTCTACAGCGGCACGTTTTATCCTCCCTGTTCATAGTATCTACAAATTAACCAAATTGACAATTTAAGGTAACATAAGTATAATAGTTTTGTCCGGACTATCGATGGGAGGTGGGCTGGTTGAATAATCCCGATGTTATTGAAGAAATCGTTAAACTCATTTCCGAGATACTCAATACCCTTGAAAAAAAAGGGCTGGTTGAGAGGGTCAGGTGTGAAAGCGACAGGCGAAAACACCACATTAGCCTGACTTCGCATGGATTTCTCGTTAAATCTGCAATATCACCGGGTTTATATCATAAAGGAATCACCGGAAAGCTCGATATGACCGAACTGGAAAAAAAACTCCTGTATATACTTCTGAAAAAATTCTATAACCAGATCACTTAGCCGTTTTTAAGCCTCCCAGTTTTTCCAGTATCCTCGCATAAACCTCAACCCCTGTCATCATGACATCTTCATTAAAATTGAAATAGCAGCTGTGCAGCGGATGGGTGTAGCCCTTGCCGGGATTCCCTGTCCCGAGCATAAAGAACAGTCCCGGTACTTTTTTTTGGTAATAGGAAAAATCCTCCGCCATCATGACCGGCTTTATCACGTCAATGCTATTTTCCCCCACAACCTCCGTCAGAAGGTTGAACAGGCCTTCGTCATTTACCACCGGAGGCAGCCCGTTGCCAAATCCTACCTCTGCCTTGCATCCATAGACTTCTCCTATGCCCTTTGCTATGGATACCGCCCTCTGTTTCATGAACTCAAAGTCCTCTTCGGAAAATGCTCTCATAGTGCCTTCGATACGTGCGTTTCGCGCTACGATGTTTAACCTCTCACCGCCCGTAATCTTGCCGATGGAAAACACCGCGGGCTCCATTGGGTCCAATGACCTGCTTACTATTGTCTGAAAGGCCATAACCATATTGCAGGCTGCCACCAGGGCATCCTTTCCCTTATGGGGCTGTGCTCCATGACTGCTCTGCCCTTCCACCTCGACGTAGATTTCTGCGGTCTGCGCCATTATCGGCCCACGCCTCGCCCCAATTCTTCCTTCCTCCACATCCGGAAACATATGCAAACCGAAAATTGCATCAACCTTCGGTCTCTCCAGCAGCCCAGCCTCAATAAGCGGCAGAGCGCCCCCGGGAGCTTCTTCCGCGGGCTGGAACACCAGCCTTACATCGCTTTCCAGCCTGCTCCTGTTCATAGCCAGGTACCTGCCAAAGCCTGCAAGTATTGCCATGTGTGCGTCATGCCCGCAGGCATGCATCATACCGGCCTGCGCCGAAGAAAACTCAAGTCCTGTTCGCTCCTCAACCGGCAGGGCATCCATATCGGCTCTAAAGGCATAACACCTGTCACCTTTGCTTCCCTTGAAGTCCACAATAACAGCGGTCTCGAACAGGTTATCGGTGATCTGCACGTCCATGCCCCGGAAATATTCCTTTATTTTCTGTGCGGTTCTATGCTCGTTCAGGCCCAATTCCGGATCTGAGTGCAGCCTTCTCCTCAGGTCTACAACATCATCCCTGAGTCTTGCTATTTCATCCCTGATATCTATCATATTACCCTCCTGGAATTCTGCTGTTTTATCTATTATACCCTTCCGTTTTTTGCAAAACAACAGAAACAAGAAAAAAGGGACCAGGCTCACAAGCCTGACCCCATAACAGACATACGCCTGTGCTCCTGAAATCAAGTTCTTAAAATTCATATTTATAAGATATGCCTTCCGCTTCCTTTATTAATTCCTTTCTATAATCCTCAACTTTATCCACTAATCTTTGATAAGGACCTGATATTGCTAGAGCAGCAGAAATCTTGCCATCACGGTTAAATATGGGAACAGCAATTGATATTATATTTTCTTCCCTTTCTCCATAGCTTACCGCGTAGCCTTCTTGCTTAATCTTCTCAAGTTCTTTGTAAAGTGTCTCTCTTTCAGTAATAGTATTATTCGTAAAGCCTTTAAGCCCTGTCTCGCATATCACCTCTTCCCAAAACTCCTTTTCTGAATAAGCAAGCAGGACTTTGCCTGAGGCCCCGCAGTATAATGGCAGGGTATCCCCTATTCTGCTGAATTTTTTTAATAGCCTATCTGTTACCAATTGGTCAATGCATATCCTGTTTATTCCACTTTTTATATAAATATTAACAGTTTCATCGCTTATCTGTTTAAGTCTCTCCATTGCAGGCCGGGCAATCGACCTAATATCTATATTTTCGAGCACCACATTAGCCAAATCAATAAATGCAGGACCAAGTATATAAGTATTACTAGCGTTATTCTTTACAATAAATCCTTCCGTTTCCATGGTAAGTAAAAGCCTTAGAAGCGTGGGTTTGGGCAGTTCTGTATAGTCGTAGAGTTCTGATAAGCTTAAGGACCTTCGCTCTTTTCTAAATGCATTTAATATACTTATGGACCTTTCAACTGCCCTAATTGTTTTCATGTGCTAACCCCTGCCATAAATTTATTTAGCAAGCGCCTGTTTTTTTGACTTCTTCATTAATTTGCTAATTATTGAAGCAGCTACTGCGCCCACTATAACGATGAATATTCCCAAACTTACAGGTCGTGCAAAGAATGCCCCATAGTTACCGTGGGAAATCATCAAAGACTGCCTGAAATAGTTCTCTGTAAGAGGAGCCAAAACAACCGAAAGTATAAGCGGCCCTGAAGGGTACTGCAGCTTTTTCATAAAATACCCTATTATCCCAAAAACCAGTATTACCCAGACATTGAATAATCCGTAGTTAAGTGAATATGCGCCAAGAACGCATAGCGCTGCAACTATCGGTGACAAATATTTTTGTACCAACCTAATTATATTAATAAATACAGGAATTAACAAGATATTGCTGAACAAAAGCATTATATTTGCTATTATAAGGCCTGCTATCATTGCCCAGACAATATTACCTGATTCTACCATGAGCAGGGGGCCGGGCCTCAACCCATACATAATAAGAGCTCCAAGCATAATTGCCGTACCGCCCGAACCGGGTATGCCCAAAGTAACCAACGGAATCAATGCTCCGGGGACGGACGCGTTATTTGCCCCTTCCGGTGCTGCAACCCCTTCAAGAGCCCCATTTCCAAACTTTTCAGGATGTTTGGATATTTTCTTCTCAACCGCATATGAAAGGAAAGTAGCTATTGTCCCGCCTGCACCGGGAAGTATACCAATAAGAGTACCGATTACTGAACCCCTCAATGTCGGCATGGACGTTGCAGCAATATCTTTTTTTGTGGGAATAAACTCCTTTATCTTAAACGCGGGCTTCCCCAAATCTAACCTAACCGACTTTTCAATATTAATCAATACTTCCCCTATTCCATACAGCCCTATAATTATGGCAACAAAATCCACCCCTTCGATCAACTCGGGTGTAAACGCAAACCTTACAAAGCCTGAAACATAATCACTACCAATCATGCCGATAAGAAAACCAAACAAACTCATAAAGATTGCTTTAAGTATTGATTTCCCGGCTAGTAAACTGATCGTACACAGCCCCATAACCATCAGCATGAAGTATTCATGGGGACCAAAGTTTACTGCAATTCTTGTCACAACAGGCGCCCCAAAAACCAGAACCAATAACCCGAAAAATCCCCCTGCAAATGAGCTGAAGGCCGAAATTCCCAACGCTAATCCGCCTTTCCCCTGGATCATCAGGGGATATCCGTCTATAGCAGTCATTATAGCCGGTGCATCTCCGGGTGTATTAATTAAAATCGACGTTATGCGGCCTCCATACATCGTACCCATATACACACCAACCAATAAACACAGCGCTGAATTAACCGGCATGCTGAAGGTCAGAGGAAGCATTAGCGCTATCCCGGCTGAGGGACCCAGTCCGGGAAGTGCTCCAACCACTGTACCTATCATTGATCCTGCGAAGATTACCAGCATATTGTACATTGAAAAAATCTCTTTGAACCCAATAGCTAATCCCTGAAGAGATTCCATGGCCTTTCCTCCTTCCGCTAGAAACTGAAGCCCGGTATCGGAACTCCCAGCCATACTTTAAAGATAAAATAGAAGACTATAACTGATACAACAGATACTTTAACAGACGAAAGCCAACTATACCTTTCTACAAATTTAAAAATCAAAATCATAAAGATGCCAAGGGGAATAAACATACCAACGAAGTCAACTGAAACAACAGCTAGAAGCAGTAAAATAAAAAAGCTTATCAGGCGCATAAAACCTGCTTTGACAATAAAGGGTTTCCCTTTGCCATCTGTTTTGTTCTTATTAAAGCTCTTTACTAAAAGCATTATAGAAATCAAAAGCATTGCATATGCGATAAATCTTGGTAGAAAGCCCGGTCCTATGGTATACTCCGATCCAATAGGCAACTTGCTGCATTCTTTGATTATTACCGCTGCAAAAACTCCCATAAATAATATAAAGATCCGTTCTGCTATCTTCATCTTTTCACCTCTTTTGCCATTTAGTGGATGGGGCAAGGGTACAACCCTTACCCCGAAAATTCGATACTATTTAATAATCCCGAGTTCCCTTAGTGTCTCTTCGTATATTTGATTCATCTCATCAAGGTATTTCGCATACTCTTCTCCTTCAAGATAACCGGGTGTAATCATATTTTTTTCAAGATAGTCCTTCTTCCATGTTTCTGTCTCAACCATTTTTTTAATAATATCCACGTAATAGGCTTTGGCTTCTTCCGGTATATCTTTGGGTGCCGCGACGCCCCTAAAGAGGCTGAGCGTTATGTCATATCCAAGTTCCCTGAATGTAGGCACATCAGCCATTAAGTCAATTCTTTCGGTCGTGCTTATTGCTAACGCTCTAAAATCGCCGGATTTTATGTAATCATAAGCTGTATTTGGATTAGTTATGGTCATATCTATCTGGTTACCCATGAGGGCAGCAATTACCTCTCCGTCACCTTGATATGGTATAAAGTTTAATTTTTTACCTGAAAGTTTAGACAGCCTGACTGTAACAAGGTGTTCGATTGTTCCCTGGCCGGTTCCCCCGACGTTTATCGGCTTGTCGCTTTTCAATATATCATCAAGGGTCTGATAACCGGATTTTGAATTGACCAATACAAGTTCCGGGTCAATGCCTAGTCGGGCGATTGGCGTAAAGTCCTTATAGTTGATGCCGATATCTGAGTTGAGCGGTGTAGTAATAAATGATGATGTTGTAGCCATAAGGTAATGTCCGTCACCCGCATGACCATTAACATACCCCATACCTACAGCGCCGCTTCCACCGGGCTTGTTGACGACATTTATTGCCGTATCGACTATACCTTCATCTGCGAGTATCTTAGCCATTGTCCTCAGCATAACATCATGTCCGCCTCCCGGGGCATAACATGCGACAAATTCCAGTGGTCTTTCCGGAAATGTTGTTTTTGGCTGCTCAGGGGCTTGATTTTCTTTACTACAGCCAACTGCAAGGATAAACAAGCTGACAATCAACAATACCATTATAGTTTTTTTCATCTTTATTAACCTCCTCCGGGAATCTCGTGGTCAGGGGCGTCCAGCCCCTGAAACACGGCATTTCTTACAGCGACTACATGTAGTCGCTGTTGACTATTTCATACTGTATAGCAAACCTCTCAGATGTTCTACTTCAACTTTTAGTTCCTGTTTTCTTCCTCAAGCTTTGCAATACGTTTCTCTTTTGCTTCGATAACGACATCCTGTGATTTTGCTGTCTTATCGTATTTAGCCCTTTTATTCATTTCTTTGTTTACTGTTTTTTCGCGGAGCTGTTCAATGCGTTCCTTCATCTGCTCATCGCCATACAGAAAACTTTTTGACACTCCGCTTTGCTTTGAGACACTGTTGAAATTTATGGCTTTTCCCATAAACTGAAGCTCCACAATGGCTTTTTCTGCCTTTTCTCGGGCATCTTCTTCCTGTTTTCTCCTATAGGCTACTATGCCTTTCATGCTTCCAACCATCACATACCCTCCCGGAATTGCCCGTTTTTATGGACAATTCCTTCTTTACGGATACGTTCCAGCATCTTTTTTAACAGTGTCAAATATTCTGTATTCTTTTCCTCCCAATCCTTGCGGCTAATGTATCGGCTGAGTCTGATTAATTCCTCCACCCGCTTAATCTCAGCCTCATACTCAGGAATGTTATCTTTTGTGCTGCAAAAATTTGGACACTCCAAGCATTTTTCCATCTGGTGCTTACAAGCTATCTTTGATGGTTTAAAACAGGTCCCGAAAGGCACCCTTACCGCATCCAGGGTCTTCCTTACGAATTCATATCGTATACTTTCTTCCTGTGCCCTTTCGGAAGAAACTTTTGGTGGCTCTGCGCCCTCCACATGGAATAGATTCAGCCTTTCTGTAACTTTCCATTTCTCATATAGGGCATTTTCAGAAACCTTTGCATAGTGCAGTGTCATCTGCAAGCTGCAGTGCCCGAGTATCTGCTGGATGACGCCTATCGGCATACCCTGTTCCGCATATTCGACAGCCCTTGTATGCCTTAATGCATGCGTTTTGAAATGGTAAAGCTCCCCTGATGCATCCGTTATCCCTTTTCTTGCTATAAGCTCCCTGACAGCCTGCACAAAAGCCGGTTTGCTAATCGGCATCCCCATATTTCTTCCTTCATAGGTGTTGAAAAGGTACTTTTCCGGGTTGTTGTCATCAGTGCTTCTTTCTCCTGCTTCATCTGCAAGCTCCCTTATTATCTTCTCCACTTCATCCCTTATCGGGATCTTAAGCCGTGGTATCCCGGTCTTGGTTATTTCCCCGCAAAGGTAGGGGACGTAACGGTTTTCAACCTTGTTCCAAAGATAATCGAGACAATTGTCATATCTCAGGTTCAGCACATCCGTACCACGCCAGCCTGTTTCTCTGAGTAACACATAGACTGTCATCATTTCCTTTGGTTCTATGTCCGTGATGGCGGCATCAAGCTGTTCCCTGACCGGTTCCGGTATATATTTCACTTTCTCCATGGTATCAGAAATCCGTTCACGCCTTGGAATGTCATCATCAAAGATCAGCCTGTCGACATCTTTCTCCGGTGCCAGTGGAAACTCAGCCATCTGGATATAATCCAGGAAATATCTTATGAACGACACGGCTTTGCTTCTGTAGGTGGCATTACTGTCCTTATGTTCTTCCATCGTCCATACGAGATACTTTTCCATATCCTCCCTGCAAAGATTTTCAAGAAAACCATTCCCGTGACCGTGCCTGTAAAATATCCCGAAAAAATACTTCAGATATACCAGCATCTCGCCACAGTAAGACCAGCTCCTGCGTGTAACCAGTTTTCCGAGATACCTTTTCACCATCGGCCGGTAATACTCCGGGATATCGGCAAAGGATATGGAACCCCTTCCTCGTCTGTCGCAGGCGGATATCCTTATCCCCGGAAGCTTTGCAGCATGCCAGACATCCTTTTCCATTTCCTCCCGCTCGTCATAAAAATCATGGATGAATTCCACAAAACCGTTTTTAAAGGCAAGATAATGGGTCCAATTTTTACGGCCTCCTTTTCTTCCGGCATAATGCTGATTCAGATATCTGATGAATCTTTCATCCTCCTTGAGTTCTTCTATTCCGCGGATATCTGATGCACTTAAATAGTCACCCAGCCTTTTTACCGGCATGCTGTATATATTCAGCACATTGCCCAGTTTAAGGTCTCCCTTTTTAAGCGAACTCAGCAGATAATACTTCGCCTCATTCCGTATCGTTTCTTCCTCATAGTGGCTGAAATCAATTTTTGTTGCGGTTTTTCGTAAATACGGAAACAGACCATTGTCCGTAAACGCTTTATTCTGTACTTCCCATACATCATTTTCTATCCAGTAGCCATCATCTTCGGACAGATAGGAAAGAATTTCACCATATCTGCCTGTATTCTGTTCCTTTAACGCAAGTGCTCCATTATTCAACATCATGCACCTCCACACTTCCAAGAGGGCATCGAATGGTCTCTACAGTCTTTCTGAATGCTTCTGTGACTTCCTCGTCTGTAGGATGCACATACGTGTTCAGTGTTGTATAGATGTTTTTATGGCCTGCTCTTTTTCTTAACAGTTCCGGTTCCCATCCGGCAGAGTAGAGCATGCTCAGCGATGTGTGCCGAAACATGTGCGGGGTAATCTCCACGCCGGTTTTTCTGCGTATGGTACGGAACAGGTTATCCACATCCGCATAGTCCATGGCTTTTCCCGTGGATTCGCCCCGGAGCTTTATGAATACATGGTTTGTTCGCACTTCTTCTGTATGGTATTTACATACATACTGAAGGAATAAATCGGACAGCTCCTGCGTTATGTCAAGCCGTCTAGGACTTGACACCGTCTTTATTTCAGCCAGATTTTCCATCTCGCCCCTGTCCCGGATATGGATGATACATTCTGACATATCAAAATCTTCCAGCCATACTGACAAGGCTTCCCCAATCCTCATTCCTGTTTCGAAGAGCATGTATAAAAGCAGATAATCCCTTAAATTCGTGCATGCGTTCAACAGGGATGGGATATCCTCCTTTTTCACTGTACGTATTTCCTGCCGGGGTGTTTTCAGCTTTAATTCGTGGCTTTTGACAGGTTTCCTGTCTGCGATTCCATACAGAAAGCTACGGTAATTCCGCCCAGGTGCCTTAACAAACTTAACCAATGCCGCAGGGAGATTTTTTTCATACTCATCATGCCTTACAAGATACCCATAGAATGCTACTACTGTATCGACTGTCTTGTTTACCGTCTGTGGCAGTCTTGCATTTTCATACCGGATGGGGACTACTTTCTGTCCCAGGTATGGGTTCTGCAGCCACGCAACAAATCCGGCCAGATCATCAATGTTTACTTCCCGATAACTTTTCCCCCTTTCTGCTAAATATTCATAATACTGTTTCAAATGAGTACAATACATGCGCAGTGTGTTCCTGGCATATCCTGTATTGTCCTTGAATTTCAGGAACTTCAGGATTTCTTCAATGGGCTCCCCATTGTCATCATTCAGATAATATCTGATATGGTTATCCTCATTCCTTACCTTTACTATTTCCATTGTCTGAACCCCTTTCTTTTGAGATACAGACAATGTATATACCATTTACCTTTATCTTTCAACAGCGACTACTGCGACTACTGCGACTACTATCACGAGATTCCACTAATTTTTCCCCTTAAAACCCTACAGCGACTACTAAGACTACTATATTTTCCTATCACGAGATTCCTAGATAATATATTTAACCCTCCAGGGGAACTTGGAGACTCATGAGCGGGGCATGCTGCTGTGCCCCATAAACGTCTGTATCTCCTACGCTGCCTGAGTCAACAGGTCTCTTGATAGTAATTTTCACAGCCAGTGCCGGGTCATAGAATACCAGGTGGGAAATATCTTCCGGTTTAAGTCCATAAAGCCTGCATATGGTTTCTCTGTTTATTACATCGCTGCGTTTGACTAGTTCATAATAAGCAGGATTATCAAATATTACGTCAAAGGTCAGCTCGAATGGACCGGAATTCTTGCTGCGCAACACTTTAGCCATATTGTATAAGCTATCCGTTTTGTTCACGTCTGCCCCTCCTTCTATAGTTCCAGATATTCAAACCTGGCCAGTTCACACGGGTCTTCAACATCTACCAGGTGGTAAACAGTAAATTTATACACAGGTCCAAATTCTATGTCTGAAGGGGAATAAAGGAATGCAAGGTTCCCAGCCGTAGCCTTTCTTCCTTTGTACGGGAAGTGAAGCATTGTTGACCTTACTGCCGCGCAGATAGTATTGGCCAGTTCCTGGGTTTTGGCTACGACTTCCAGCACCAATCCAAGCTCATGGCATGCTGTATCAACCGGTTCCAGCATTCCCATTACCCCGTTTTTACCATATGTATGGTAAATAATTCTGTAATCTTCGCCCGGAATATCATCGAAATACGCCCTTACCTGCTCTTCCACCTCCTTTTTAATCTCTTCAATGCTGTCAATCATAATGGGATCGCGTACACCTGCTATTATAAGTGTCCTGTAGCCCACCTGCGCTGACCCTTCCAGCTTTATTCTGTATTTTTCGGGTTTAATCAGCTTGCTGCCAGATACCTTCACTAATCCGTCGCCATACTGTTCAAATACACACTGGGATAAATCAAGTTGAATGCCCGGCCCATGCAGTAAATATGGATGGTCTTTTTCGTACAGGGTATGTGCAGCAACAGAAGTTGTATAGCATTTTCTTTTTTCGTTCAAGGGTTCTACGACGAAATGATCTTTTCTAATATACCCAATTATACAGTCTTTTGTAGTACCGGGCTCTGCACATAGAGCTCCGCATTCTAATATTTTGCCTAAGTGGTAGGATAGTCCCGGATCAAACCCATGCATTATTGGTAATGCTGCAAAGACTGCAGGGTCATAGGTTCTTCCTGCTACAACCAGTGTTGCTCCATTTTGAAGCGCCTCAATTATGGGTTCACATCCAATTTGGCCTACAATACTTTTGGTGATTTTTAGTTTTTCTTCTGATAATTCAGGAACAGGACCTAAGGGTAAAATCTTGTTCTCTTTCATCTTTTCCCTTATGTAATCCTTTTGAACATCAGAATATATTATTGCCGTTTTGAACTTCAACTGCTTTTCTTGAACAACTTCCCGTACTATCTTCATGGTCCATTCAACATGTGGTTTTGCTCCGGCTCCTCCCGCTGAGCCGATTATTACCGGAATATTCAGCTCAAATCCTGCAGTTAGGATTAAATTTAAATCTTTCTTTACCGCTCTTTCGCTTACAATCCCAACGCCAGCTCCGAGTTTATGCGGACCTGCATCTGTTGAACCTGCATCAACAGCTATAACATTAGGTTTCCTATTTATTCCGTTTATAAAAGATTCCTTTGGGAAACCATATCCTAAAATACCGCAAGGTGAAAGAATTTTTAGTTCATCCAAAAATACCGCCTCCGTTTCACTCTATGAAATTATATATCACCTAGTGTAATTATTATATCTATTCTAGATAAAATTTAAGAATCCTCCCATAAATATTTTTTTTATAAAATAACAGACAGGATTTTGAACTGCTACTGACTAACACCTAGCACCTGCCATTTGGCCTCAAAATCATTGACAAAAGAAAAATATAGTGTTATCATTAAACAAAATTAATACCCGAATGATAGAGGCGCATTTTTCATCAGTACGCAAACGGAGAATAATAGGATTCGTTGAAGCTTGCCGAAAGGGAACGATGCCGAAGGTGTTTTCTGCCCTATTCAGAAGGCTCCTGGGTATGCAGTTAACAGCTGCATAACTGTCACCTGGAAACGGGTGGAGCGCTATCGCATTAACAAAAGCTCTGCTTTCTTTTATTGCAGGCTTAAGTGTTTATGTGATTGTTTGCCGGCCCTGGGTTTGTGCCGGTTTTTTTATGGCTGGGGCAAGGCTCAGTCCAGAACGGCAAGGCTATTTTATTTAACATATTTCGGGCATCAACATATCATAATATAAAGGATAACTTTAACATCTGGAGGAGGAAACAGGATGAAAACTTACAGGGTAGCCGTAGTCGGAGCTACAGGAATGGTAGGGCGTACCATGCTTAAAGTGTTGGAGGAACGGGACTTTCCGGTTGGAGAGCTTAAACTGTTTGCTTCCGGAAAGTCCGCAGGAAAACAGCTTCCATTTAAAGGAAAGGACTACGTTGTCGAGGAACTGACCGAGAACTCCTTTGACCGGGGAATAGATATTGCCCTGTTCTCCGCAGGCGGAGACATCAGCAGGAAATTTGCTCCAATCGCTGCTTCCAGGGGAGCGGTAGTAATAGACAACAGCAGCGCCTGGAGGATGGATGAAGCAGTACCGCTGGTGGTGCCGGAGGTAAACCCCCAGGACATCGATTGGCATAAAGGCATAATCGCCAATCCCAACTGTTCAACCATTCAGGCCGTCGTGGCATTAAAGCCCCTCCACGATAAATACAGGATTAAACGGATTGTATATTCAACCTATCAAGCAGTGTCTGGTTCAGGTTATAAAGGGGTTAACGATTTAAGAGAAGGCCTATTGGGAAATAAACCCCGCTTCTATCCGCACCCCATAGTAAACAACTGTCTCCCCCACATCGATGTGTTCCTGGATAATGGGTATACTAAGGAAGAGATGAAAATGGTAAACGAAACCAAAAAGATTATGGGGGACTACTCGCTCAAGATAACGGCGACAACAGTAAGGGTACCGGTGGAAAACTGCCACAGCGAATCGATTAACGTCGAATTCGAAAAGGAATTTGACCTCTTTGAACTAAAGAATATACTGGCAGGAAGCAAAGGGGTAAAATTAATCGATGACCCGGAAAAAAATCTATACCCGATCGCCACAATGTCGGAAGACACCGATTTAGTTTACGTAGGACGCATAAGAAGGGATGAGAGCTTAACAAGCGGAATTAACATGTGGGTAGTAGCCGACAATATACGTAAAGGTGCAGCCACCAACGCGGTACAGATTGCAGAACTGCTGATAAATAAATAAGAATTGCACGAAAAAATATCTTGGAAAGGATGGTCTTTTATGTCAATATTCATGGGTTCCGGTGTTGCGCTTGTTACTCCTTTTACTGATACTGGAATAGCCCTTGAAAAGCTTGAAGAACTCATAGAAATGCATATTGAACAGTCCACCGATGCCATCATTATCTGTGGCACCACCGGTGAAGCCTCTACCATGACCGAAGATGAATTGAAAACAGCAATAAAATTCACAGTGGAAAGAGTCAAGAACAGAATCCCGGTAATTGCAGGCACCGGAACAAACGATACGGCAAAGACAATCAGGAGAAGCCTATACGCTCAGGAAGTGGGAGCGGATGGCTTGCTGGTTATAACTCCCTACTACAATAAAACCTCTCAAAAGGGTCTGGTTGAGCACTTTACAGCCGTTGCAGACGCCGTAGACCTTCCGATCATCATTTATAACGTTCCCAGCAGAACCGGCCTGAACATGCTGCCCAAAACGCTGGAGACCCTTTCCCATCATAAGAATATAGCGGCGGTCAAGGAAGCAAGCGGCAACATCAGCCAGATTGCTGAAATCGCATATCTGTGCGGCGACAGGCTTGATATCTATTCCGGGAACGATGACCAGGTGGTTCCCATACTCTCATTGGGAGGGAAAGGAGTAATATCGGTGGTGGCTAATATAGCACCCAAGGAGATGCATGATATGGTTGATCTCTATCACCAGGGACGCGTAAAGGAAAGCAAGGATATGCAGTTGAAGATCAAACCATTGAACGATGCAGTATTCCTGGAAGTAAATCCAATACCGATAAAAACAGCAATGAACCTCCTGGGATATAATGTAGGCAAGCTTCGTCTTCCTCTGACTTCAATGTCCGGGGAAAACCTCGACAAACTTATGAAGGCGCTGACTGAGTATGGGTTCACTGTAAAGGAGAATGGACACACCTCATCGAGCATGGCGCCTTGCCCGGGTGTGGGGAGAATATCGCCGATAAGGGAGAATGATATATGCTGAAGCTTGTAATAAACGGATGCAACGGTAAAATGGGCCACGTCTTGGTAGAAACCGCAGAAAAAGACCCGGGAGTTATTGTAGTCGCCGGAGTGGATAAAAATATAGAAAGCTATAAGAATAAATTCCCTGTATACAGCAGCATTAACGAGTTTGAGGGAAGCGCCGACGTATTGTTGGACTTCTCCCGCCCTGAGGCGATAAAACCCCTTCTTGAATATGCTGTAAATACAAAAACCCCGTTAATAGTTGCTACTACAGGTATTAAGGAAGAAGATCTACAGCATATAAGAGAGGCGGCAAAGCACATCCCGGTTTTCGTCTCTGCAAACATGTCCCTGGGCGTGCTGGTAATGGTGGAAATAAGCAAATTAGCCGCTTCAATTCTAGGTGAAAACTTTGATATTGAGATTGTTGACTTCCACCACAATGAAAAGGTTGATGCACCGAGCGGCACCGCTTTAATGCTGGCTGATGCTATCAATACGCAACTGGATGGAGATAAATATTATGTGTACGGAAGAAATGCCGAACACGGCAAGAGAAAACCCGGTGAAATTGGGATTCACGCACTGAGGGGTGGAACCTACCCCGGTGAGCACAGGGTTATATTTGCAGGGCAGGATGAAATAGTGGAAATAAAGCACCTTGCCCTTTCCAGGAAAATTTTTGCCTTCGGCGCCTTAAAAGCTGCAAAATTCCTAGCTTCTCAGAAGGAGGGGCTGTATAATATGAATCATTTGATTAAACAGTAGAAAGGACTGATATGCACATGATAAAGGAAACCCACGGTACCGGACACTTGGATTCTGTCGATGAAAACCTCACTGACCCATACAAAATCGCAGCATACATTAAAAATGCAGCAAAATCCACCCCTGTCAAGGCATACATAAAGGGCAACCTGAGGGATGTGGAAATGTCCAACGTGGAGGTCTACGGGCAGGAGAACTTCTGGATACTGTTTGGAGAATATAGGGATGTATCTGTGGTTCTCAAGCAATACAGTGACCGCATCGACCACTTCCGTCTGGAGTGCGACAGGAGGAATTCAGCCATCCCCCTGCTTGATATTAAGAACATCAACGCCCGTATTGAGCCCGGTGCTATTATCAGGGATAAGGTGGTAATCGGGAATAACGTAATCATTATGATGGGCGCTGTTATCAATATCGGAGCTGTAATCGGTGATGGAAGTATGATAGATATGAATACGGTGATAGGTGCCAGGGGAATCATAGGGAAAAACGTTCATGTGGGTGCCGGCGCGGTGATTGCAGGCGTGCTTGAACCGCCCAGCAGCACACCGGTCATAATCGAGGATGAGGTTCTGATCGGCGCAAACGCAGTGGTCCTCGAAGGCGTAAGGGTAGGTAAAGGCGCTGTAATAGCTGCGGGGTCGGTTGTTATTGAAGATGTGGAACCGGGAGTTGTTGTTGCCGGAACCCCGGCAAGGTTTATTAAAAGGGTTGACCAGACAACCAGGGATAAAACAAAATTGCTTGAAGACTTAAGAGGATAATTTACTTAAGCGGCGCAAGCCGCTTTTTTTGAAAACCATTTAGGACAAGGATGTGATGTAATGGATATTGTCGTACAGAAATACGGAGGAACCTCAGTAGGAGATCTGGAAAAGATAAAGCAGGTTGCAGCCAGGATCAAGCAGAAAAAAGAAAGCGGCTGCAGGCTGGTTGTTGTAGTATCAGCCATGGGAAAAACTACCGATAATCTTCTCTCCATGGCTTACAACCTGAGCAGCAGGCCGAAACCCAGGGAACTTGACGTGCTGATGTCAACCGGAGAGCAGATTTCCATATCTCTTCTGTCGATTGCCCTTAATGAAATCGGCTGCAAGGCAAGGTCCTTTACCGGGCAGCAAGTAGGAATAATCACCGAAGGCTATCACACAAAATCTAAAATTGCAGATATCAATTCATCCATAATAATTGAAGAACTGGAAAAGGACAGTGTTGTAATAATCGCAGGGTTCCAGGGTGTAAACGGAAACAATGAAATCACAACCCTGGGAAGAGGCGGATCGGATACGACAGCGGTAGCCCTGGCTGCCAAACTCGGCGCAGTATGCGAAATTTTCACCGATGTCGACGGTATCTATACCGTTGATCCACGCATTTATCCGAATGCACGAAAGCTTGAATGCATAAGCTATGAAGAAATGATGGAAATGGCGAGCCTCGGGGCCGGCGTAATGCATCCTCGTTCAATTGAGATTGGGCACAAGTATAAGGTTCCTATATACGTTGCAATGAGTACAGGCGAGTTTCCAGGGACATTCATTAAGGAGAGTGATGATTTCATGGAAAAAACCGTAATAACCGGAATGGCAGTTGATAATAACGATGCCATGGTCACAGTAATAAACCTTCCCTATTCAACAAGATCCATCTCTAGAATCTTCCAGAGCCTTGCTGAAAGGCATGTGAATGTTGACATGATAAGTCAGACCACCCCGGTTAACGGCCTGATTAATGTCTCCTTTACAATTCCAAAGAACGACCTTGCAGCAGCAATGGATGGGCTGGAAGAATTAAAACCGGAGCTGGGACCCTTTGGAATAGACACGGATACTGCAATTACAAAACTATCGGTTGTCGGTATGGGCATGCGGACCCAATCGGGCGTTGCTGCCCGGATGTTTACAGCTCTGTCCGAGAGCAATGTTGACCTGAAAATAATAACAACCTCTGAGATCAGGATATCATGCGCCATAGACCCAAAGGACCAAAACAGAGCCGTTACCGCCATAGCAAAAGAATTTGATCTGTAAAAATTCATTTTAGATATTGAATATTTATTCAAAAAACAGTATAATATTATTGCATATAAGATATTTTTGAATCCCCCCATAGAATTTAGGCCAGGCTTTTTTGGCTGGTCTAAATTTTTTTATCTATAATTTTTATTCACATTCGCTTCCCGGATGAAATAATCCGCCAGGCACAGCTGTTCCAAGACCTCCCCTATAAAATACTATAAAAATAATTTCCTTTTATCTAATAAAAAGGGTTGCATATATATAAAAAAGTAGTATAATTAATAGCATAATTGAATATTTATACAGTAAGTAATTGGAACATTCGCAAAAAGGAGGAGGTTCTATGAGCTCTAAAAAGAAGGTTGTCCTGGCTTACTCCGGTGGGCTTGACACTTCTATAATTATACCATGGTTGAAGGAAAACTATGATTATGAAGTAATTGCGGTATGCGTGGACGTGGGACAGGGCAGCGAAATCGAAGCAGTGAGGGAAAAAGCCATAAAATCAGGAGCCAGCAAATTGTATGTGGAGGATGTTAAGGAGGAATTTGTTGAGGATTATATATTTCCAACACTAAAATCCGGAGCAATGTACGAAGGAAAATATCTCCTCGGCACATCCTTTGCCCGTCCTCTCATAGCCAAAAAACTTGTAGAGATTGCCCATAAGGAGGGCGCAGACGCAATAGCCCATGGTGCGACAGGCAAAGGTAATGACCAGGTGCGTTTTGAGCTGGCGATCAAAGCCCTAAGCCCCCATATGAAGGTCATAGCTCCCTGGAGGATATGGAACATAAAATCGCGGGAAGAGTCCGTTGATTATGCCAACGCCAGGGGGATACCCATCCCGGTAACAAAGGACCACCCGTACAGTATGGACAGGAATATATGGCACCTGAGCCATGAAGGCTCTGACCTCGAAGACCCGTGGTTTACACCGGACGACAGCATTTACCTGATGACCGTTCCGCCGGAAAAGGCGCCGGATAAACCGACCTATGTGGAAATATATTTCGAGAAGGGCGTTCCAAAGAAGATCAATGGTGTTGAGTATAAACCCGTCGCCCTGGTGGAAAAGCTAAATACACTCGGTGGAGAGAACGGTGTAGGTATAATCGATATGGTAGAAAACAGGCTTGTGGGTATGAAGTCAAGGGGAATTTACGAGTGCCCTGCCGGCACCATCCTTTATACAGCCCATAAGGAGCTTGAAAGGCTTACACTGGACCGTCAGACCATGTTCTTCAAGGATATGGTAGCTAACAAATACGCCCAGATGGTATACGACGGCCTCTGGTATACACCATTGAAGAAAGCCCTTGATGCCTTTGTCGACAGCACCCAGGAAACAGTTACCGGAACGGTAAAGCTCAAGCTCTTCAAGGGAAATTGCTCAGTTCACGGCACCAAATCGCCCTATTCGTTGTATAACCATGAATACGCTACCTTCGGAGAAGATGAGGTATACAACCAGCAGGACGCTGAAGGCTTCATAAACCTGTTTGGGCTGCCCCTCAAGGTCAGGGCTCTTATGGAAGAAAAGCTGGAAGAAGAGAAAAATGTCATGAAAAGGAAGATTAAAGCCGTATGAAACTGTGGTCAGGAAGGTTTATAAAGGATACAAGCAAGGAAATGGATGACTTTAACTCATCCATTTCCTTTGATATGAGATTGTACAAACAGGACATTATGGGCAGCATGGTCCATGCAGAGGCCTTGTTTAAATGCGGTATAATTTCCCTGGAAGAAAAGGAGAGCATCCGGAAGGGTCTTCTGTCCATACTGAAGGATATCGAGGATGGCACCTTCGAGTTCAGCGTTCAATATGAAGACATACATATGAATATTGAAAAGGCATTGACCGATAGGATAGGAGAAGCGGGCAAAAAACTGCACACAGCCAGGAGCAGAAACGATCAGGTTGCCCTTGACCTTAGGCTTTTCCTAAAGGATGAGATTCTGGAGGTTCAAAGGAAACTCGTTGTATTGCTGGACACCCTTGTGACAATCTCTGAAGACAACCTGTATACCATTATGCCCGGCTATACCCACCTTCAACCGGCGCAACCAATAACCCTGGCCCACCATCTCATGGCATACTACGAAATGTTCAAGCGGGATTTGGATAGGCTGAAGGACTGTTATAGAAGAACCGACACAAACCCCCTCGGAAGCTGCGCTCTGGCTTCGACTACTTACAGCATTGACAGGGAGCTGACTACAAAGCTGCTTGGTTTCAGTAACTATACAATGAACAGCCTTGACGGAGTGAGCGATAGGGATTATGCCATTGAATTCATTTCGGTTTCATCAATTATCATGATGCACCTGAGCCGTCTTTGTGAAGAGCTGATCCTTTGGTCGACAAACGAATTCGGGTACATTGAGATGGATGATGCATACAGCACCGGGAGCAGCATCATGCCGCAGAAGAAGAATCCCGACGTTGCCGAACTGATTAGGGGTAAAACCGGAAGGGTGTTCGGAAACCTGATGGCCCTTTTAACCGTTATGAAAGGCCTTCCTCTGGCCTACAACAAAGATATGCAGGAGGATAAGGAAAGTTTGTTCGATACCCTCGACACCGTTAAAGCATGCCTGTCCATCATGTCCCCTATGTTATCAACCTTGAAAATCAACAGGGATAATATGCAGAAGGCAGCAAACAAGGGCTTTATCAATGCCACCGATGTGGCAGACTACCTGTCGAAGAAAGGTGTGCCTTTCAGAACCGCTCACCGGATAGTGGGCGAACTTGTTTTGCACTGTACCGGTAAAGGAGTTTCCCTGCAGGACCTTTCGCTGGAGGATTTCAGAAAGGCCTCGCCGGTATTTGAAGAAGATATCATGGATATAGTAACCCCTTATAGCTGTGTGGTTTCACGGAACATACCGGGAGGCCCTGCACCAGAACAGGTAAGATTGCACATTGATAGCGCAAAAACGTATATTCGTGACACAAAATCCTTTTTGTCACAACAGTCATAAAGACTGAATTTAATTGTATGACTCCCAGTATTTCTTTACGTCTTCCATCAGGCTGTCAATATGTTCCTTCATGCACTCCACTGCCAGTTCTTCGTTATGACTCTTGATTGAATCGAGTATTTTCCAGTGGGAGACCATATAAGGTGAATTTACCTTCTTTCTTATATACTCAAATAGCTCAGACTGCTGCCCCGAGTAGGATACTATATTGTAGAGGGATTCAAGCACTTTATTCCTCGACGCCCTGGCGATTGCCCTGTGAAAATCAATATCCGAGGATGCAATACTGGACTGCTCGCTGTATTTTTTCTCCTGAGAATGTAGAATCCTCTCCATCTCTTCTATCTCATCGGGTGTTGCGTGCCTGGCGGCAAGGCGTGCGGTTTCCTTTTCTATCGAAAGGCGCGCTTCCAGTACCATAATGAAGTTTTCCAGGACATTTGTGTTTATATATTCATCCAGTCTTTTCTTATGATAGTCGATCTTATTCATCTGATTCGCGATTCTTATGGCCTCTTCCCCTTTGTCTGTTATAACCCTTCCTTTAAACTGTTTCTTCTTAACGTATCCCATTCTTTCCAGCTTATTAAGTATTCTTCCGATAGTGGCGGAACTCGCATTAACACCCCTCTCCTCCAACCGTTCAACAAGGGCCCAGGACCCTATAGGTTTATCGGAATCCGATACAAACTCAAGAATCATCAATTCCTTTTGGTCCATATTGTTTGCCATTGGAAATCCCCCTTTTGTTTCCAAACCAATCATGAATATACTGCTCATACACTGGTTAGTAATACTTATATATTACAATTTATTAACCTTAATGTCAACTTGCACGGGTTGTATTGACACCTTCATCGCATTGGGATATAATAAAATCATGCTACTACTCATTGTATGAGTAGTAGCATGATTTTATTAGTTGTAGGGGGTAAAAAAATGAGAGGATTTAAGTTTGCAGTCCTTGGAGCCCTTGGCGCTGTTGGACAACAAATGCTGAACATGCTTGACCAAAGCGATCTTCCCATAGAGAGCGTAAAACCGCTTGATGTGAAACAAAACAACGGGAAAAAACTAGTTTTCAGGAACAAGGAGATAACGGTAGAGGAAGTGGTAGAAGGTTCTTTTAAGGATGTGGATATCGCATTATTCTCCGCCGGAGCAGAAGCCAGTATGTCCATCGCACCAATGGCGGTACAGGAAGGAGCAGTAGTAATAGATAACAGCAGCGCGTGGAGAATGGACAACGATGTGCCCCTGGTCATACCAGAGGTCAATCCCCATGACCTGGACCGGCATAAGGGATTGATAGCAAATCCAAACTGCTCAACAATTCAGATGCTGGTTGCCCTTAAACCCATACATGATAGATACATTATCAAACGAATTGTCGTATCGACCTACCAGGCTGTATCCGGCAGCGGCCAGAGGGCAATTGATGAACTCATTTCACAGATTACAGGCTTTGTCAACAAGTCGCCAATAGAAAGCAGTGTCTATCCATACCAGATAGCATTTAACGCCCTTCCCCATATAGATATATTTCAGGATAATGGATATACAAAAGAAGAGATGAAGATGGTAAACGAAACCAAGAAAATCCTTGACAGAGCCATCGAAGTAAACGCTACTGCGGTAAGAATTCCTGTGTTCAGGTGCCATTCTGAGTCAGTTAACATAGAAACAGCAAAGCCAATCGATCCCCATGATGTGAGATTACTGCTGAAAGACGCACCCGGCATCAGGGTCATTGATGATGTCGGCTCCCTGAAATACCCCATGGCAATACAAGCCGAAGGCAAAGGTGAAGTATTCGTAGGCAGGATAAGGAAGGACTATACCATCCCCAATGGGCTGAACATGTGGATAGTAGCTGACAATTTGTTAAAAGGTGCCTCCCTCAACGCCGTACAGATTGCAGAAACACTCATTGCAAGAAATCTTGTGTAGGGGAGGCTGCACCAGCATGGGACCGGTAGTACTGAAGTTTGGCGGGACGTCCTTAAACAGCGCTTCCGCAAGGCAGGCAGCCATCAGGCATATAGCCGACGCCAAAAATCGCGGCAATAGAGTTGCCGTAATAGTATCGGCTATGGGACGCAGGGGCGAACCCTATGCAACAGATACCTTATTAGCCCTGCTTGAAACCATCGACTCACGGATAGACGCAAGAAAGAAAGACCTGCTGCTTTCATGCGGGGAGATAATCTCGGCGGTTCTTATCTCGCATATGTTAGAGAGTATTGGAATTGCTTCGGTTCCCTTATCGGGATTTCAGGCCGGTATAATTACGGACGGGAAGTACACTGACGCTACTATAATCGATGTAAAAACCGAACCAATAATCCGCTGCCTTGAAGAGGATAAAGTAGCTGTAATAGCGGGTTTTCAGGGTTACAGCCGCAACCTCGAAATAACCACTTTAGGAAGAGGTGGGAGCGATATTTCAGCTATAGTGATAGGTGGATATATTGGTGCCGATACGATTGACATCTTTACCGATGTACCGGGTGTGGCCGTGACGGACCCAAGAATTATACCTGAATCCCCCTTCATAAAGCTGCTAAGCCGTGAGCATATGTATAGGCTGTCTAAACATGGAGCAAAGGTAGTTCACCCGAGAGCGGTTAAAGCAGCGATAGACTTCAAAACCCCTTTTAGGGTTCGGTCTACCTTTTCACAGGATCCGGGTACTTTGATCGATAGTGAGACACACTGCCTCTCGGACCGTGGTCTTATAGGAATAGCCTCAGAAGACGGGATGAATCTGATCAGTCTGGTGTTTAGCAAATCAGAGGCCAGGGAAATGGAAGAAGAAGTTTGTACCCTTCTATCGGATAAGGGAGTAGTTCCCCTGGGAATTTTCTATGAGCCATATACTCTGCTGCTTGCCTTAAATCAAGAGGACAAACAGAAGGCGGTAAGGATTATCTATGATGGATTCTTTTGCAACTATAAAAGAGTAAATACCGCTGGTTGACTATATCACGTATATCACGGGGACGGTTCTACTGATATATATCAGTAGAACCGTCCCCGTGATATACGTCCCCGTGATATATAAGCATCTTAACGGGCCTTAAAATCCAACCCTATATTGAAGCACTGGCCCAGAGGGCCGTCCGTTCCCCAATATTCGCCAAACGCCGATACCAGCAAATTTCCCGTCTTTATATTATACTCTTCATCAAGAATATCCTGATCTATATGCTCATAAACCAGCTCTGCTATAAACATGTCATGTGTTCCCAGGGATATTATTTCTTTGACAATACATTCGAAATTTATGAGACATTCGTATATATACGGAGATTTGGTTTTTACTCCTGGTTTGAGCGTCAGGCCGCTTGCTTTAATCTTATCAACCTTTCTTCCGGAAACGATACCACAATAGTCGGTCAATTTCACCTGATGTACCGAAGGAATATTTATAACGAAGTCTCCAACCTTTTTAATCAGGCCAGACGAATATCTATTAGGACGTAAAGAGATATAAACAAGCAGAGGGCTGGAGCAAAGTACACCGGTCCAGGAGACTGTTACTAGATCGGCGCCCTTTTCCCCGTCGCTGCAGCTTACAATCACCACAGGTCTGGGTACATAACCAATCTGGGGATTTCTGGACAGTTTAATGCTCATAAATATAACCTCCCGAAAAATCTACACTTTACAGGCGTATCATTGTGACCACATCTTCAAAGTATTCTTGGGGGTATTCCGCCCAAACAATCGCAGTCCTGTTATTCTTGGCGGATACGTCTACTTTTATTACCTTACCCTTGCATAGGGTATTCCCGTACCGGTCAGCCAGTTCAACCTCCCTCCCCTCTTCAGGCAGGGGAAGATACTCATATGGGAATTTTATCAATGACATCCCTTCCCTATAATCATAGGTCTTAACGTATATAGCAAGACCCGGGCACGCCGCCACGCACAGCGCGCAACCGGTGCACTTATCCTCATCCAATTGAGGCAGGTTTGTTATTGGCCTGCCAACCTTAATAGCCCCCCGCAAGCAGGCGGTTTCACACGGATTGCACGGTATTTCCTCTATGCATTCAATAAACGCTATACTTCTCTTTCTAGCCCTTTCAATACCAGGATATCCGGGGGTGCCTCGCAGCTCATCAATGGAAGGCGCCCCATCTATTTTAAGCCCTTTCACTGTTCGTCCCCTCCTGCCATTACTTGCTGTTTTGCTATCTTTCTATTTTCACCAAAGGGTCCGCACCGCAAGGCATCCAGTCTCTCCCATATTTCCCCTGCTATCTTTTCCAATCTCTCGGTATCGATTAGCCCTATGGCAGCTGCAGCGCTTACGCCGGCCAACCTGCCTTCTTCCATTGCAGTGCTTGCTTCTTCAATTCCCGTAATATCTCCGGCTATATATATACCCTTTTTACTTGTAGCCATATACCGGTCATGCCATGGTACATGTCCTCCAAGCACCCGGTTGAATACAAATTTACAACCTGCTATCCATGCAAGCTCCGCCAAAGGGGTAAGCCCTGTTGCCAGGCAGATGGTGTCTACGTTGATAGCAATCTCGCTTCCGTCAACCGGCTTAAATCTTTCATCCACCCGGGCTATTATTGCCCTTTCAACCTTTCCATCACCTTCTGCCCTGACAATGGTATGTGAAACATAGAATGGGACTCCCGCTCTCCTCACCTTTGCAGTATGCACTCCGTAAGCCCCAAGTCTTGGAGCTGCTTCCACTATTGCAGCGACTTCCGCACCCGCCTGCAGCAGCTGGTACGATACAATAACTCCGACATTTCCGGAACCCACCATCAATACCTTCCTGCCCGGAAGCACACGGTTGACATTTATCATTGTCTGGGCTGCGCCTGCACCCATTACGCCGGGCAGCGTCCAACCCTCAAAGCTGATTGAGTTCTCTACTGCCCCGGTACATAAAATTACAGCAGCTCCCTTAACCTGGAAGCTTTTCCTTTCATCCTTAACCACCCATAAAACGTTATCATCATAAATACCGCATACCTTGGAGTTTAACCAAACATCCATTCCAAGTTCCTTTGTTTCCTTCAATAGCTGCAATCCTATTTCTAACCCTCTAACCCCTGCTTTGTGCTCAGCAGAGCCGAAAAATTTATGAATCTGCTTGAATAACTGTCCTCCGGGTCTTGAGTTCTCATCGATCAGAAGCACCCTCGCGCCGTTTTTTGCAGCTTCAATTGCGGCACACAGACCGGCGGGACCGCCGCCTACAACCACAATATCCCATACCCTCATTCGTCTCCAGCACCTTCCTTCCATTTACCGCAGCCGTGTTGTGTCTCTACTCTCATCCCTTCTTCAACCGGCGTCACACAGGTACGGACATTGGGCATTCCATTCACCGTCATTACACAATCGGTACATCGGCCTATTCCACAAAAAATACCTCTAGGGGCATGATGCTTTTTTGTATACCTAAATGTTTTTATCCCGGCTGCCAGTAATGCAGATGCTATCATTTCGCCCTCAATAGCCTCTAATTCCTGCCCATCCACATAGATCTTAACCTTTCGGTCATATTCAATGTCTCCAAGTATCGGGTGCTTTGTTATCCTCATGTTCATACGTCAACAACTCCTCTATAACAGCCCTAGTTTAACCATTTCTTCAACCAGAATTTTCTCAACATATGCACCGGCATCCACCATAGGAAGCCTTAACCCTCCTGCATTTCTCCCCATGAGGTTCAGTGCCTTTTTCACGGGTATAGGGTTTGTGGTAATAAACAGCGCATCGAATATCGGTTTAAGTTTGTTATGCAGCTGTGCCGCGTTTTTTACGTCTCCCTCCAGGAAACTGTCAATCATCCGCCTCATCATCGGACCAACCACCTGTGATGCTACGCTGACCACTCCCGCGCCCCCCATGGCCATAATCGGTATTGTGAGGAAGTCATCCCCGCTGTAGACATTAAATCCTTCCTTTGCCCTCCTGATAACCTCACAGACCTGGCTGAGGTTACCGCTTGCCTCCTTCAATGCAACTATGTTTTCAATCCTTGACAGCTCTATCACTGTCTCTGCATCCATATTACCACCCGTTCTGCCGGGGACATTGTACATCATTATCGGAAGTTTTACTTCCTCGGCCACCGCCTTGAAATGCCTGTAAATACCCTCCTGGTTAGGTTTATTGTAATAGGGCACAACCACAAGAACACCATCAACGCCACACTCCACTGCCATCCTTCCCATCTCAATGGTGGCCTTTGTGGAATTTGTACCTATTCCGGCGATCACCGGCACATCGACCGAGGCTTTTATTTCTTTAAACAGCTTAATTTTTTCATCGGTTGTCAGGGTCGGAGCCTCCCCGGTTGTACCGCAGACCGTCAAAGCCGTAGTTCCCTCTTCAACCAGTTGTTTTGCCAGTTCAACAGCCCCACCGTAGTTTACATTTAACTCCTCATCAAAAGGCGTAACCATCGCTGTGATAAGACTACCCCATCGTTGCATTGCCATAACCTCCCTTTAATGTCATCCTACTGATAAAATAAGAAAGCCATAAGGACTAATTGTCATCTTCTTCGAAGTTGCTTATTGGTACAGGTCTCACCGGTGACCGGTATGTCGATGGCTGAATCTTCTCCATCTCAATTCCCGTTTCATCAGCGAAAACCTTTTCTACCAGTTTTCTGCAAGTTCTTCCCTGACACAATCCCATGCCGGCTCTTGTCTTTCTCTTTATTTCATTAACCGTTGTACAACCGCTCAAAATAGCTTCTCTTATTTCCTCCTCCGTTACCTCTTCGCATCTGCAGATTATTATATTATTCAATTTTTCCGATAACCCCCTATTTGCCGTTAAACAGGTATTTTGGGGATTCTTTAAAAGAATCCCCAAAATACCACCAGTCTATCTAGACTGTCTTAACAGTGTCTTTATTCATCTTTTCCCTTGTCATACTGGAAACAACTACGATTAGCAGAGCAGAAACCACAAGGGCGATAAGCACTCTGTTGGGACCCAGGGCGGTAACCTGGCTCAGTACCGCCCCGGATACAATGCCTATCCTGGCTCCCCAGGGGGTAACCTTGCTGTTTTTCTTGCCCATCTGGAAACCTTCCGCTGGATTCTCCTTCCAGATCAAACCTACAAGCAGAAGGGGTACAAGACCTCCGCCCGCCATCGCGTATGCCCTTGAGAACAGGCCGAGAATGCTGCTGGCATAGATAGCTGCCAGAGCAGCAAAAATACCGATAACTACGGTTAAGTACTTTGCGTATTTGACGAGCTGTTCATCTGAAAGCTGCGGGTTGAAGGGTTTGATAAGGTCATTTACAACGAGGATTGATGCGGAGTTCAGGTTTGAGTCCGCCGATGACATGCCGGCAGCAAGAACAAGAGCAAAAATCATGGCGGAAACCCCCACAGGTACATAGTTCATCATAAACCAGGGCATTGCGTCATCTGGCTTCAGTCCCTGGTTCATTGTGAGGACTACCATACCCACAAAGGCAGTCAGCATAACCATGATTATCGCTGCAATCCCGCTCCACAAAAGGCCATTTCGAGCTGTTTTGGCATCCTTTGCAGCGAAACACCTCTGCCAGTAAATCTGTGCCGCAAGGATACCTACACAGCCGGTTACAAAGTTAGTAATGAGAGTTATCGGAGGTACCCCCGAAAAGGTCCATAGTTCACCTTTGCCTACATCGGCAAGCCTTGTCCCCAGCTCTGCAAAGCTCCAGTGTACCGGCGAAAATGCATATATATAAAACGCGACTCCAAATATCACAACCATTACACCCTGCAGCAGGTCGGTCCATACGACCGAATATATGCCGCCCAGAGTTGTATACAAAATGAAAACGCCGGAAAACAGCAGTATAATCGGCAGCTCATTGGCACCGGTTACTATCTTGAATATGTTGCCAAACGCTTTTCCCTGTCCTCCTACCCAGGCTATCATAATCATTGAGGCCAGCAAACCTCCCAGTGCCCGGGTTACCTTGTCGTTTACCATCAAATCGTCTATCATCTCGGTAAAGGTGTTATAGGTGAACTTTCCTGCTAGCCCCGCAAAGAATAGGGCAAATATAATCTTCGACCCCTGCTCGCCCAGTATGAATGCCATCCAGGGCAAACCTACCGAATACCCTTTCCCTGCATGACCTATGAAGTTGCCCACACCCATGATCGTGGCAAACTGAGTAAATAGTACCAGATAAATCGGAAAAGTACCGCTACCTATGGCATAGTTCGAGAAACTTAATGCAGCACTGTCCTTTACTCTCCATGAAATATACAAGAATGCGCCACACATAACCAGAGTAATGACCCACAATAAGGTTCCTAAACCCATTCTTTAGCCCCCTTTAATAATATTTTTGGCGTGAAAGTGATTGACATTAATTTGCTATGCCACACCTCCCTCCTTCCTTTGGAACCTGTCAAAGTTCAGCTCCTCGATATCCAAACTGTTTGTCCTGCCGAGTACCAGGTTATTTATGATCTTCCCTGTAACCGGTGCAAGGGCAATCCCATCACCCTCATGACCGGCTGCTATAAAAAACCCGGGCAACGTCGCTACTTCACCGATTATTGGCTTTCCGTCCTGGCATGCCGGTCTTAGCCCTGCAAAGCTTCTAATAATACTGACATTGTTCATAACAGGAAAGAACCTTGCCGCCTGGGATACCATTATCTGTAATGCCTCAAAGGTAGTATTCTTATTGTATCCCACATATTCCCTTGTACTTCCGATAAAGCAGTTGCCATCTGCGGTACGGGTAAATGAAAACCCCACACCAAGGTCCTCCAGCACCTTCTCCCTCTTCTTTGCTTTTCCCGGGTTAAGCTTGGATACTATATAGTCAGCGCTCCAGACATTGGTCTCGCCAAGGGGTGGAACCTGCTCGGTAACGGCTATTTGTCCTCTCTTTGGCTTTATCGGTATTTCTATACCTACCATCTTCCCTATAAATGGCGCCCATGGACCCGCTGCATTTATCACCGTCTCCGCCACGTACCTTTCGCCATTTGCAGTTCCGATTGTCCAGTCACCGGAACCGTTCCTATCTATAGAAACAACCTCAGCATTCTTCTTAATCTGCATGCCCAGTTCCTTCCCCCTGTTGGCAAAAGCAAACATAACCCTTAGGGGATTCACCTGCGCATCAATAGCGCTGTATGTTGACGCGATTACCCCCTCACTTACATGGGGCTGCTTTTTTTTCACCTGCTTCTTTCCTACTATTTCCACTTCCAGACCGCACTTCTTCTGCTCAATAACGAAATCCTCCATAATGCGCAAATCATCCTCGGTTTCTATTAAAATCATTGCACCGGGACTCATAAACTCCAGGTCCGTACCCAGCTCATCCGATAGACCCCTGTACATATCTATACTTTCCAGGGCCATCTCCAGAACTATTCCGGGTTTTTTTGATTGGAGCAGTATTGCGTCGTCACAGGAGCCGGAGGCACCATTACCTATATCTTTCTTCTCCAAAACCAACACCTTCTTCCCAGATTTGCTCAAATAATATCCGGATGAAAGGCCGATTATGCCCGAACCTATTATTATAACATCGTACCCCCTACCCATGAGTTTTCCTCCTTTTAAGGAATGTCTCCAATTAAACGATTTGTATAGGGCTAGATTTGTGGATTTAAAATGGTCGTTTATCAAGGCCGGAATGTTTTGAGATAATGCTGCTAATCATGTTGTGAGTAGTGTTAATCTAATATTACTCCTAATATTAGCCCGTGTCAAGATAAAAACTGACTTTTTTGATAATTGGGTTGAGTATTTTATTCAATAAAAAAAAGCAGCGTGGCTGCTGCTCCCCATCTAACATCCTGCACAATCCCTTTTGTTCGTATGGCTGTTTTCCACCATAACCTCCAGTATCGCTTTGTCCGTTTCGGTCATCCCCGGATAGCTAACCTTACCAAGGTTCTGAATGGTTTTTTCCACACTGCAGTGTATAATACCGTTATCACAGGGTACCACCACTCCATCCATAGCAAGGAGGGCGGACTGAAATGCCGCGGAGGCAGCTGTGGAAAGTTTCAGTGCACAGCCCGCCTTCCCACCGTCGCATATCATTCCCGTTACATTTGCAATCATATTCTTTATCGTACCCTCTATCTGTCTGTTTGTTGCTCCCATCAGCAAGGCTATACCTGTGCTTGCCCCTATCGCCGCGGCCACAGCGCACCCGCATAATGCGGAAAGCTTTCCGGTATAGTTTTTAATATAAATTGTCACGAGATGGCTGAGGGCAAGGCCTCTGGCTAAGTCCCCATCATTCTTTCCGTACTTCTCAGCTACTGCAACAACGGGAAGAATTGCGGTCAAACCGTGATTTCCGCTTCCCGCGCTGCTCATAACAGGCATTTTCACCCCGGCCATCCGTACATCGGCTCCTGCAGCGGTCAGGGCAGAAACGTAGTAGCCTGTATCATCCGAAACCATTCCCTTTTTAATCATACTGTACAAATTATAGCCGACTCCCATTCCTATTCTCTCCTGCAGCCCCTTCCTGGCAACCGCAAGGTTCATATCCCTTCCGTTCAGCATAAAAGCAATATCCTCATCCGGTATCTCCCTGACCAGGTTGATTATATCTGATATTCGCTTACCCTGAAGCCATGTCCTTGGATCGTCCTTGGCCTTTTCTCCGGTTTTCTCCCCGGCAGAAAGTCCTATAGACTTGCCGTTGCTCTCAACCAGTACTATATTAGTATGGGATTCCTCAATAATGCATCTTCCGTTTCCTGCATCCGCTGCCACCCGGCAGTCAATGTACACCCCTGACCTGTCCAACACTTCCACTTCCACCGCTTCACTGTCAACAAGCTCCATTGCCCGGCTGGCAGCTTTACCGTCAATGTTCTCCAGCACTTCAAGCCCCTTTGCGGGGTCACCGCCCACAGCCCCCAAGGCCGCTGCTATATCAATTCCAACCCTGTCTATTCCCGGTATTCCAACGGCCATGCCGTTCTTATAAATGCCACTGCTCACTATAACCTTAATGTGCTTCACCCCATCGCCCGCAGCCTTTGCAGCGTTCGATGCGGCGAGGGCTACGGCAACGGGTTCGGTACACCCCAAGGCAGGAACAACTTCCTTCTTGAGTATTTGAATTATGTTTTTATACTCATCCATAGTATCACCCCCGATAATGTAAGGGGACACTTTCTATCAGTGGCCAGTGGCTAGTACCTGCGAACTGTGATCTGTGATCTAGTCCCCGATTAGAATAGCACGCAAGTTCCATGCCATGTCTTACAAGTTACCAAAGGTCTAACCCAGACACCTGTGATCTAACATCTGTGATCTGCATTCCATCTCCCGTATCAAACTGATACTCGCCGGCGTATCATTTTGATATTCAGTATCAATATGATACTTTCCTATCCCAACCCGTATTTTTTTATCTTTCTGAACAGCGTAGCCCTGCCTATGCCCAGGGCTTGAGCCGCTTTTTCTTTACTCTCGTAAGTCCTTATGGCCTTATCAATCATTTCCCGTTCCATGTCTTCAAGGGCGCTTATCCCATTTGATTTGCCGTCACTGTGTTTAACTGTCCCATCCCTCATCCTCAGCGGCAGGCTTGATAATGTTATAAGCTTTCCCTGTTCCATATTTACAGCGTATTCGATTGCATTCTCCAGCTCCCTTACATTTCCTTTCCAGTTGTATTTCAGGAACAAACCCAATACCTCATCGCTGAAGCCCTCGATTGCCTTTCCGAGCTTGCTGTTGCATTTATCAAGCAGATAATCCATTAATATGGGTATATCTTCCTTCCTTTCCGCCAGCGAAGGTATATGCATGGGAATCACATTTAGCCTGAAGAACAGATCTTCCCTGAACTCACCAAGGCTTACCCGGTTTTC
Organism: Bacillota bacterium; assembly: GCA_013540605.1. Taxonomy (GTDB): domain Bacteria; phylum Bacillota; class Clostridia; order Ch29; family Ch29; genus Ch29. The sequence goes on from JABVCK010000004.1 coordinate 109,431, forward strand.
CAGGTCAGAGTTCGTCGCTGCTATTATCCGGACATCAATGGGTATGGGTATCTTTCCCCCTACCCTGTCTATCTTCCTCTCCTGGAGCACCCTGAGCAGCTTGACCTGCAAGTGCAGGGGCATATCTCCTATTTCATCCAGGAACACAGTTCCTCCGTCTGCCAGTTCAAACTTCCCGGACCGGCCTCCCCTTACCGCCCCTGTGAAGGCCCCCTCTTCGTAACCGAACAATTCGCTTTCAAGGAGCTGTTCAGGAATGGCGGCACAGTTGATTGCAACAAATGGTTTGTTCTTTCTCGGACTTGCCGAATGTATCGCCCTGGCAAACAGTTCTTTCCCCGTACCGCTCTCCCCGTGTATCAATACGGTGGATGACGATTTCGCCGCCTTCATTGCCCTGTCCTTTATTTCAATAATCGCAGGACTTTCGCCGATGATAGTGTCGAAGGAAGTACTGTACGTTGAGCCGATTGTATCATTAATAACCTTGTGTATCTGGGAAATCTCCCTTATTGTGAATACGAGGCCTGAGAAATTCGCATCGTGGACTATGGGTTTTGCCGAAAAAACCCCCCTTATGTAATAGCTGCTGTGCTGGTAGAGAAACTCTCTATTTTTTATATCGGAGGTGCGGGAATAATCCACACCGGATTCCCCGAACTCTCCAAATATCCGGCTGATTTTAACAGGATGCTTGTGTTTTCTTAGGTTGAAGAGGATGTTCGCCGCTTCATTATACCTGATTATTTCGCCTGTAGAATCGGTAGCTATTATACCCTCATCGATGGAATTGATTATTATGTTCATCTGATTGGTCATGACTTCAAGGGTACTGGTCTTTTCCCTTTCCAGGACCTTAGCCGCAAGGAGGTCAGCCATTCTCTCCAGAAACTCCATAACGCTGGTCTTGTCGGTGAAAAGCCTGACCTTCTGTTCCTTGCTGAAAGCAATCAGCCCTATTATGCCTATGGCCTTGCCTGCTATGACAATCGGTGTTGAAATCTCTCCGTATTCAATACAGCCGCTCTTTATCCCGCAATCTTCACAAAGCGCTTCGGTCCTTGGATTTTCTACAAGGTAGCCTTTCCCTGTTTCCAGCACCTTCCGGAACACCGAGCTTCCGTCAACTGCTTGTCCTGCCAGGCTGCTGTACGCACCGGTACCGGCAACTCTTATCAGGTTTTCGTCCACGATCGTCACGTCCACCCCAATTACACTGGCAATTGCATCTGCAATATTCTGTACGTCCTTTCCAACGCTCATGAGACCGCTCATTTACCAGCCTCCTTTCTGCGCTTTATTCACCAACGGCGGATTCAACCATTACCCGAATTAAACTTCCCATAGATTTATTGCAAATCCACCAGCTAATCAACAATAATATTTATTTCAAAGAATAAAGAATGTTAATTAGGGGAAGGAATCGCATAAATTTTGTAGAATATTTATATTAGTTAACTGATATATTACCATGGCTACTTTGCAGTTAACACTCCCTTTTGAAGTCGGATATATTTCGACTTCACTTTTTTTGCCTCCTTGACGCTTTTTTCTTTATCACCTCTTCTTTGGGCGCTGGTTTATCGGACTTTTTTTCACTTTCTGTTTCCATGTCAATCCCAAACATAGCCGAAATATCACCGTCACTAATAACCCTGCCGCTTTTCCTGCCAGATTTTCTGAGAAGCGTTTCTGTTTTCTGTGCAACTGCCTTTGAAACAAGTTCATCGATATTTACATTACGCAAGACAAAAAACAGCGCGGGGTTTTCATCCAGTCTGGCGCCGACACCGTAAAGGACTGCCGCTACATGCTTGCACATAGTCGCCCAATCAGGACAGCTGCAATCGAAGGATATTTCCTTTGGAGCCGGGAAAAGTCCCTTCCCCTGGGCAGTAAACAATTCGGCAAGCGCTTTCGGAAACTTGCCTTCTAAAAGTTCCTGTAATGAATCTATTTTGCCCTCACAGGCCTTTGCAATTGTGTCCCATGTATTCTTGCTCAACGGCTCTATGGCAATATCCACCTGATATGGTTTTGCCCTGCTTCCCTGTACCAGAGCTGCTATCTTGCCCGGAGTAATCTTCAAATCCAGCACGGCTCCATTACGGACATAACTGCGCCCTCTCCCTATGCGGTTTGAATAATCCGAATAGCGCTCCAGATTGTCATTCCAAGTTTTTCCCCACCATGTCTTTGCTATATTTCTTCCATTTATTATGACCGGAGCAATATCGGGATTTTTCTTTCTCAATTTTTCAAGGCTTTTTTGTGCTTTTGCTTTATTTTGCGCTACCGTAACATATTCATAGCCATCATAATATGACATATGCATCACCCTGCCATTTTATATTGAAAGCCTGAACAAATCCATAAGCTGTTTATTGTCCATTTCAGTGATCCAGTTTTCCTGAACGTCCGGAATGATCTCTTTTGCCAGTTTTGTTTTTTCTTCTATCAATAAATCTATCTTTTCTTCTATGGTACCCTTTGTTATGAATTTGTGCACAACGACATTTTTCTTCTGGCCTATTCTGAAAGCCCGATCTGTTGCCTGATTTTCCACCGCCGGGTTCCACCACCTGTCAAAATGTATGACATGGTTTGCCGAGGTAAGATTCAGACCTACACCCCCTGCCTTTATGGAAAGCACCAGGAACGGTACATATTCATGCCCCTGGAATCTTTCAACTATATCTCTTCTTTTTGCCACAGGAGTTTCTCCGTGCAGAACAAGCCCCTTATGGTGAAATACTGTCTCAAGAAATTCCTGCAGAGGTTTAGTGATTTCTTTGAACTGTGTAAACACTAGGACCCTTTCTCTTTTTTCATAAATGGTTTCACATATCTCCCGAAGCCTTGCAAATTTCCCGCTCTCGCCTTCAGCATAAAAGTCCTGACCGAGATATTGATCCGGATGATTGCATATCTGTTTGAATTTCATAAGGGAAGAAAGAATCAAGCCCTTTCTTTCAATCCCTTCTTCAGCAGACTCGAGCTTGGTTTTAAGCTCGTTGACAAGGGCATTGTAAAGCGCCGCCTGTTTTTTAGTAAGCGTTGAAAATGTCATCATTTCTATCTTTTCGGGCAGGTCCGAAATGATGGCTTTATCCGTTTTCAGCCTTCTCAGTATGAAGGGGCTTACCACCTTCTTGAGCCTGGAATAACCTTCCTGATTTTCTTTCAACTCCTTAGTAAAATCTGTAAACTCCTTTGCACTCCCCAAAAATCCCTTGTTCAAGAAGTCAAACAAGGACCATAGATCCGAAAGGCGGTTTTCTATGGGGGTGCCGGTCATGGCTATTTTATAAGCTGCCTTTATTTGCTTCACGGCTCGTGTCTGCTTGGTTCCCGGATTTTTGATAGCCTGAGCCTCATCCAATACTAGTGTGTCCCACTCGACCTCCTTTAGTCCGTCATATTTCAGAAGCATTCCATAGGTCGTAATAAAAACATCATAATCCTTCAGAAGGCCTTTGATATCCCCAACATCGGCTTTGTTTTCGGAAGGATGCAAAACATAGTACTTTAATGAAGGTGCGAATTTTACGATCTCATTTATCCAATTCCCGATAAGTGATGCCGGGATAACTAAAAGAGTTTTTTCATGCTTCTTGCCCCGGATATAATTGAGAAGCGCTATGACCTGGACGGTTTTTCCAAGACCCATATCATCGGCAAGACATGCTCCCAACCCGAGCGTCTTCATAAAATGGAGCCAGGCAAGTCCTTTTTGCTGGTAGGGCCTCAGTCTGGCATGAAAATCATTTCCACCACTAATCTGCGCTATTTTATCAGGGTGTGTCAACCTTGCAACCACCGTATCAAGCCATTCACCATTGGTTATTTCAAGCTCACATGCCTCTTTCGGGATATTTATCATCTTCGAAGCGTTTAATTGAAAGCGCATTGCTTCAACCATGTTCATGTCCGCTTTTCGCATAAGCTTCTGCGCCTGTTCATAAGCCAACAGGGTCTCTTTGAGCTTCTCGTGGTTTACCTCCACCCACTTGCCTTTTATGAATGCAAGCCCTTCGGCTTCCGAAAGCATTTTTTTCAATTCATCCACCGTTATTGTCTCATTTCCCATGGACAATTGAGCGTTAAAATCCACGAGGGCATCAAATCCCAGGTGGGAAGGGGGTCTATTGCCGATGCTTATAGATATTCTCATGGAATTGGATTTATTTTTCCACCAATTAGGAATGCGGCAAAGAATGCCGGCTTCTTCATATAAAGGGATTTCCTTTAGAAAAGTATAGGCTTCATGACTCGTAAGCCCGAGAGGATGAAATATCTCCCCAGAATCTACCAGTTCTGAAATGAAAGTACTCTTTTCTGAAGCTTTGTTCACCGTCGACAATAACTCCAGGAGCTTCTTTTTATCATCTTTATATTCGATCAGTGCGTTTTTGAGTGGTAGATGCTTTGATTTCCCATCTCTAGCAACGCTGGAAGAATATGTTGCCAAAAAAGCAAAGGGGTACTCATCCTTATTGCTCTCAACAAGATGAAAAAAGACCCGTCCAACAAGACGTATACCAGAGCTTTTTGAAGTAAAATAATCGGCAACACTGCCCTTGTATGACTTGATTTCAGTTGAAAACGCATGGTTCAGTCCGCTCCAGATATCCTTGATCCAATCTCGGTTCAGGTACTCTGAGCCATTCATGTATGGAGCGCTATGTAAAATATGTTCAATTTCTTGACTTTCCGGTTCAACAATGATTTTCTCTCTTAAAAACTCAACATCCGGGTTTTTTGAAAGAGCTTGTACAAAGGAAGCCGCTATAATGCCAAGAAAATGGATGGAATCCGACATAGGCACAGATTGATCCGAAAAACCCAGGAAAAGTAGAAATTTATATGCATCTTCTTGGAATCTTCCATACAATTCTTGCTGCAGAAGTATTTGTCTTTTGTCTAATTGTTGCTCTGTTTCCTGAAAATCAAGTTCAAAGCCTTCCCGATGAATCAAGGCAATGAGTTCTTCATTTGCCATAACTGCACCCCAATCTGGGACACAGGGTACGGTTCTCCCTGTTCCATGCCCCATATCGTCCCGCATCAATCAAGCCTCTGCGCCGTTGACTCGCCGATAACCGTACCCTTTATTCTACCTTATGTATATATCTTAACACAGCAATAAGCTGTCTGTCATCTTATATAGTATGCTTACAATACTTTTCTATATTATGGGCAAAGATCAAAAAATATGCAATGATGTCAGCGAAATGGGACAAAGAACCGTCTTTGTCCCACCTTGTCCCATGTCCCACTAAATGAATAAACGTGAAACATAAGCTTGTTATATACTGTAAGTATCAAACATTTTATTAATTATTTCTACTGCGTTTGTAAAAGATCTGTGAATAGAAAGATTAGATGTTAAAATGACTCCATTAGCTCTTTTCTTTGCAAGATAATTAAGATCTACAATATCTGCCCTACTAGGGATACTCCTCGTAGTTAACGATTGCAAAACATCTGTTGCAATAATTACCTTCACTTGTTCTTTGCAACATAGTTCTGATATAAAATCAATCGTATCGGTTAAATGAATATAATCAGTAAGTAATCCTAAATCTCCTCTTCCGATTATTATTTCTGTACAACTCTTTAAGATAGAGGAAAGGCCTTTAACAGATTTGGGTGTCTCAATTTTAGGTATCAAGTGAAAATCATAGATGTTATGTTCATTTATTTCTTTCTTTATTATTTGAACTTGTTGATGATTTTCAACTAAAGACAGACAAATATTTTTTATATTGTAATTTCTTATAAGTCCACAGATAGCATTAAACATGCTTTTATTTGAGTTTTCCTGATACGCATGTTGTGAAAAGATTACAGATCTAGGACCTCTTAATTCAGATGAATTTAAGGCTCTTGCTGTTAAAGTATTATGATTGGTTTGAATGACAGTCAATAATAATTCCCCATCACCAATAATAATTGTACTATTATTTTTTATTGACGCTAGCGGCAAATTTGCATCAACAATAAAAGTATGTCGGTCATTTGTATCATACTCTGTTGTGAGTATTATTATATCGTTTTCTTTTATATATTGCGCCTGCGTATGGTCTTGATAAATTCTATTTTTGTAGCAAGGATAAGGTATATCCAGCAATATATTAGGAATAGAATGTATGGCAGTATAATATGTTTCATATAGTTTACTAAAAAAATCATGATAATCATGGATATCATTATTAACCAAGTTAAATCTAATTCGATTAATATGTAGTGTTGCGTAATTTTTCACTATTTCATAGCAATTATCAAAATTCTTAAAATACCTTAAGGTCGGTATAATTTCAACATTAGACATATATTCCTTCCTTCCATTTCACATTATAAAGAATAAACTCGGTGTTAAACTTCTTATGGTTTGAAAGAGAAGCATAAGGGTACAATATTCTCATTTTGAATATATTTCATTCGATGTGTACATGGTGTATCAATATTCAATTTATGATCATATGCCTCATTTGTAAAACCTTCCTCCCATTTAATTTCATTATTATGGTATTTAGCTATACAGTACTGAGAACCAATCATAGCTGAACAGATTTGTATTAGTCCATCAGGGTGTACCAAAACTCTTTCTCCCAGCTTAACTGGACAAAATCCATAGTAAGACTTGTTACTGTTAAAAGTATCCAGGTCAACAAATTGGAGAGGTATTCTAATTTCCATTTTATATTGAACACGATCTAATTCTGCTCTAATTTGCTGCAAAATATTTTCCCAGTCATTATACTCAATTAATACGGATTCGGTCCAAGCATCCATAGGTATTCCATGTTTTAATAAGACATGGAAATTTAAGCTCTTGACACCAAGGTTTTCACAATATTTCATCATATCAACTATATTATACTTTTCCCTGTGTTTAACATAAAAATTGTGTACGCATGAAGTAATAGATACATAAAACCCGGCTTTTAATGCTGCGATAATATTCCTTATTGTAACGTCAAATGATCCATGAGATCTTAGATAATCATTTGTTTCTTGATTATATCCATCCAGACTAAAATTCAATTTGCATAATTCTTTTAATTTTTCGTAACTAAGTAATATCTCATCAAAGAAACCGTTAGTATCTATCCTAATTTCTGTATAACCAATATTATGAAGCTCCTCAACTAACGTCAACAGATACCTATAGTCTGATTGATAATATAGTGTAGGCTCTCCACCGAGTAAGGTTATTTTCCGGGCTCCTAGGTAGTAGAAATCTTGTGAGAGTTTAATGGCCTCATTCAAATCAATCTCCTGTCTCTTCGTTTTAAATGTTAGGTTTGTTTTATAATAGCAATGCTTACATCTTAACTGACAATTGTTCGTAATATATAAAAATACTTGTTTTAACCTATTGTAAAAAAACTTATAAATCTGTCATCAATTATATAGTTATATTTCAATATATTTACCTCCCTTAACCCGGACAAAGTAAAACAACTGTATCCTTGCTGCATACTTTAATTTTCCTTGTTTTAAACTTTGATACTTAATAGTAAAATCCTGCTATAAAATTCCACAAAATTCAGATAAATATCGACAAAGCTGAGGTTCAGCTATATCCAGGTACTTATCCTGGTAGTATTCGGACATAATAATAATGTGGTTATCCTAACAAATGTGCCAAAAATTCTTGACACTACCATTAATATTTCAGACTCATGCAAAAGGCAGAAAAAAACATACTCGGTTTTGTCCGAGTAAAGCGAGAAAACTTCAAGATATTATTGTTTATCTTTTTCATATCGTATAATCTCAATAAATCTTTTATATTTACTCTTATTATTGATCTTCCATCTAATGCCTATAGAATAAAGTTCTTCCATCAAACCCTTTAAATGTTCAGGACGAATTCCCTCGATTTCTAATTCATATGTTACTAGCCCATTTGGAAATGTTGTTTTATCGAGTTCAAATATATATCCATAAATACCTTGTAAATAATGCCTGCTATTTTGAATACTACCCAATAAAATCAATTCGTCATTTTCTTCACAAAAAGTATTGAAAATATTATAGGCTTCACTAGAAAGAAAATCCAATATTTTTTTTGGTTTATATAGAATTTGCATAAAGTCATTTTCATTTATCATAACATTATATTCAGCAGATTTATTAACCAAATCGTTGTAAGTATTTTCCTTTACTTTCATGCACAGTAGATATGATGTACACTCCTTTCGAATTCGCAGTGTAACATTGTATTTTTCCAAAGTATAATAAGAACTATCAAAATAATAATTTATTTGTTCAACTGGATCTCTAATGGAGGAAAAGTCATTTCTGATTTTTTCATAATATTGACTTTCAATTAATAACTTTAGCTCATTCTCCTTGATAGCTTCCATCTTAAAATCCTCCAATTGTTTTCTTCAATTTAGTAAAAAACAAAGTTTCCATTCTTACGAGCATTTTTCTCAGCCTTTTTTAGTAACCACAATGTTAGGGATACTATAAGCAATAGGCTTATTAACAATTTGTAGATACCTTGTAAACTTGCTGATAAGCTACCTTCTATTAATAGTGGACGAACAATCATTAAAGCATAGGTCAAAGGGAACAACGCAGAGATAATTTTAGCCCAAATAGGAAATACAAATGTTGGCATTCTTACTCCAGAAAATAAAATCATTGGTTCATCAAAAACTGCCATTAAGAAGCTGGCATCACGCGAGAAGAGAAAAATAACATTCATTAACCCTCCCCATACCGCTGCAGAGACTATCAAGACTATGAAGGAAATAGGTATATAAATTAAACTCTCTACCGGAATCCTACGTATCCATACAGTTACAAATACACAAAAAACCGAAAACATCCAAATGTTTTCAATTAATGCTCCAAACGCCCGACCATATATTATTGCAATTCGATTAGCAGGGGTTAAAAAAATAGTTTCCAGAGTGCCGTTGATTCTTTCATGTCCCATATAGAAAGCACTCTGAAGTAAAGACTTGAATGATATATATCCTAAGAATCCGGTTATCAAAAACATTATGATATCTTCTTGTGAAGCAAAAGTATTCCAAGGACCCTGAGATAGATTAAATGGTTTGTAACTATAATAAGCGTTAAAGAATACTACTATTGGCCAAATTAACAAAGTAAAATATACCCCATAAGAATGAAACGAATTACGATGTTGCTTTATAACTTCTGCTCTCACAATTTGAAATATTTCTTTCAATACTATCCCCTCCATACGATAATTGAATAAGTGCATCTTCTAAACGCGGTTCGATTATTTTAAGGTGCAGAATAGGTAGTCCGTTACTAGTTAAAATATGTGCAAGTTGTCCAGTAAGATTTTCTTGAGCACTTATACTAACAGAAACATCAGTAGTATTTTCTTGAAATTCAATTTTAGCTTGATGGACTTTCGCTATTTCATATATCTCCTTTTTTACACCACTTGTTAGTTCAGGTATTGATACTAAAATATTAGTATTCATTTTCGTGGAATAGGCTAGCTCACTTGGAGTTCCGGTTGCAATAATACAGCCTTTATCTATTACATATATCCAATCACAAAGCTCTTCTGCTTCTGTTATATAATGTGTTGTTAATAGTATTCCTTTATTCCTTTTTTCAGCCAAATGACGCACATGATTCCTTAATTCTTTTGCAATGGCTACATCTAAACCCAGCGTTGGTTCATCAAGAAATAAAAATTTTGGATCGTTTACAAGTCCACGCGCTATCTGCAGACGTTGCTTCATACCCTTTGAATAACGCTCTACTGGCATATCGGCTGCTTCCTTTAAATCGACTAATTCCAGTAACTCATCAATAGAATCGTTTAATTTGTGTCTAGGCAAATTATAAAGGGAAGCGAAATACTCCAGGTTTTCCCGTGCCGTCAAACGCCAATATATATTACGTTCTCCGCCGGTAATAACATTGACAATCCTCTTAATTTCCTGAGGATAGCGTATGCCGTCAATACCATTAATCGAAAATGAACCGGATGTCGGTTCCAAGAGAGCAGACAACATTTTTATTGTTGTCGTTTTCCCGGCACCATTTATACCAAGAAGTCCTATGATTTGACCAGGTTTTATTTCTAAGCTAACATCATTAACAGCCATAATTTCTTTCAATGTCTTTGGTCCAAACAAACCTTTTCGCTCTTTAAGCTGGTAAACTTTACATAAATTATTTGCGATTAGCATAATACAGCCCCCCTTATCCGAAAGTTTTCTCAATCAATTGTTTCTCTACCCTAGAAAGCCACCAAAAGCCGAACAATAAGTACATTAAGCTTAAAGCTACTAACTTTATTATTAGGATCCAGTGGTGCCAAAGTAAGTCTCCAAAAATAACTACTTTGCGAAATAGTTCCAGTACATGAGTTAGCGGCAATACATGTGAAATTACTTGTAACCATGTAGGTAAATACTGAATTGGATAAGATATTCCACAGACAAGACTTACTATTATAAATAAAGTATTCTGCGTTATATAAGTATCGCGAGTTCGCAACATAACTGTAGCAAGTGAAACCCCCATTGAAAAAAAGCTGAAAATAGAGAGAATTAATACAATTATTAGTTGCTCAATTTTGATATTCAGCAACTTAGCTCCCAATAACCATCCTACTATTAACACAACAAAGAATTCTAGAAAAGACCGTCCTACTTGTTCAATTAAATTGCCAAGAAAATACCCTTTCCTCGAACAGGGAGACAATAATAATGCTTCTAAAGTTCCTTCTCTTAACTCATTCATTAAAGAACGTCCAACATTCATTAAAGTAGATACTGCAAATGTGTAAAGAGACACTCCAAGAATAGTATAGGTTATATAATCAGAACTTCCAGTATAAGTTTCAAATCGGCTATCCAAATATCCTCTAAACATATAATGATAAATAAAATATGAAAACAAAACTGTATATAATCCTATAACAATCCTTTGAACTATAAAGGACCATGGGAAAACACGTTTTGCAATGTAATAGTTACGTTTTGCAGTTGCTAGCATTGTAGTTAGCATGCTGATTTTCCTCCTTTACCCTCTTACTCATCCGAAATCTAGCAAAAGATGTATAAGCAATTGGAATATTATAAGTAAGATGTATCAAGATTGGTATTAGCACGGAGCCACTATACACAAAAAGAAGTCCTGCGCTGAGGCTGAGCATAAACTGTTTGAAAAAGTCACGCGGACGGAATCTCTGTTGTGCTGCAAAATGTAATATATGTTCCGCTACGAATAAAAACGCTGAAATTAAAAGCGCTGGAGCTACTCCGATTAGCGGTAATAAAGATAAAATCACAAAAGCTTTGTAGAATAACTCTTGTAATATTGCAGAAGCAATATTACTATATGCGTCTAAAGATGCACTCCGTAAAGTAATAGTAGGAAATAAAGTCATTAGTTCTTGATTATAGAAAGGACGAAGTTCTTTAATAAGCGGAATCAAAAAACATATACTTACAATAATGGCAAATAATAATGATATTGGCATATGCTTAGTAACAGGAACATCTGGAGTGAATAGCAAAAATGCTAATAAATATGGAATAAAATAAACAGTTCTGCGTAACCAATCAGCACCGTTAAATAATTTATCATGGATTTTTCTCGCTTTTCTGATGACTAATAATTCAAGATGTACAATCAAGAATAACACTATAGTCCCTTTAGATGGAAAAAATATAGCAAGTGAAATAATTATAAACTCCATTAAGGTAAAAACTATCCATTGCTGTTTACTCATTTCGTTACACCTCGACAAGTTCGTTTTCAAGCAATTCTTTCATAAATTGTTGAATATCTTTTAATACCATTGCTTTATCAACATTGTATTTTTCTGCTATTTTATCAGCTATTTGCTCTATTGATGTTTTACCATCAATGGAATCCCAAACCAATTCGCCTACTTCATCAAGTTGAAATGCTTTATAGTTTTTAGCTATATATTTTATGCCATTAACAACACGGTATTGTACAAATACATCGCGTCTCGGTATCATAAAATCAACTCCTTCACTAAAATATGGTATAATTAAATATATCTTTGCCTTTAAGGATATAGATTCAATTGTGTCTTCTCTACACAATTTGTTTACGAAATAAGTTAAATCCTGAAGAATATGCAACCTTTAGAAATTAGTGATATTTGCTGTTATGCATTATCCATTGCAGCAGGAAGCTTAACAACGATTAATTTAGGAGCTTTATACACGAACCCCACCCCCTTTATAACAAATTTATTTTTTAGGGTAGAGAAGACACAAACATTAATGGTCAACTTACCTGCTTTTTCTTGAGAATAGTCTGTACTTGAACATTAAGATCTTGACAAAACCACAGAGCCTCTTTGGTATATCGTTCCACCGTTGTTTCATCAAACGGACGGGTTTGGAAATCTAGATACTTACTAAGTAGAATTTTATCGCCTGTTTTCTCCTGATAACGAATTATCTTACGATATAGCCACTTGGAACTCGGATTTGTCTCCCCATAAGCAGCTAAATAAGATGTCACCATTGTATCTATCAGCATTCGTGCCATGAAGAAAGCTGAACCTAGGTCTTTGGAAAGTAATGCGCCTTGTACGTCCTCAACCATACCTGCGTAAAACTCTGATTTGATAACAATCTGATAGAAACCTAGGTTATTGAATTGAATAGATTTATAAATTTCTTCAAACTTTTCTTTGTTTATTACCGGTCTACCAAATTTTAAACGATGTAAAAAATCAAATTCAGTTTCAGATAGGCGTTGGATATAATGCTCCGTCTTAAAATCTAACCCATTCAGTTTAGCTATCATTTGATTAAATTCATTCCAACTCCAATATTCAAAATCATATCGAATTCCATCGTGTCTAATGTTACGTACAATAGCTTGTTGAGTTGATAAGATTAATTCCTCGGAAGAAGGGTCTCCTCGAAACCGGTCAGTACTAATATCCTTACAAATTACATATACATCAATATCGGAAGTTTCGTTTCCAAACCCCTCCATTAGCGATCCCGCTATGTAGACTAGTGAGGTATCTAGATCTATTCCTTTCAAATGTTGCAAAATAAGATGTGGATGATTTTCAATATTTCGTTTATCAAGCACCATCAATAATCCCTCTCCTTTCACACGTTATATTTTTTTAAAAACAATTCCAAGCTCTCTCTTAATATTTCTGCTTCACTCTTACTGAGATATCTAGCCAAACTACGTAATCTTTCCAACTGACTTGGACTATAGTAGTTGGAACGTAAAACCATTTTCTCTTCTGCGATACAAGCTCTATTGCGTCCACATCGCTTTGCTTTATTCAGTACTTCTTCAGCCTTACGCCACAATTCAGCTGCATCACGCCCGTCCCATGGATATTGAGCTATCCCTGCGCTACAAGTTAATCCGTCTGTTTTAAAAAATCCAGCAAACTTCTTCAAAAGTTCATCAGTAAAATCTTTAGCTTGCTTCTTATTTATCCCAGGCATGATTAAAAGAAATTCATCCCGTTCCGCCCAAAACAGTTGAACTTTATTGCTGTTAATTTGCTCATTCAAAAACTCCCTAACTTCATGTGCTAATCGAGTTTTATCTTCTTGAGAATAAGTATTGAAACGGTCAAGATCGAAAAATACTATTGAAAATAAATCATTTTCATGAGTCGCTATGAAATATTCTAAGTTATCAAAAGCATTCATTAGCTACATTCCTTTCATGTATGGATTATATAATAATACACCGATGTATATATATGTTAACATATATATACATCGGTGTAAATACATTTTATGGATTTATATATAAAATTTACCCCAACTTAATATAATGATACCTCCAATAAAGAATAACATTAAAAAGACTGCCCTGTCAGCAGTCCCCCTGTGAATCGTCATCAGAACTGTAAGTTCTGTTGTTCTCATTAACCCGTTCCATTTTGGAGATAGATACTTCATAGGCAATCTTATTGAGTACAGTTCCGTTCACCAGTCTTTTTTGATACTCCCTGCTCTGAATCCTGCCCCATATTTTAATTCTGTCTCCCACCCTGAGTTTTTCTGAAAACCTGGCATTTCTCCCCCACGCTATACAAGGTATGTAATCGGATTTTCCATAAGACCTGTTAACAGCTAAAAGCAAGTCTGTAATCTCTCTGCCAAAGGGTGTTGTCCTATATAGGGGGTCCTTGCATATATAACCATCCAAAAAAATCTGGTTTGGGTTCTTTATTTCTTCAGGATTTTTTAAAATGTTCATATCCCGGGTAAACACTGTAAGAACCAATCTATTATTCCCGTCGATATACTTGTTGTACGAGCGCAGCTGTCCTTCTATCTGTATTGTGCCGTCAATATGCTCCAAGTCAATCCCGAAAATCAATCTTTCTGAAATGGTTATCGGTAAAACATCCTTATAATCGCTTAACCTTGGAACAACAAGGTTGAACGAGTAAAACCCCTCTCCGTAAATCTTGTGGCTAAACTCAAGACCACCATGATACCTTCCAACAACCGTTACGGTATTGGTATTCACCGCCTTTTCTGTCATTGACCCCACACTCCCTTTCATTCTCTTGCGTATCTCTTACCTATGAATATGTTTATTCAACTGCTGTCCTATTTATGAAGGCTTTTATCAGTTTGCTGGCATAGGTATTCAAAAGGCAGTGCGGTAATGTCTTTTTTCTTAATCTTAGATACCCTGTTCAATTTATCGAACAATATATCCTGGCCCCTGTTCATTCCCTGCGCTCCCATCAGGAGGACTATATCGCCCTTTTGGACGTTTTGCAGCACCTCCTCTATCGCTTTTTCCAAGGTGTCGAAATGAACAAAACAGGTTCCGGCTTTATTCAACTCAGATAAGAATGCTTCCCGTTCAAACATCGTAACTCTATCCCCATCTCCAACGGTATCCGAACTGCTGGTAACAATAATCTCTTCTGCGCCAAGAAGGCCTGCCCAGCTAGCTATGACCTTACCGTTTGCCCTGTTGATCTCGGGGCCCCTATTCCCCCTTATTGCGCTTAGAATGTGAATATCATTGTAATTCATAGCCTGGACGGTCTCAAATACCGCTTCATAGCTCCCCGGGTTGTGGCTGAAATCATCAATCACCGTGAAACCTTCCTCATAAACTATCTGCATACGTCTCCAAACCCCCTTGAAGCCTGTCAGGGCACTCTGAACAACCTGGGGTTCTACACCGTACAAGAGGCCTACGGTAGTTGCGGCCAGGCTGTTATATACGTTGTGCTTTCCCGGCACCTTGAGCTTTAATGGTATCTCCTGAGGCTCAACATCATTGCCTACCATGTTGGTAAAGGACCTCTGGACACAGCAGGTATAGCTTGCGCCAATCGAGCTCGTATCTATGCTTGAGGCTGTTATGCTAGACTTTGCACCGAGGCCGTAGGTTAGTATAAGGGGCTTGGGGTTTTCCCTGACCAGGTCGAGACCGTGGGGGTCATCCCCGTTAATCACCGCCGTTGTGCCGGGCCCCAGCATATTGAACAGTCTCCTCTTTGTATTCACATAGTCTTCGAAGGACCCATGGGTATCGATATGATCTTCGGAAATATTCGTGTGCACCGCCACGTTAAAATCAATGCAGTCCACCCTATGGTACTTTAACCCGTGGGAAGACACCTCCATTACTGCTGCGTACACATCCTGCTCAACCATCTGGGCCAAAGCTCTCTGCAGGCATTCACTGTCAGGAGTTGTAAGGGTATGGGGATAGTACCTGCTTCCTATTTTCATCGATACAGTTCCGATAAGCCCCGTTGAAAAACCCGCTTTCCGCAGTATTTCCTCAATCATGTACGTCGTTGTTGTCTTGCCGTTGGTTCCCGTCACCCCGATTACGTTTATCTTTTCAGAAGGGTATTTGTAAAAACGCGCAAGAAGCCTGGCCAGGGTGAGCCTGGCGTTTTCTACCTTGACCACAGGCACGTCAAAGGGGAGTGGTTTCAAATCCTCTTCGGTAAAGATCACGGCTGCCCCCTTTGCTATAGCCTCTTCAATATAACTATTCCCGTCCTCCTTCTCACCTTTAACGGCTACAAAGGCATAGCCCGGTTTAACCTTTCTTGAATCACAGGTAATACCTTTAAGCTTAGCATCAAAATACATGTGTATTCACTCCATATAGTTGGTAGAATATAGACCGCAGTCGGCAGATCGCAGATCGCAGGTGTAGTAGTTCAGTTTCTAGTTCACAGATCACAGTTGCCAGGGTAAGGCTTATAGGTTCTGCCCATAAGCACTTCCCTGACGTGTGTCATCTGTTATCTGTCAACTGATAACTGAATCTCTGGAGTCTGCCAACTGCCAACTGCCAATTGCCATCTGGTAACTGGTAACTGATAACTATACTCTGGCAACTGATTTTATGTTTTGTTATTTCGTTTGAATTTATGTGTTTGAGCGAAAACTATAAGGCCCGGTGAACTGTAGTTCACCGGGCTTATTTCTTCTATCTCATATGACAGGCGCAGTAATGGCCACCGCCAATGTCTTTGAATTCGGGAACGACTTCCCTGCAAATGGGCTGCGCTTCCCTGCACCTGGTATGGAACCTGCATCCGCTTGGGGGATTCACCGGGCTGGGAACATCGCCCTCCAGGAGTATTCTCTCCCGTTTATACTCAGGGTCAGGGACCGGAATCGCAGACAGCAAGGCCTGTGTGTAAGGATGCTTGGGCGAGCTGTAAAGCTCTTCCTTGCCGGCCAGTTCTACGATTTTGCCGAGATACATAACCGCAACCCTGTCACTTATATGCTTTACAACACTCAAGTCATGGGCTATGAACATATATGTCAAACCAAACTGTTCCTGCAGCTCCTGCATCAGGTTGATTACCTGGGCCTGAATGGAGACGTCCAGGGCTGAAACGGGCTCATCGCAGATAACGAGTTTGGGGTTGACTGCCAGTGCCCGGGCAATGCCTATCCTCTGTCTCTGCCCGCCGCTGAACTCATGGGGGTATCGTCTGATATGCTGGGACCTGAGCCCAACGACATCAAGCAGTTCGAGTACCTTTTCCTCTCTCTCCTTGCCTTTGAGCAAGCCGTGAATGTCGAAGGCTTCTCCTATTATATCTCCTACTGTCATTCTTGGATTCAGGGAGGCATAGGGGTCCTGGAATATTATCTGCATTTCACGCCTTAGCTCTCTCATTTCCTGCTTGCTTACCTTAGCTACATCCTTTCCTTCGAAGTATACCTCCCCTTCGGTCGGTTCAAGGAGCCTTAATATCGCTCTGCCTGTAGTGGATTTTCCGCACCCTGATTCTCCGACAAGCCCCAGGGTTTCTCCTCTTTTAACCGTAAAATCAACTCCGTCAACCGCTTTTACGTTGGCAACCACCCTGGATATAATTCCTTTTTTGATCGGGAAGTACTTCTTCAGGCCTTTAACTTCCAGCAAAGCCTCCTGCATCTATTTTCCCCCCTCTGTCCAGTGATCGGTATACATAAAGCATCTCACCTGGTGTCCCTGAAACTCTATAAGTTCAGGCTGCTGCTGTTTGCATATCTCCCTGGCATGCTTGCATCGGGGATGGAATCTGCAACCCTCCGGCATCTCATAGGGGTTTGGAACGATACCCTCGATGACGTCGAGCTTTTCCCTGGTCTCGTTGAGTTTTGGTATCGAGTTCAGCAGCCCCTTTGTGTATGGATGCTTGGGATTTTTAAAAATACTCATAACGTCAGAATATTCAACAACCTTCCCGGCATACATTACCAGGACGTTTTCCGCCACTTCGGCTATAACACCCAGGTCATGGGTTATCAGCATGATTGCGGCATCCAGCCTATCCTTAAGGTCCTTCATGAGTTCCAGTATTTGCGCCTGTATGGTTACGTCAAGGGCTGTTGTCGGCTCATCGGCTATCAGGATTTCCGGGTTGCAGGCCAAGGCCATGGCTATCATGACCCTCTGCCGCATACCTCCGCTGAGCTGGTGAGGGTACTCATGCACCCTCTGCTCCGGAAGCGGTATGCCAACAAGTGACAGCATTTCTATAGATTTGTTGAGGGCCTGTTCCTTGTTCATGCCCTGGTGCAGCATCAGGGCCTCCGAAATCTGGTCACCTATCGTATAAACCGGATTGAGGGAAGTCATGGGTTCCTGGAATATCATGGATATATCGTTTCCCCGGATTTTCCTCATTTCATCCTCCGACAGCTTCACTATGTCTTTGCCTTTAAAAATAATTTGGCCTTCTGTTATCTTCCCGGGCGGGGAAGGTATAAGCCGCATGACCGAGAGGGAGGTAACGCTTTTCCCGCAGCCGGATTCGCCGACTATGCCCAGGGTCTCTCCCTTTCTTATTTCAAAATCGACTCCGTCAACTGCCGGAACAACTCCATCATCGGTGTAGAAATATGTTTTCAGGCCCTTAACTTCCAATACCTTTTCGCTCATTACCTTCACCTCTCCTTCTATCTCTTAAGCCTTGGGTCTAAAGCATCCCGCAGCCCGTCGCCGAGCAGGTTAAACCCAAGTACAAGACTCATTATTGCAAAGCCCGGGAAAATAGACCACCACCACTGTCCGGACAGCAAGAACTGCCTTCCCTGGTCTATCTCATATCCCCAGCTTGGTGTAGGCGGTTGTATTCCGAACCCCAAAAAGCTGAGCGCTGATTCAAGCATTATTACATCCCCCATTCCGAGGGTTGCCTGTACAATAACCGGCGCCAGGACATTTGGAAGTATATGCTTGAGAATCACCCTGAAATCTTTTCCCCCCAGGGCTACCGCAGCTTCAACGTACTCCTTCTCCTTTACCGATAATACCTGCCCCCGGACCACCCTGGCAATACTGGCCCAGTTTATAATTCCTATGGCAGCATACATGAGCATCATACTCGGCGGCAAGTACGCAACCAACGCCAGTACGAAAAGGAGGAATGGAAAAGCAAATATTACGTTGATAAGCCATGAAATAAGGTCATCAACAATGCCTCCGTAAAACCCTGCTATAGCTCCCAGGGTAACGCCTATAATAACCGAAATCGCCATGGAAGCGATACCTATCTGGAGGGAAATCCGTGCCCCGTATATTACCCTGGAGAATAAATCCCTTCCATAGATATCAGTTCCGAACCAGTGCTTGGCGCTCGGCGGCTGCAGCTGCGCAGCCTTTCCCTCAGTCCAGATAAGCTGCTCATGAGGATGATATTTGGTTATAAAGGGTGCGAATATGGCAGCCAGTATTATTACTGTTACAAGAAAGAGCCCGAACATCGCCATCTTATTCCTCTTCAGCCTCAGCCAGCTGTCCATCCAAAGGCTGCGGCCTTCCCTCTTATCCGCCTTCACACCTGCTGCAGTTCGGGGATTCATCACAGGTTTAGTTTCCACGTCATTCACCTCCATCACCTATCGTATTTTATACGCGGGTCAAACAGCGGGTATGAAAGGTCCACCAGCAGATTGGTGAACACAAATATCAGTGCCAAAAACAGCACCTCGCCCCTGATGACAGGAAAATCCCTGTTTATCAGCGCTTCTACGCTCAACCTGCCTATCCCCGGCAGCGAAAACACCCTCTCGGTAACTATCGCACCGCTTAGCATCGTAGCGGTCTGGATACCTATTATGGTTACAACGGGTATCATTGCGTTTTTCAGAGCATGCTTCATGACAACAACCCTCTCGGACAATCCCTTCGCCCAGGCTGTCCTTATATAGTCCTGCCTTATGATTTCGAGCATGCTTGACCTTGTGAGCCTGGCTATCAGGGCAGCGGGCCTGATCCCCAGGGTAATGACGGGCAAGACAAGGTAAATCCAGCTTCCGTCCCCGGTGCCGGTACCGGGGATCCACCCGAGTTTTACGCAGAATAACACCACCAACAGCAGGCCAACCCAGAAAGTGGGCGCGGATATGCCAAGCAGCGCGACAAACATGCTGCCATAGTCCAGGATAGAATACTGCCTAACCGCAGAGATTATTCCCAGGGTAACACCCATGATAACCGCAATCGCCATGGCTGATAGGGCGATTTTCGCAGTCAGCGGTATCCGCTGCCCTATAGCCCTCGTTACGGGCATGTTATTCCTGTAGGATTTGCCAAGGTCAAGGGTTAGCGCCCTTCTAAAAAAGTCAAGGAACTGCCACCACAGGGGCTTATTTAACCCCAGGTCTTCTTTAATTCTCTCTATCGTTGCGGGGTCGCCCCTCTGCCCCATCATCAGGCGGACCGGGTCCCCAGGGACTATCGTAGTCAGTATGAAAACCACAGCAATAACGCCGGCTATTACAGGTAAAGCTGCAAGAAGCCTTTTTATAATGTAAGTCGACAAATATCGTCCCTCCCCCTCAAAATAATTCCCATAAATTGGCTTCCATCCTGCCGAATGGAAGCCAATTTGTACATGACTTTCTTGTTATCAGCCTATATTAGTTGTCAAGCCAGACATCATAGTATTTAGCGGAATACGCACCGAAGGACGGAAGTTCATAGCCTTTAACATAGGGCTGCAGCAGCTGGTGGGTAGTATAGTGGTATATGAACAGCCACGGAGCTTCTTCCACAACTATCTGTTCAGCCTCCTGGTACATCTTACGTCTCTTTTCGGGATCGCTTTCAACCCTGGCCTCCTTGGTCAGCCTGTCGAACTCAGGATTGCTGAATCTTGTATAGTTGCCGTTGGGACCAAAGTTGTCCGTATGCAGCAATACGTACAGGAAGTTGTCGGGGTCCGGATAGTCGACAACCCAGCCCATCCTGAAGAACGGAACTTCGCTTCGTTCTACTGAATCCAGGTGTGCGCCCCAGTCAACGTTCTTGAGTTCCATGTCGATACCGATCTGCTTCAGCTGCTGCTGCAGCGCTTCGGCTATCCTCTTGTGGGCGTCGCTGGAGTTGTACTGAAGGGTAAGCTTGACACCGTTCGGGTACCCGGCTTCTGCAAGAAGCTGTTTGGCTTTTTCCGGATTGTACTCGTATCCAACCAGGTTCTCGTTATAACCGAACATTCCGGGAGGCAGCACACCCTTGGCAGGGGTTGCACGGCCGTTACGAACCAGGTCGATCAAGCCTTGCCTGTCGATGGCGTAGTTCAGGGCCTGCCTCAGCTTCTTATTGTCCTTGAAGGGCTCAAGGGTCACGTTCATGCCGTAGTAATAAGTACCCATCTGCGGCCTTTCAAAGAAGCTGTCGGGGTATTTGCTAAGTGCTTCATGGTAGTACGGATCGTCAAGTTCTTCTATTGATTCGAAGTTGCCGAGGGTGAACTCGGTCCACTCCATGGTCAGGTCGTTTATTACCTTGAACTCAATGCCGTCAAGATACGGCAGCTGATTGCCATCAGCATCGGTTCGCCAGTAGTTCTCGTTTTTCGAAAGGACTACCCTGTCATCCTGCACCCACTCTTCAAACTTGAACGGGCCGGTTCCAACGGGGTGGAAGTTGAACTCTGCTCCCCATTTTTCCACGTCTTCCTTTGGAAGAACCACGAACGTGTTATACGCAAGCACTGCGATAAACGGCGAGAAAGCATACTCCAGAGTAATCTCAAGCGTACTGTCGTCAATAGCCCTTACCCCTGCCAGGTGGTCGGTTTTACCTTCCTGGTAATCCTGGTACCCCTTGATCATATCGAGGAAGTAGGCCCTCTCGGAGTTCGTCTTAGGATTGGTTATGTAGTTGAACGTCCATACCCAGTCTTCTGCGGTAACCGCCCTGCCGCCGTTGGCAGTGGGAGTGCCGTTTTCCGTTGTAGCATGGAATTTAACGCCTTGCCTCAATTTGAAGGTATAGGTCAGGCCATCCGGGCTGATCGTCCATGATTCAGCAAGGTTCGGAACGATTTCACCTTCGGAATCAAGGTCTACCAGCATCTCAAACAGCTGGTACAGCACCCTTGAAGAAGATGTGTCGGTAGCATGCACAGGGTCAAGGTCCGGTGGGTCTGACATTACTGCCATTCTGAATATGCCGCCGTATTTGTCAGATTTTCCTTCGGCTGGTGTGTCAACCGCAGGCTTACTGCAGCCGGCAAATACTGCAACTACCATAACCAGCGCCAGAGCAACAGCAAAACTTCTTTTCAACAATGATATCCCTCCTAGTTTTTTTCATAGTAATATTTGAATACTCTTTTCCCTCTCCCTACAATCACCCCCGAATTATTTGCATAGAACTTGTGTTCGTCTTTCCTCTATATTACTGGATACATTTATTTATTCTATATGTATTTGAATTATCCTTCAATTTTTTCACACAAAATCCTACCATAAATTACCCGCTTTCTACATACTGCATATTTATTTAATATTAAATTAAAAGCCTTATTGATTTTTATTGGATTTAAATTGGGTTTCTGTATATTATTACACTAACTGGATTAAAAATCAATTACTTTTTTTTTTGAAAAAATTTTTTAAAATAAAAAAACGGATGGCTGCCCATCCATTTTTTCAGTCTGTTTATCTGATGCTTACACGACCTTATCCAGCGTACAGAGTTTGCTGGTGCTGCCATCAAATTCTATTCTATATACTACATAGTTGTCCCTCTCAATATGAATTTCAAAGCAGCAGTTCTTACAGAAAAACTTTTTCCTGCTGATTACACCCATTTTGGAATTGCAGAACGGACACATCATAAAAATCCCTCCATCTTTATATGGCTTTTTACGTCAAACAGCACCGGACCATAATCGGGGACATTCCTCCCTCCCCAGAGCCATATATTGGGGACATTCCTCCTACCCCGGAGTTAGACTCCAAAAGGGAGGTGTGTCCCCTGACCTTAGGTGTGGAGGTGTGTCCCCATACCTTAGAGGATTATTTAGCATTTCAGTGAAATCAAAGTATACGGTCGGACAAACTATCCTTTGTCTATTATACTATATTTGCAAAAAATATGCCAGCTTTTTTGTATTATTGGGTATTATTTATATATATCATGATATCATGTGCAATAATACGGAAATAATCAGGTTCCAATATAGGAATGTTTTTGGTAAAATATCTATGTACATTGGGGACAATCTTTTTATGTAGTTACCAGATGGCAGTTGGCAGACTCCGGAGATTCAGTTGCCAGTTGACAGATAACAGATGACAGATGACAGACATCAGGGAAGTGCTTATGGGAAAAACCTATAAGTCTTACCCTGGTATCTGTGAACTGTGATCTAATACCTGTGATCTGTGATCTGTGATCTGTATACTACGAACTATCAACTACGAACTAACACAAGGTGTTGAGGAGGGATATAATGGACTGGAAACTGTTTTTTACAGCGTTCACAATGCTTTTTTTAGCAGAGTTGGGTGATAAAACTCAGCTTGCCGTGTTTACCCTATCAACCCAGAGCAGCAGCGTTTTGCCGGTTTTTCTCGGCGCATCAACCGCTCTGGTGGTTGTGACTTTCATAGGGGTTTTCCTTGGCAGATTTGTTTCTGCCTATGTACCAACATCAATACTACATACCGCTGCAGGTATCCTATTCGTGGTAATGGGCATCCTGATACTTAAATCGGCGATTCCTGGGCTATCAAAATACTTGAGGTGGTAATATTTTCCTTACTTCTCCTATCATATACAAAGATCCGGAAAAAACAATAACGTCATCCTCACCGGCTTCTTCAAGGCTCTTTGTTACCGCCTCTCCGATGGACCGGGTGCTCTCCACGTTTTGATTGTACTTGCGGACGATTTTCTCCAGTTCTTCAGGCGCCATACTTCTCGGGTTCACCGGGAGAGTAGTCAGCACACGGCTTGCCTTTGAAGCCAGCATCTCAGATATTCTTTCAACATCTTTATCCCTTAGTATTCCAAAAACCAGGGTCATCCTTTTACCGGGGAAAAGTTGTTCGAGGCTTTCCATGAGCACCTTCGCTCCCTGGAGATTGTGCGCCCCGTCAATTATCACAAAAGGTTTCCTCCTGAGTATCTCAAACCGTCCGGGCCATCTCGCCGCTTCCATACCCTTCCTGATGGCATTCTCATCTATACCCAGGCGAACAGCGGCAGCCACAGCCGACACGGCATTCATTACCTGGTGTGGTCCCAGCATTCCTATAAAAATATCCTTATATAATTTTCCATCCCATCTCAGGTCAAAGTGCTGTCCCTTTATACCGGATCTGTGATTTGCTATCTCGGCCAGTGAAGTATCAATCAACGGCGCGTCCAGCCGTTCACAGGTTTCCTTTATAACCTGCAGAGCCTCTGCATCCTGAGGGTGAACGACTACGGGTATGCCCTTTTTTATTATTCCTGCCTTTTCCTTCGAAATGCTGGCAAGACTGTCCCCAAGAATCTCCATATGGTCCATACCGATTGATGTTATCACGGATAGCTGAGGAGATATGGTATTTGTGGCATCCAGCCTCCCGCCCAGCCCCACTTCCACAACAGCGTAGTCGGCCTTCATTCTGTTGAAGTATTCAAAACCGATAGCCGTTACCAGTTCAAATTCGGTGGGGTGCGGAAAACCTTCATCAATCATTATGTCTATCCTTCTCTTAACATAATCGGTGATGGATGCCAGGTCGCCATGGGATATCTCCGCTCCATCCACTCTAATCCTTTCGGTAAATCTCTCTAAATATGGCGAAGTATACAGTCCGGTTTTAAAACCGGCTTCGCCCAGAATGGAAGCAATGAAAGCGCTCGTTGAGCCCTTGCCGTTTGTCCCCGCCACATGAATACATTTGTACCGGTTTTGGGGTTGGTCCATAAGCTCCAGCAGCCTGTTCATGGTCTCAAGCCCAAGCCTGCTTCCAAACTTATATGTCCCGTGGATGTAATCCATAGCTTCAGAAAAATTCATGCTGATTTCCCCCGTTAAACGAATTTAGCCATTAATACCTCGTCAATATAGCTCCCTTTTATATAGTACTGCCTTTTTCTACGGCCCTCCTCAACAAATCCCTCTTTGCGGTATAACCGGATTGCCCCTTCGTTGCTTGAAAGGACGGACAGACAAATCTTGGAGTAATTATTACACGCTGCCCAATCGGTAATGTACCTGAGAATACGGCTTCCTATTCCCAAGCCTCTCGCTTCCTTAACAAGGTGAACCCCGAAGCCGCATACATGGGAAGTCTTACCGGTTGCACCTATTGGGTTCAGCATGCAGCCCCCCACAATCCTCCCGTCCAGTTCAGCTATGAGCAGCAGAGTTCTGTTTTTCACGGAGCTGCGCACAATATTCTCCACCCAGAATTCCTGCATGGGGAAGCACTCGCCGAGCAAATAGTCTCCTTCATTTACAACCTCATTGTAGGTGCAGGCAAAACCTCTGCTGTCCCGGACAGCCGCCGGCCTTAATACCAGCCTGTGCCCGTTTATTATTTCAACCCTTACCATTCTTCCATCTCCATACCATATATTGGGGACATTCCTTCCACACTAAATTTTGACTTAAAAGAGAAGGTGTGTCCCCATACCTTAACGTGGTCAGTGACCAGCTATCAGATGCCAGTTACCAGTTGTCAGTGCATAGGGTAAAGCTTAAGGGAAAAAGCCTGTAAGACTAACCCTGGAGGCTGAAAACTGAGAACTGAGAACTGAATTATTGCACCTGCTATCTGTAATCTAGGATCTAAGATCTAGGATCTAGCCCCTGCGAACTGCGATCTGCCGACTGCCAACTACGAACTGCCAACTACGAACTACCAACTATCTCTTCAGCGTTTCCAGCCGATCCAACACTTTATTCATCATATCCCGGTATTTTTTTTCCTTTTCCTGCTCCGCCTCAATCACGTCCCTGGGCGCTTTATCCAGGAAGCCTCTGTTGGATAGCTTGCCCGTCACCCTCTGAAGCTCCTGCTCCAGTCTTTCCCTTTCCTTTTCCAGCCTGTCAATCTCCCTGTCAATGTCTACCAGTTCATCAAGGGGTATAAAAACCTCCGCCCCTTCAATAACAGCGGCCACGGCGTCGCCGGGAATACCCTCCTTGCCTTCCATTACGCTTACCCCCGAGGCTGATGCCAGTTTTTCAATATAGGGTTTGTTCCTTTCAAACACACCCCTCGTTTCAGCGTCCTCTGCAACCACAATAATCCTGGCTTTCCGTGAGGGAGCGACATCCATCTGGGCCCTTATATTCCGTACCGCCCTAATGGCATCCATTACCAAACCCATATCCTTTTCTGCCTCCGGGTTATCCAGGGAGCCCTGGTATTCCGGCAGCCTTGCCAGGGTAATGGTTTTGCCTTCATGGGGAACATGCTGCCAGATTTCTTCTGTCACAAAGGGCATAAAGGGGTGCAGCAGCCTTAGCACCCTGTCCAGAACATAGCACAGGGTTTTTTGAGCCGCTTCCCTGGAAGCATTGTTGTCCCCATAAAGCCTGTATTTAACAAGCTCGATATACCAGTCACAGTACTCGGACCAGATGAAATCGTACAGTTTTTGTGCTGCCAGACCCAGTTCATACTTCTCTATGCTTTCGGTTACTTCCTTTACCAGATTGTTATATCTGGACAGTATCCACCTGTCCGACAGTTCAAGTGGCAGTTCCTGTATCCCCTGCTCAGAGCCATCGGTATCAAGCCCTTCCAGGTTCATGAGCACAAATCTTGATGCATTCCACAGTTTATTCGCAAAATTGCTCGAGGCCTCTACCCTCTCCATGTAGAATCGCATATCGTTTCCGGGAGCATTGCCGGTAGCCAGTGTAAATCTGAGGGCATCGGCGCTGTACTCTTCAATGATTTCGAGGGGGTCTATGCCGTTCCCGAGGGATTTGCTCATCTTCCTGCCTTCGGAATCCCTCACCAGTCCGTGAATCAATACATCCTTGAACGGTATTTCTTCCATCTGGTCCAGCCCCGAAACGATCATCCTCGCAACCCAGAAGAATATGATATCATAGCCCGTCACCAATACACTGGTGGGGTAGAAATACTCCAGGTCACCGGTCTTTTCCGGCCAGCCAAGGGTAGAAAAGGGCCATAGCCCCGAACTGAACCACGTATCAAGGGTATCGGGATCCTGCTCCAGGCGTTGGCTTCCACACTTCGAGCACTCTTTGGGTTCCTCCCTTGATACTATTGTCTCGCCGCATTCTCCACAATAATACGCGGGTATCCTGTGCCCCCACCACAGCTGCCTTGATATACACCAGTCCTTTATATTCTCCATCCAGTGGAAGTATATCTTGTCGAACCTCTGCGGGACAAACCGGATACGCCCACTCTTAACAGCTTCAATGGCCGGCTCCGCCAATGGCCTCATCCTGACGAACCACTGCATTGATATAAGCGGTTCAACTACAGTGTCGCACCGGTAACAGTGTCCTACGCTGTGTTTTATCTCTTCGGTTTTCAACAGGAGGCCCTGTGATTCCAGGTCCCTGATAACCGCCTTCCGCGCTTCGTATCTATCCATTCCCTGGTACTTACCGGCGCGGGCGTTCAGGGTCCCGTCATCGTTCATTATCCTTATCTTTTCCACCCCGTGCCTTTCACCTATCTCGAAGTCGTTGGGGTCATGGCCCGGTGTAACCTTTACGGCTCCGGTGCCCTTTTCCACGTCAACATGGGCGTCGGCCACTATCGGAATCTCCCTGCCCATTAGCGGCAGTATTATTGTCTTCCCTATATACTTGCTGTACCTTGGATCTTCGGGGTGTACCGCCACACAGGTATCCCCCAGCATTGTCTCCGGCCTGGTTGTTGCAACAACCACAAAATCCTGGCTTTCTTTAAGAGGATATTTAATATACCAGAAGTTCCCTTCCTTTTCCTGGTGTTCAACCTCGGCATCCGAAAGCGATGTTTTGCATGTGGGGCACCAGTTTATTATCCTGTCCCCCCTATAAATCAGTCCCCGTTCATAGAGGCTTACAAAGAATTCTTTAACCGCTTCACTGCATCCTTCATCCATGGTGAACCGCTCCCTGGTCCAATCGCAGGAGCTTCCGAGCTTTTTCAACTGCTCTATAATCCTTCCGCCGAATTCTTCCTTCCATTCCCACGCCCTCTCCAGGAATCTTTCCCTGCCAAGGTCCTGCTTGGTCAAGCCTTCCTCCGCCATCTTCTCAACTATCTTCACCTCAGTTGCGATGCTGGCATGGTCGGTCCCGGGCAGCCAGAGGGTGGGCACCCCTTTCATCCTGTTCCACCTTATGAGTATATCCTGTATGGTATTGTCAAGGGCATGACCCATATGGAGCTGTCCTGTTATATTTGGCGGCGGAATAACTATTGTAAAGGGCTTCTTGCTTTCATCAACCTCCGGTGTAAAAAATCCTTCATCTACCCACCATTGGTAAAGCCTATCCTCAAAATCTTTCGGGTTGTACCTGTCATCCAATTTTTTAACTTGCTGCATATTTAACGCCTCCTTTATTTTCTGGTTGATAGTTCGTAGTTAGTAGTTGGCAGATCACAGTTCACAGATCACAGGTACTAGGTGCTAGATCGCAGTCCGCAGGTATCAGTTCGTAGTTCGTAGTTCGTAGTTGGTAGTTCGTAGTTCACGGACACAGGTGCTAGGTATTAGATCACAGTTCACAGATATCCGGGTTATGCTTTTGGGTTTTTACCCAATAAGCACTTCCCTGATGTCTAAAAACCGGCAACTGGCAACTGATAACTGGTACTAAGCTTTACCCCATGTACTGGCAACTGGTAACTGGTGTCTGACAACTGGTATCTGGCATCTTATATCTGACAACTGCCCCCTTACGCTAAAAAACCCTCCGTCCTAGAAGGACGAAGGGCAAGCTTCGCGGTACCACCTTATTTCCCTGTAAGGGCTCTCAAATCAGGTTAACGGCTGAACCCGGCCCGGACTACTGCTATTTCACCCGGACAGCTCGGTAGCTACCTTCAACAGGATACGCCGGGTGCCTTTCAGCCGGTGAACACCCTCTCTTGGGGCTGAAGCCTGTTTACTCCTCTACTTCATCGCCTTTACCGACCATACATCAGTCTTTTAAAACTATTAAAATTTATTATATATTATATGACAATTTTGTCAACACTATTTACCCACACCTGTTTAAGCACACCACTATTTAAGCACACCAAACCTGTTTATCGGCCAAAGCACAAAAAACGCTTTGCCGATCACCTGGCTCCGGGGAACAAATTTGTTGTTCCAGTACCGGCTGTCCCTTGAGTTGTTTCTGTTGTCTCCCATCATAAAATAATGCTCCGCAGGTACTGAGTACGGACCAAAACTGCCCTCCATGACAACCTTGACGTACCCTTCCTCCAGCGGGTTTCCATCGATGAATACGGTATTATCGCTTATATCAACGGTTTCTCCGCCTAAACCGATCAATCTTTTAATATACAATTCCTTGGGGTTATCCGGCAGCCTGAATACCACTATATCGCCCCTCTCCAGCGGTCCAAACCGGTATACAAGCCTATTGACCAGTAAAACGTCCCCTTCCTTAATGGTGGGATACATTGACCCGGTCGGGACTTTTACAGTCATGAAGATAAAGCTTCTTATCAATATCGCCACCGCTACCGCAAATACTATGTACTTGATCCATTCAACAATCTCAGCCTTTAATTTTTCCTCCATTGTTCATCCCCGTTCCCATGAATAATATTTTAAATCGTACCCTTTTTTATCGTCCGGAAATTAGTGGCATATCTAATAAAGGCAGTTACTGTAACCGCAACGGCAATTATAATCAGATACCACCCAAAGGGTAGATCAAGCACCAACGCTACTATTGAAAGATAAAAGAGTATTGTTGCCGCTTTGCCCAGCCGGTTTGCCGGAATCACCGTTTTGTTCTGCGTGAAATACAGGACCGCAGCACCCACTGCCATAAATATCTCCTTACCGGCAACAACGGCTATCACCCATACGGGCAGATACCCCTTATCGGTCAGCCCGTAAAGCACCGACAGCAGCATCAGTTTATCGGCAAGGGGGTCAAATATGATGCCCCACCTCGTTATCTTACCGTATTTCCTTGCTATATAGCCGTCCAGAATGTCTGTAATCCCTGCAAGAACAAACACAAGCATGGATAGAGTAATATTGTTCTTCAAATTTGAGTAAAATACAACAAAAAATACAGGCACTAGCAGAAATCTGATGGAAGTAAGGAGATTCGGCAAGTTCATAACGCACCTCGATAGTCAAATAGTTTACGCTGGTTTTAATCCGGTATACCACATTAATTCTATATGTGAAAGTAAAATCCTGCAAGTATATGTTTGCCAGTAACCCGCCTTATTTGACGATTTTCAGTGAGTATCTTCTTTCAAGATAATTGACCAGCTCTTCGACGACTTCAATGTAATTGTATTTCAGGTTTACCCATCCCCTTGAATACTCCGCGATGGTCTCCTGCCTCTTGATTCCTGAATAGACGCACAGCCTTGATACCCTGCCTCCGCCCTTCAGCAGCGTCTTCGGATTAATCCCGTGTTCAGTCGGCTCCGTTTGAACCAGGGCAAACCAATAGCAGTGCATAATCCTTCCCTCAATGACCCCGCACCCATTATTCCGAAGCACCTCAATCTTCCCGGCCATCCCATTGCCTCCTCAGCACCGTTTTTTAAAGTTTATGCTATATGGTTAATTAGTATTCAACGGCATAAAAGTAAATATATAATGCCAGGAAGGTATTGTTCAAATTATGCAGAAAACTATTGTAGAATAATATCTGGAGGTGGAAGTATTGCTTCTCATAAGCAAAGCGGATATCAAGAAGGTCTTTTCTATGAGGGATGCCATAGAGGCGGACAAAACAGCGTTTGAGATGTACTCCGACGGCAAGGCGGTCGCTCCCCTGAGGACCAGTATAGATGTTCCCAGGTATAAAGGCCAGAACCTGTTCATGCCGGCCTACGTTGAAGGTTTGGACAGCACCGGTGTAAAGATTGTCTCGGTCTTTCCCGGCAACGCATCCAGGGGCAAACCTGTAGTTCCTGCCACCATGGTGCTTTTGGACGGTGAAACCGGAGAGGTATGCTCTCTTATCGATGGTACCTACCTGACTCAGCTTCGCACCGGTGCGGCTGCAGGTGCGGCTTCTGACATGCTCGCAAGGGAGGATTCAAAGGCCGGGGCGCTTTTTGGCACGGGAGGCCAGGCGGCAACCCAGCTTGAAGCAATGCTGGCTGCCAGGAAACTGGAACGCGTCCGGGTATATGACATAGATTTTGATAAGGCTCGGGAGTTTGCTGCGAGAATGCAGTCGGAGCTTAAACAATATGGGGCGGAGATTGTTCCGGCAAGCAGCCCGGCAGAGGCGGTGGACGATGCCGATATAATAACAACCGTCACCACTTCCCGCAATCCGGTGTTTAACGGTACCTTAGTGAAAAAAGGATGCCATATCAACGGCGTCGGAGCGTACACCCCTGAAATGCAGGAGCTGGATGAACGGCTGATAGCGAGGGCGGATAAGATATACGTTGACGCCAGGGAAGCAGCCCTTGAAGAGGCAGGGGACCTCATTATCCCGATGCGTAAGGGAATCATAGACAGAAACCGCATCACTGGAGAACTGGGCGAAGTTGTCCTCGGGAGAATCGCCGGCAGGGAAAAGGCGGATGAGATAACCGTATTCAAAACGGTAGGCTTTGCTGTGCTCGATGTGGTTGCGGCAAAGATGATATATGACCGGGTGCTTCAGGAAGGGCTGGGGCAGAAGGTAGAGCTGTAATAAATAGAATATAGATCGCAGGTACTAGGTGCTAGTTCGTGTTAGTAGTTCGTAGTTCACAGAAGATGAGGCTTCATGAAAAGGCAGCGCATGCTTAAAGCTGAAGCCGGTGCTTTTGCACCGGCTTCGCTATTATTTTTCCTTGACGCGGACGCCTTCTCCTATGTCCTTTGGCGGATCGATGATTACCCTATCCTTTTCGTCCAACCCTTCAATAACCTGTACCCAATCCTTATTTTCAGCTCCGGCAACGATTTTCCTGAGCCTTGCCTTGCCGCCGTCTATAACAAAGACATAGTCATCGCCATTCATTTCAAAAACGGCATCCTTCGGTACCATCAGAACACCCTTTATTTCTTCCGTTATGACTTCAACATCCACACTGAATCCGGGTTTAAGGTTTTCATGGCTCTCAAGGAATTCTATCTCAACGGGTACCCTCTGCTGCTCAACCCCCAGCTGGGACATTACCTTCACCGCCTGGGGAAATACCTTCTTTACCCTCCCATTGAGTGTTTGTTTCTTGAGTATGTCTCCCTTGATGATAACCGCATCACCCTGCTTTATATCAATCGCTTCACTCGCGAGGAACATGCACCTCGCCTGGAGGCTGTCCGGATCACCGATTCTCATAATCAAACTGCCGGGGGGTATTATCATCCCCTTTTCGAAATTCTTTTCAAGCACAATACCCTTCATATTTGCCAGGGGTTTCCCTTCCTCCAACTGCCGTTGGATTAGCAGCACTTCGGCTTGGGCCGCAGCCATGGAAGCCTGCTGAACCGTTTCGCCCTTCTTTGCCGCCTCCAGTGCTGCTATGGCGGCATTAAGCTGCAGCTCCGAAAGCTCATAGGCATCTTTGGCCTGCTGGTAATCCAACTCGCTCACCGCCCCCATTTCAAAAAGGGATGCGGCACTTTCGAGGTTTTCCGCGGCCCTCTCCCGTTCTACAGCCGCCCTCTGGAATTCAGCTAACGCCCCGGCTATCTCAGCGCCCGCCACCGCATTCTCCTGCACCTGGGCAAGCTGGGCCTGGGCCTGCCCCAGCCTGATGTTCAAATCCTCCAGGTCAAACTCTATCAAGGGCTGGCCCTCCTCAACATGCTGCCCTATTTCCACCGGTATATTCTTCACCCGGCCCCCGTACAGGGCATATACATCCTGTTTTTTGGCAGTTTCAATTTCCCCGGTCTGTTCGACTATATTCTTGATATCTCCCACCACAGGGAAATCAGCCTTCACCTCTACAGCCTTACCTGCCCTTTGCGCAGAAAACGCAGCAATCAGAACAACAGCAATTACAGCAACCCAAAATACCCTTTTTCTTTGCTTTACGGCTTCCCTAATCCTTTTAAACATCTTTACAATCATGCGATCACCCCCTCTATTCTCTACTCTTCATGACTTCAACCAGGTCCATCCTTGAAATCCTCCGCATGTTTGCCAGTTGAGCCAGAAATACAAATAACGCAACGGTAGCCGCCGCCAGCATATAAGTCTTTGGATATACTACCAGCGGCAAGCTCATCATATCCTCGGGGACATTTTTTAATATCTGTGCCCCCATAGCCCTGCCAAGGGGCATACCCACCATCAATCCAATGACACTGACCGCCGTATTCTCGTTAAAAATCAGCTCGGCCACTTTATTGCTCGTAAAGCCCATTATCCTCAGGGAAGCCAGTTCACGTTTTCTTTCCATTATACTTATGGTTGTAGTATTGTAAATTATGGCAAAACCCATTATACAACTCAGGGTTACTATAACTCCAATGTATGCATATACCAAATCCATGTATTCGTTATATTGCCTTACCATATCATCCGGAGCCCGTACGCTCCGGACAAAGGGCATATCTTCCAGTTCCTTCAGAAACGCTCCGCTGTTATACCTTATGCGTATGAGGGCGCTGTTTATGGTGGAACCTTCCCCCATGGTGCTGTTGAGCTTTCCAAGCTCCATAAAGCCATTACTGCCCATATACTGTTCTACAAATCCCTTCACAATTACCTCCTGCTCGACTCCGGGTTTGTAAAGGGATTCAAGTTTTAATATATCTCCGGGTTTTACCCCCAGATCCCGGGCCAGCCCATCCGAGAGCAGTATACCTTCCCCGGAGACATCTACACGTCCGCCGCTTAAGTCGGTCAGATGATACATCTCGGATTGATCCTGAATACCTATTACCATTGCATCCTCTTCCCTCCACCCGTTCTTCAGCTTGAAGGGGTACTCGGCCATCGGCTCTGCATATCTGATTTCTCTGAACTCACTAAGGTCATTAATAATACCCTGTGGCATATCCCTGGTAAATACTACCTTATAATCATAGGATAATGCATCTCCGAAGGCCTTGTCAAAAAGGTAGTCCACAGAATCCAGCATAAGCAGTATGGATATCATCAGTCCCACCGTCATAGCTATGGCGGAAACCGTAAATATTGTCCTTTTTTTGTTCCTCCACATATTTCTGAAGGTAAGCCGCCAGGTTATTCCCATCCTGCCGAAGAAGGGCAGCATCCTTTCCCCCCACCATTTTTTACCCCCGGCAGGGGCGACAGGTCTCATAGCCTCGGGCGGGGCAATCTTCAGCACCCTCTTCGCCGCATTCAGGCCCGCTATGCCGCAGAAGGCAAGGCTCATCAATATGCCGGCGGCAATGACGCCTATATAAGTCTTTACCTGTAATACGGGTATATTGAAGTATACCAGATAATATCTGGTAAGCGCTCCGCCCAGCCATACTCCGGCAAGGCTTCCCAGCATAGAACCCGCAAGCCCTACAAACAGCGCATACCCCAGATAGTGAAACAATATTGCCCTCTTAGTAAAACCAAGGGCCATAAGCACCCCTATCTGCCGCCGCTGGTTGTCCACCAGTCTTAAAAGAAGCATATATATCACTATTGAACCTATAAGGAGAAATATTACCGGATATGCAAGGCCCATAGATTCGAGCTGTTTTAGCTCATTTTCCATCATCATGTAGCTGACCTGGTCTTTCCTCCCGATGACGGATATTAATCCGTAGTGTTTCAGCATATCCTCAAGTTCTTTTTTTACCGTTTCAACTTCGCTTTCATCATTTAAACCCACAACAATATCATTGACCATACCCTCGTACCCGAACAGCTGCTGCATAAATCCGTGCTCCAGGTACAGGATTGTAAACCTCTCATTGTCCGGCATCGCCTCCTGGGCCGATGGTACCGGGTATATATACTCTGGACTGACAGCCTTCCCCTGGACAGAAAGCCTTATGCTTTTGCCATTGATTATGGGGGATACGGCGCTTCCTATATCCAGGCCATGGAAATCCATAAACTGCTTCTCAACAAGGGCCATGCCCTGGTAATCCCCGGAAATATACCTGCCCGCCTCTATATGGACCCTGTTCAAAGCGTCGTCATTCAATGGCGGTACTGATACGACACGGGCCTCAACCTTGCCCTCATAACCCGGTATGTCCATGGGTACGTCCAATACCATCCTTCCCTGTACCCTGGATACGCCCTCAACCCTCTCTATGCTTTTTACTATGCTTTCCGGCGATTTGTTCAGCCTGATAAACAGGTGAGGCAGCTGGTATTCTTCATAGTAAAATTCCGTTGATGTTTTCAGGTTCTGGTAGGACATATACGATGCATTATAAAGGGCTATGCCTATTACGACCACCAGTATAACCGCCATATATTGTCCCTTGTTGTTTTTTATATCCCTAAGGGTCATCAGGCTGAGCTTGTTCATTACCACTCAATCCTTTCAGGGTCTATAGGATTATCTATCTTCTTAATATCCGCTATCCTGCCGTTACTCAGGTAAACCACCCTGTCAGCCATATCCGCTATGGCGGCATTGTGAGTGATCACCACAACGGTTTTACCCATATCTCTGTTAATATCTCTCAACACCCTGAGCACCACTCTGCCCGTAATATTATCGAGAGCGCCCGTAGGCTCATCGCACAGCAGCATCTCGGGGTTCTTTGCCACAGCCCTTGCCACCGCTATGCGCTGCTGCTCTCCGCCGCTCATCTGGGATGGGAAATGGTCCGCCCTGTCCCGCAGGCCTACTTTATCCAGCACATCCATAACATCCAGAGGGTTTGAGCTTATATCCGTAACGAGTTCCACATTCTCCCTCGCCGTCAGGTTGGGAAGCAGGTTGTAGAACTGGAATATAAAACCTATGTTTTCTCTCCTGTACCTAGTCAGCTCGTTATCGTTCATGCCGTTTATCTCCCGGCCTTTAAAAGAGACTTTGCCCAGGGTTGGTGTATCCATACCGCCTACTATGTTGAGCAGGGTGCTTTTACCCGAACCGCTTGGCCCGAGGATTACCACAAATTCACCTTCATAGATGCAAAAGGATGCATCCCTTAAAGCCTCCACAGTGACCTCACCCATATTATATATTTTGCTCAGGTTTTCTGCTTTGAGAAGCACCTTTTCCATACATATCCCCCCTGAAGCACTTAAACTTGGCTTTAAACAATTGCGATTCCTTCCTTAATTATTTTGATGATATCACTGGCCCTTTTTAGCATATCCTCGTCCGAACCGGCCCGGTAATATTCTTTAAGAAAGTGCATCATAAGCGTGTAAATCATATCCACGATCAGGTCGGAATCAATTTCCGGCTTGATGAGGCCTCGCTGCTTGTCACGCTCGATCATCCCTTTCAGTTTAGCAAAACCTTCGATCGAAATCGCACGGAGTTTGGCTATGAACTCGCTATCATCCATCTCCATCAGCATACCTATCCGGTTATATTCCGGCTTTGTCTTAACCCATTCGAGCGCAACCTTGGCCATATGCAGATAGGCTTCAAAAAAGTCAGCATCAGGTTTCAAGACTTCTGCACAGCCTATAATCTCCAGTTTTTCCTTACCGATTTCCGTGAGCATGTAAAGGTAGATATCCTCTTTGTCGTTAAAATACTGGTAGAAACTGCCCCTGGATATTCCTGCGGTCTTGACAATCTGGTTGATGGATGCCTCGCTGAAACGCCGGGTTGCAAACTCCTGCACGGCGGCGTTAAAGATTTTCCGTTTCTTATCATCACTCAGGTTATTGAAAGTGTCCTTTGGCACGCTATCATCTCCCAAAATTAATGTCCTGAACTATATTGGGGACATCCCTTCATAGTTAGTAGTTAGTAGTTCACAGATCACAGGTCGCAGATCGCAGATCGCAGGTCGCAGATCGCAGATCGCAGATCGCAGATCGCAGATCGCAGGTGCTAGGGTAAGCCTTATAGGCCTTTTCCCTTTAGCACTATCTTATGCTCTGGTAACTGGCAACTGATAACTGATCTCTGCCATCTGACCACTGGCCACTGATAGGAGGTATGCCCCCTGACACTATAATAGCACAATACATCCAAAATGACAATCTTGTCATATGACGTAATTGTCATATATTTGGGGCATTCCGCAGCAAGGAATACCCGCGTAGCAGATGTAAAAAGGGTATCCGGCCGGATACCCTTTCCGTTCTATACCACATCATAACCTGTGTCCTCTATTGCCCTCTTGACCTCCTCAGGATTGAGTCCTTCCTGGTAGTCAACCGTAACCGTCCCCTTCTCCAGACTCACTTCCACGTTCGTTACTCCACTGATGCTGCCAACAGCCTTCTTTATTGCCATGACACAATGGTTGCAGCTCATCCCGCTCACATGCAGCACGCTCTTGGACATTTTTATCCTCCTTTCCCTGCCGTACTTTCCGTACAGTTTTCCATCTAGGTGTCAGGGGGCACCCGGACACCCGAATATTGCATATATACCATTATTCAATCTACCCAGCCAGTGAATATTTTACTCAATTACAACCGGCTTTCCCTTAATTCTTTCCGCTATTTTCTGGTTTGTGGCTATTATTATGCCGGCAAGCATGATTACTCCCCCTATGAAAAATAACGGGGAAATACCTTTGCCGAAGTAGATATAGGAAAATACTGCCGTAAGGGGTGGGTTAAGGAAGGCAAACAGGGACACATTGGAAGCCGTCCAGTATTTCACCGCGGTCAGCCACAAGCTGTAGCCCACGACCGTACACATGACCGCAAGGAAAAACACAGAGAAAATCTGCATGGCATCAAGGTTTGCCACCACGTTTATAAACCTCTTATTGATTCCCAGGAACAGCGGAGCGCTGCCTACCAGGAGAATCATATAGTTCAGTCCCTGGGGCGAGTAGCTGGACATCAGAGGCTTTATCAGTATGGTGTACACCGCCCAACTGAGGGTCGCCAGAATGACCATCAGGGCATAGTGGACCTTATCGAGGGGTATGAAGGTGCTTTCCTCCAGACCCACTTTCCCGAATACCACCACGATTATCAACCCTATGAACGAAAGCACTGTTCCGATGACCCTGCCCCTGGTGAGGGACTCCCTCAAAAACCTGGCGGCAAGCAGCATTGTAAACAGCGGGTTCAGCGCAATGAGGAGCGACCCGGCGCTGGCGTTTATATAGGTAAGGCCGTAGGCAGTCAATAGGTTGTATATTATTACGTTTGTCAGCCCCATAGCCGCCAATCTCACGGGGTGCTTTTTAACTATCTCGATAAACTCCCGCCTGTATTTCGCAGCTACAACCACAAGGCTTATCAAGCCTACCGGGATAAACCTCAACATGACAATGTCAAGGGAGGATACGCTCTGTCTCAAGTAGCTTATCGCTATAAAGGAATTGGACCAGATTACATATGTAGCAACGAGCAGGGAAAACACATATATGTCGGTCTTTCTCACAGCCAGCACCTCGTTTTTTATGTTTACTGAATTATTATATCACTATTTTAATATTGATACATACAAATACATGTGAAACCTTTCCCTTTTCGCTGCCAGTTAACATTCATACTTACGTAGTGTCCCCTGAAAAACAGGGGCTTTGAGCCTTGAAAAATCAACATCTCAGCAGGATTTTTGCGGTAAAATGTCGAATATATACAATATACAACAAATAAGTTAAATCCTGAGAGGTGTTTGCTAATGTTAAGACTGGACTACCCCGAAATCGCAGCTAATCAAATTTCAATGGTTGAACTGCTGCTGCCTCCGGAAATATTAAAATTACCGTCGGATCTTGCTAAGGTAGACCAAATCCTTAATGATGAAAGGTTTGAAGAACCTTTTATCGAGAGATTCAATGTGACTATCGGTAGGGGCTCAGTGCCAATTCGGCCATATATAAGGCTTATGGTGTTAAAGTATTCAAATGAGTGGTGACAATACGCTTCTAATGGATGCTGTAGACCGTCATGAGGAAACCTTTGGGCACGTACCTGATGCTGTAACTACTGACCGGGGATATGGCTCTAAAACTAATGAGAGTAAACTTAAAGAAGCAGGGGTAAAGAAAGTAGCCATACCTGCAAAGGGAAGAAATCCAAAGCCCGGGCGGAACGGAAAAAAGCCGATGGTTTAAAAGACTGGTACACTGGAGAGCAGGGTCAGAAGCAAAAATCAGTCTTCTCAAACGCAAATACGGGCTTGACCGTAGTCTTTCCCGTGGGTACAGTGGAACAAGCACATGGGTAGGTTGGGGTATTTTGACCCATAACCTGTTAAATGCAGTAAAATATGCGTAATATCGGGGATAGTGGCCCCGAATAACCGGTAAGTTTACTGCTATAATATTATTTTCTCCAGCCCTTCAGCAGTCATGGGCCTGCCGATGTAAAATCCCTGCACCTTGTCACATGACATCCTCTTCAGCTTCTCAAACTGCTCCCGAGTCTCAACCCCCTCTGCAGTGACACTTATTCCCAATATTCTAGACAAATGGATTATTGCATCAATAACAGCTTCCATTTTACTGTTCTTTTCCAGCATGCTGATAAATGATCTGTCTATCTTGACTCCCTCAATAGGGAATTGGGCTATGTAGTTGAGAGAAGAGTATCCGGTACCGAAATCGTCAATAATGATTCCAATACCAAGGTCTGCTATTTCATTCAACATCCCTATGTTTTTCTTGTTCGATATTATTGCCTGGCTCTCAGTAATTTCGAATTTAATAAAGGAAGGAGGTATGCCATGCTTTTTCAGGTTGAATCTTATTAAGTCCAGCAGGTTCTTGTCTTGAAGCTGTATGGGAGATATATTCAGACTCACAGTTAAAGAAAGCCCCCTTTTGCAGCACCTGCAGCACATATCAAAGGCATTTCCAATCAGCCATCTCCCCAGTTCCATGATGTATCCAGTTTCTTCTGCGATTGGAATAAAATCCGACGGGGGAACATTCCCAAGCTTCCTGCTCTTCCATCTCATGAGTGCTTCAATTCCGGTTATACTGCTGCATTTTAAATCAAATTGGGGCTGGTATTCCAGATAAAGCTCATTATTGTCAATTGCTTTTTTCAGACTGAGAAAAACATCTGCCTTTTTTCGCATATACAAGCCAAGCTCGTGGCTGTAGAAGCTATAAGTGTTTTCTCCACCTGTCTTTGCTTCGTAAAGCGCCATATCGGCAAATTCCAACAGTTCATCGATATCTCCGGAATGCTTTGGAAATAATGAAATGCCAATGTTGGCCGTACTTGAAATTTCATAGGAGCTTATTTTTGCATAATTGCGCATCCTGTCAATAATACTTTCCGCCAATACGGCAACCGGTCTTTCGTCACCGTAAGCATGAGGAGCAATTATTATAAATTCATTACCGGTAAAGCTGAAAACCAGACCCAATCCGCCGACACATTCCTTCAACAATCCGAATGAAAGCCTTGAAAACTCTTCGACATACCTGTGTCCTACAAAGACATCATTTATATACTTGTATTTGTCAAACTCTATAAGCATAAAGGCGACGGATATATTATGTTCTGCCAGCCTGTTATCGCTGGAAATCTGCCTGAATGCTCTATATAGGTAGCTTCTGTCGGGAAGCCCCGTGATACTGTCGCAGTAAGCACTTTTGTCATAGTTGTTTAAATTGAAAATTCCATCAATTCTAAGCATTACTTGCCTCCTGTCCCTCCACGGAAGTAATAATTCAATCAGTCCAACCGATCATTTCCGGTATATCTGTTGAGTATCGCATATCAATTGATATCACTAGCAGCAACAACGTCTTACAGGCAAAGTTGCCTGAAATATCCTTCAAAGCTTTTATATCTCCTGTATACGGGCAAAAATCTCTCATGTCCTTTTCATTATAATTATATAAAATTTAGCACTGCAGCAAGGTTAAGTATTTGAATAACTCTTTTGCCATCACCAAGTTTGGCAATAGAATCAACATATCTGTTTTTATCATTTGCGGAAATCACCTCCGGAGTCTCTTCAAGAAACTCCTTTGAAAACCTCAAAACTTCAGAAACCGAATCTATCAAAATACCTATCTTCTTTTTTTGATACTCTATAACTAAAAATTTGGAAGAGTCAAGAGAATGTATATCTGTTATCGCAAATAGTGTTCTAAGATTGAGTATAGGAATTACTTCCCCTCTCAAATCAACCATTCCGTCAATAAAAGCGGGAGCACCCGGGAAGCGCACAAGTTCGCTCATTCTGTTAATTTCTTGAACATGATTGATCCTGATTCCATATTCTTCATTTGCAATTTTAAATATTACAATGTGCTCAATACTATAATCATTTAAATTGAGCTTCATTGAGTTATCCTTGACGGCTTCCTCCCGTCCGCCGTCGCAAATATCGGTTAAATCCTTAAAATTGACTATCTTATTGGTTTCCAGCACCATTACAAGCCTTTTGCCATTATTCAGATTAACAAACCCTTTGATGAACTCTGTACCCTTACTGATTGCAATCTGGAAATGCTTCTTGAATGAATCCTTCTGTATATGGGCAACCTCGAACACCCTGTCAACAATCACACCATATGTGAAGCTTCCTGTATCAATGATTACAACACGGCTGTATTCATCCGGCTCTTTGCAATTCACATTCAGAAGTTTTCCCAAATTGATTACTGCAAGAAGATGGTTCCTGATAGAAATGACCCCTTCAATATAATTCGCCGTATCTGGAACCTTCATTATACTAGGAAGCCTTATGATTTCCTTCACATCATTTATATTGACCGCATACTCTTCATTCCCTAAGGCAAAAACAATTATTTGTTCTTCCTCCACTTTTGTGTTTGAACCCGCCAGTTCCATTTTTGACAGCCCTTTCTGATAATTTGCATGGCTGTCGAACTCTCCGGCTTTTACAATTTTTTCAGCATCGAGAATCATGATTATTCTTTTTCCATTGTCAAGCACAAGTATACCGTTGATAACTCCTCCATCAATCCCCCTAATGCTCTCGGGTGGCTCCTTTATGTATATTTCCTCCGTGCTTAATACCTCCGAAACCTTATCCGATATTATTCCAACCCTCTTCCCATGAATATCGGTAACAATAATCCTGCTGCTCCCATTGCACTCCTTATCCGGCATACCAAACCATTTGC
Organism: Bacillota bacterium; assembly: GCA_013540605.1. Lineage (GTDB taxonomy): Bacteria > Bacillota > Clostridia > Ch29 > Ch29 > Ch29. The sequence continues at coordinate 151,485 of JABVCK010000004.1, forward strand.
GGCTGTCAATAACAGGCAACAGTTCTCCTCTCAGGCTGCACAAACCGGCAATATAAACCGGTGCACCCGGAACCTTCGTCATGTCAGGCACCCTGATGATTTCTTTCACATTGCTTAATATAAATGCAAATTCTTCTTCTCCTACACGGAACACTACCATCTCAATTTTATTATCCTTTGCCGATTCCTTTTCTTCATCCTGCAACACTTCTTCAACCATATTCCGTTCTTCAAATTCAGCCTTTGTGTCATAATCATTTTTTGCATCATCAGCTTTCTTCATCGCTGCCGGCATGCGTTCATTCTCTGTCTGGACAGGGCTGTCAACCAGCAAAGGGTGCTTTACTTCTGTATTTTCCATTTCTACTGTCGAAGTACCCGGTATTTGCTGTAACTCGGCTGTCTTTTTTTTCCTGCTAATTTCCCTTTTAATTTTTTCAAAATTATTCTGGCTTTTTTTACTGCTTCTCCCCGGCATCAATGTTCACCAGCCTTTCAACGATATGATCAAATTGCTTTGAAGACTCTTCATCAAATTCATAAACAGTTTTCCCCAGCTTGCCGGCCTCTGTAATCTTAATCCTTCTGTGCACAGGCTGAATCAGCAAATCAGTACCTGCAAAAAACTCTTTAATAAACTCCAGGTTTTCTTTTCCATCAATGGTCCTCTGATCGTACATGTTGGGCACTATCAGAGAAACCATGCCTGAATCCAGTCTCAAATCCGAAAGGTACTCATAAATATTCCCTATGGCTCTTACAGAAGCCGCTTCTACCTGAACAGGTACAATAATACCGTCCACAAAGCACAAAACTGCGTCATTGATTTTGCTTCGCTGGGGTCCGCAGTCAATAATCACGTAATCGTAGCCCATATCCTCCAAATCCTTCAATTTTTCCTTTAAAACCAGGTCTATTCTGGACTCTCTGTATAGCTCAGCATTAATTTGGTCAATATTTCTTGAAGGCAGCAAATCCAGGTTTTCTCTAGCATTGATGATACATTCGGAAACTTTGGTTTTTTTATACCTGTCAAAAAAATCGTAAAAAGTCTTTTTATAATCTTCCGACGTAAATCCAAGAAAAAGGCTGGCATCATTTTGTCCGTCCATATCTATCAATAATACCCTGTTTCCCCTAAGTGCAAGTCCGTGTGCAACGTGTACTGCAATCGTACTCTTGCCCACTCCTCCCTTGTTGTTAAGCACAGCATATTTTCTCAGTTTTCCGGTCATAGTAATAAACCTCCTTCCTATAAACTCATTAAATGCTATATATGATGAATTGAGTTTTTCAATTCACCGTATATATAAATCATATTTCAAGACCAAGATTCAGCTCAATACTTCCCAGAGACGAACTCAGTTCAACTACTGTTGTCTCAACCTGGCTGATAATAGCCTTTAAGTTATCTTATTTCTGTGCAAGCTGTATAATGTCTACCGGATTCACAATCAGAACAACCTGTCCATTGCCCAACAGAGTTGAGCCGGATATACCTGGAATAGCCGCCAGCTGCCCGTCTAATGTTTTCACAACAAATTCCTGCTCGCTTTTAAGCTTGTCTACAATAATTGCGTATTTTTCCGCACCGTTTGATATAATAACCGCATTCAGTTCTTCTTTTTCGGTATCTCTTTCTCCTATAAGGAAAATCCTGCAAAGCCATTCAACCCCAATGATATCTCCCCTGAGATGTACAAAGCATTTTTCGTTAAACCTGTGGATATTATTAAAGTTAATTTTTACAGTCTCAACAATATACTCCAAAGGGAAAATATATGTTTCGCCGGAAACTTCAACAATCAAGCCGCGTGAAACTGCAAGAGTAAGCGGCAGTTGAATAATCATTTTTGTTCCTTTATCCACTACACTTTCAATAGTGACATTTCCATTAATCCTTTCTATATTGCTTTTTACAATATCCATTCCAACTCCCCGCCCTGATACTTCCGTAATCTGTTTTGCAGTACTGAAGCCCGGGAGGAATATAAGATTTATCAACTGGCCTCGGCTCATCCTATCGGCTTCCGTTTCAGTCATGAAGCCCTTTTCAACCGCTTTTTTCTTCAATTTTTCCGCATCGATTCCCCTGCCGTCATCTTCTATTTCAATGTAGACATGCTTGTTCTTGTTATAAGCCCTCAATACAATTCTTCCAACCTCAGGCTTCCCTTTCGACAGCCGCTCTTCCGGAGCCTCTACACCATGGTCTGCAGCATTGCGTATCAAATGCACCAAAGGGTCGCTGATCTGTTCAATGATTGTTTTATCTATCTCTGTGCCCTCACCCTCCATAATCAGTTCCATCTTTTTCCCGGTACTCTGGGATATATCTCTTATAACCCTTGGCATTTTTTGAAATATCGTTTTAATCTCTACCATTCTTATGGACATAATGGCATTTTGAAGCTCGTCTGAGATTCTGTTGATATAAAACCCTACTTCTTTTACTTCCTTTGACATTTCTGGAAGGTCATATTCAAGATTCAACCTTGATGAAATATGCATGAATGCGTTCTTGGCAATAAGCAGCTCTGAGATCATGTTCATCATTTTGTCCAGCTTTTCCTGACTGACGCGGATGCTCTGTGTCATGTTGTTTTTCTGCTGTATGTCAGCAGTTTTGCCAGGTTCCAGTCTGTCTGGTTTAGCAGGGCTCTCCGTATCATTGTCCGATATAGATTGAAGGTATGACACGTATCCGTTAATTCTTTCAAGAATACCTGCCGCAAGCAGGTTATGGTATTCTTCAGAAGCAACAGCACTCATGGAAGTCTTTAAATAATCCATCACCTCATAGCTCAAATCGATAAGATTCTTTTCAAACTTAAGTCCCCTGTCCCTTATCAGTGCCAGCAAGCTTTCAAAAGCATGCACAACTTCAGAAAGCTCCTTTAAAGCCGAATAACATGGACTTTGTGGAAGTACCGTTGCCAGGTAAATTCCTATCCCGCCTTTGATGCTGTGAATAGCTCTGAACATTTCATTAATAGCTTCCTTATCATTTCCATTCTTGTCCAGCTGTATTAGCAATTGGTTCTCGATCCGCTCGACATGTTCAGTACCTTCAAGGAGGAACTGCTCCTTCATTCCCTCAGCCAGCCTGCTTTTAAACTCCTCCGTCTGCAGTATCTCCAGTCCGACCTCTTCTTGCCCCTCTTTCTCCCCGGGTTTCCCTTCTTCCTTCTCATTTTTTTCACTCTTTTCCAGTGCCTGCTTTAAGCCTTCCAGAACCGCCTCTTCCTTCCGCTCATTCTCGAAGTTTATATAAATTGCCCCATCCTCACCGGACAAATCATATTCTTTTAATCTTTCGCAGAGCTGACTGATGTAACCGTTTAAAAAGTCTGCAGCCAGCAGCAAACTGTCTATAAGTTCCGAATTAACAGATGCCTTCCTCTTCCGTATTGCATCCAGCGTAAACTCTATCTCATGGCTGAGCTTTGCTATACCGGATAGTCCCACAAAGGAAGACCCTCCTTTTATACTGTGAACCCTTCTGAAAATATCATTTAACAGTTCGATGTCATCCGAATGAACTTCAAGCTTCAGTATTTCCTTTTCAAGTCCTTCCAGGCATCTGGTCCACTCATCAATAAACATTTTAACCAAATCAATATCAGCCAGATAAAATCCTCTGCTCATCATCTGCACTCCTTAATCCTAAAGAAGCATTTTGATAGTCGCAATCAATTTCTCAGGGTCGGTTGGCTTTACCATGTGCAAACTGGGACCGGGTTCCACACCGCTGAATCTTGACTTGTATTCATATTCAGTAGAAATTACAATAACAGGAATAGAAATACCATTTTCGCGTACATTCTTTATCAATTCATAGCCATCCATTTTCGGCATGTTGATATCCGTTACCAGTAACTGGTACTCTTCGCTAAGCAGTTTTTCCAGGGCAACCACTCCATTTTCAGCAGTCCCGGTCTGGTAACCGAACATTCTGATAATATAACTGTGGAAATTTCTGACCATTTCAGAATCATCGACAATCAGAACTCTTTTTTTGGTATTCTGCTTCATACTGCCCCCTCCTTCATTTCGGCTTTGAATAAACTATGGTATCCCCTATTCTTTGAACCTTGTAAGCGGACGATATCCTTCCCACCGATTCCGAGTGCCCAAGGAATATAAAGCCTCCAGGATTCAAGCTTTCATAAAAACTGGATAAAACGCTTCTTCTTGATTCATCATCAAAATATATCAGGCAGTTTCTACAAAATATAAAATCACACCCATTAATGCTGCTCATTTCATGTTCGTCCATCAGGTTAATCCGCTTGAATGTGACAGGCCTTCGGACATTCAGATTAACAAGATACTTGTCATGACGCTTTGTAAAATATTTTTCCAGATATTCAGGCGGTACATCCTTGATTGCCCTGTTCTCATACAGCCCTATTCTGGCAAATTGCAGCACCTCTGTATTTATATCGGAAGCAAGGATCTGTAATTCCCATTCATCAGGCTTGTCCAGCATTTCCTGGAGGATAATGGATAGGGTATAGGGTTCCTCTCCCGTGGAGCATGCTGCACTCCATATTTTAATTTTTTTACTTTTCCTTTTTTCTCTTGCGGCCACAGGCAGAACATCCTCAGCAAAGTTTCTAAGCTGTGGAAAATCACGAAAGAAATATGTTTCATTTACTGTAAGGTCATTAATCAGTTTTTCAAACTCAGACGGGTCATCCGTAAATTTGAGCATCTGGTAATACTCACTCAATGTTTCCATTTCCAGGGCTTCGGCACGCTTTTCAACCCTTTTCTGGACATAGTACTTTTTATTGTAATCATAAAATATTCCTGTCTTCTTATAAACCAGCTTAACAAACTTGTCGAACAATTCATCGCTTAAAATCATTTAACCACCTCTGCCCTGTGTAATGCTTCTCCTGCCGATTCTCTCACTTCTTCGACCTGGTCATTCAACATTTCTCTCAGTACACTATTTGCCCTCTCATCGCCAAACAATCCCAATGACCTCACAGCTGCCAGCCGAATCAATGCATCGCTGTTTCCTGCTGCTTCAATTACAATGTTTAATGCTTTGTCATTGTTAAACCTGTACAGGTTTGAGATGATATCCTTCCTGTTTGCGACATCCGATTCGTCCTGCAATAGTTTTTCCAACAATTGCAGACTTCTATCTTCTATCCTCCTGCACAGAGTCTTTATTGCCTTTTTTCTTACCGCAGTCGAGGGATCATTGATCAATGTTTCCATAAAGCTGTAGAAATTGCAATCATCTCCTCCTACGACAATATCCACAAGTCTGGTTCTAACCCTGTCATCCCAGCTGTCCAGCCTGGCGGTTATGTATTTCCATGCAAGATTTCTGTCAAATTTGAACATAACTTCCAGCGCTTCAATCCCTTCCTCGCCCCGGTTGCGCTTTACAATTCCCTCAAGTCTTTCAATACATATTTCACTTGCAAGGGAAACAAGCTTTGCCGACGCAGCCTTCCTGACTTTCTGGCTCTGATGTTCTAGTTTTGAAAAAAGAAAATCAACAATCTTCGCATCCAGCACGCTTATGCCTTCAACAGCAACTTTTGCCGCTTCTTCATTAAAATCCGTAAAACTTTCAAGTAAGCTAATGTTCCTGTAGCAATCCAGGTCTGAAATAATGTTTATCGCCAATTTCGACAGCTCGCTGTCTTCCGAATTGCATAGTTCTTCAACAATACTGTTAAATCCGCATATATGCTTTTTATATATTAACTTAAGCCCGATAAGTATTAATTCACGCTCCTCGCTATACAGCAACCTGTTGATAAAATCATGGGGAATATCATTTAATGTGCAAATAAGGTCGAAAAGGCTTTCAATAAAGAATTCCTCTCCTTTGTGCAAGAAAATTATTTCTTTAATATCGTCCAGGAAAAACACGAGCTGCAGTTTGACTGAAGCAGCTATCAAAAGTAGTGTCAGTTCCGCGTCGCTGTAATCCCGGTACTCCTTGAAAACCCTCTCAATTTCTGCAATAGCCGCCTTTGAAAGCAGAGATACATTATTGTTTACAATCAGCCCGCTTAGCCCAATTATTAAATTCGAATCATCTACTTTGTATTCGACCGAATATGTATTCAAAACCTTTTCTATATCCTGAGATGAACCGATGGTTCCAAGGCTTTTAACCAGTGTATTTATCAGAATGCTTTTTTTAATATTAGTTGCTCTAAGGTTTAATATGCTTTCGTCAATTTCACCTGTGATACCTTTTACCCCAAGTCTGGCAAATGCCCTGATCAGTGCATCAAGAACCCATACGCTGTCTGTCCTCTTCAGCATGTCTGCAAGCCTCCCTGACGCCTCAGTATATTGCTGTTCCGCAATAACCTCGACAACCGCCTCCACTACATTTTCATCAGGGTCATCAAGAGCTTTCAATGCTATTTCACAGCTTTGGACCGTTCTTATATTCCTTAATGCATCCAGCGAAAACTTCCTTATATTCCTGTCCTTGTCAAGCAGCTTCCTTTCCAGAGCCGGCAGTGCCTTTTCTCCAAGAGATACCAATATTTCAATGGCTATATTGCGTATGTAGGCATCAGCTGAATAAAGCAGTTCGGCAACAAATTCCGCAGTTTGTTCAAATTTCATATCTCCGATTTTTTGTGCAATCTTCTCCTGCTGATACCTTTCTTTTTCTCCTACCAACCTTTCAATGAAGGCTGCCAGTTCTTTTTCATTGAACCCTGTTTTATCCTTGTCCATGTCACACATCCTCTTCACATGCTGTTTTTACGATACCTTTAATAGCTTCCTTCCATCTATCAAGCTTTTTCACGGAGTACTCTACAATTTCCAAAACGTAATCGTTGCTTTTGAAAGGTTTTAGAATATAATCGTTTGCACCATATTCCAGACAAGTCAGTGTCTTCTCGATGGTGGAGAAACCGGTCATCATGATTACCTGTGTCAGAGGGTCGTACCCCCTTACCTCCTTTAGCAGTTCAATACCATCCATTTCGGGCATCACGATATCCGTCAGGACAATATGGTACTTCTTTTCCTTAAATATCTCTACTGCCTTAACAGGATTTGAGTAGGTTTCCACCTTTTCATAGCCCGCAAGGACAAGATTCCTTTTCAGATTCTCCAGTATGCCTTCTTCATCGTCAACAATCATGATACTGTAATCGCTCATCCAACCATTTCTCCTTTCTTTGGGAGATCATATTACTCCTGTACTTCAAATATGCCTGCCTATAACCGCATCCAGTTCGGTATTGAACATCTTGAATTCCTCTATTGATTTAATTGAATCAAAAATATTTACAATTCTTCTTGCATATGGTCCGTTTGCAATAATATTTATTTCAATGCCCTGCGCTTTCAACCGCCTTTTTATATCGATCAATTCCTTCAGTTCATGTGCATCTACAACCGAAATTTTCCTCATATCAATGAATATCTTCCTGATGGACGGCTTATTGACCAGCCCAATATACTCTTTGAGTCTCGGGATGAATTCCTTGCTTCCGGACCTGAACAGCCCGTATATAAATTTACCCCGCACATAGCCGTAAGCTTTTTCCAGCAGTTTGGTATACTGTTCCCGTATAATTGATTCAAGCATTTCATTTGCCTTAACATGTTCTGCTGTGTAGTACATTATAAGCTTATACAATGCATTGATTTCTTCGGCAAAACCCATGACTGCTTTATTTGCCTGCGTCTTACCGATAGAATTATTTATATCTGTATACCACTGCTGAAGCTGTGCCGTTTCACCCCCACGGAAACCAAATTCCATAGGCTGTTTAAAAAGCAAATGATGGAGTTTTATATAACCATCGAAAAATATTTCAAATATGGTTTGGTTTGTCTGAGTGAGTGGAATGTCATTTTCGTCCATATTCTTTCTTGATATATTTATCACATTTATTTTTTCGACGTAGGACAGGTTGAAATAGGCGTAAAGTTCAGCTTCATCAAGGTCTGTGCTTATAATAATATCGCATATTCTGATATCCTCGCATGAATAAGAACCGGACAGATATTCATCAGAGAAGCTTGTGTAAACAAGAGACCCGACACTTTCAACGCTTTTGAGAATCATTATAAAAACAGGGGATACCATCGGAGCATCTTCTTCTATGACAAAGCACATGTAGAACATATTTTTGCCGGACCGCTTCTTGCCCAGAAGGGAAGCGACAATTCCACCCTCCGGCTGCTTGACAGAAGTCTTTTCTTCTTCTTTTTTGTTTACTCGTAAGAAAGCATCTATCATTTCACCAATTCTTAAGGCGGCATCAGCAAGACTTGCGCCGTCTGCTTCATCATCAGGCTCCTTCTTGTACTGGAACATCATTTTAACGGCATCCAGCCCTTCAAAGCAGAGAGAAACTAAGCTCTGCTCAAACTGAATGCTGCCATTTCTGGCACAATCCAGCATATCCTCCAACTTGTGCATCAGATTCCCTATATCCTCATATCCAACCATATATGAGGAACCTTTAACAGTATGTGCGATTCTGAAGAGTTCATTGACATCCACCGTCGAATGCCCCATTTCAAGCCTTATAAGGCACTCTTCAGCCTTCTGCAGCATGTCTTCCGTCTCCTCCAAATATGTCAGGAGCATTGAATCCATCAAAATCACCACCTATCCATCAATGGCAACGTTGCTCCATTTTCAAACTGTTACCTGTTAATAGCTTTAATAATTTCTGCTGGTATCCTGTAAGACGGCACTACAATCTCTGCTCCGCCTCTTTCAATGGCCTCCCTCGGCATTCCGAAAACCACGGCCGTAGACTCATCTTCAGCAATGGTCATACCCCCGGCATTTCTTATCTTCACCATTGCGTCTGCTCCATCGTCTCCCATTCCGGTCATAAGAACTCCAATCACATTTTTTCCTCCATATGCATTTAAAACAGATTCCATCGTTACATTGACCGATGGCATAAAAACGGTTTTGGGGTTATTGGTAAGGCGGAGCATTCCTCCTTCCCGTCTCACCACCAGCTGGTAACCCCCCGGAGCAAGGTACCCTCTTCCATCCTGAAGGATATCTCCTGCCTCTGCTTCCTTGAATGGAAACCGGCAGGCATCATCCAGCCTTTTTGCAAAAGAAGATGTAAAGGACGGAGGCATATGCTGTATTACGATCAACGCTGCCTTTAGTTCCTGGGGAAGCGCCGGCAGAACTTCCATCAAGGTTCCCGGACCGCCTGTTGAAATACCGATTACGACAACTTTTGAAAGACCTGCACTCTTTGGTATGTTTACCTTTCTTACAGGTACTGCCTTTTTTGGTGAAACTGCAGCATTCCGTCTCTTTATTCTGTCCCTGATGCTTTTTTTATTCGCATTCTTATATGCCAGTTTTATTTTTTGTATAATTTCCCTGCCTACAACGTGTATATTTGAAGATACAGTCCCTGAAGGCTTGGCAACATAGTCAAAGGCACCAAGCTCCAGAGCTTCAAAGGTAGTCAAAGCCCCTTCTGTAGTAAGAGAACTTATGATTAAAACAGGTACTTCGGGATAATCGTTCAATATGTACTGCATGGAAGTCAAACCGTCCATGACCGGCATATTGATGTCCATGGTAATTACATCCGGCTTCAAGTCATGCACCTTTTCAACGGCATCCTGTCCATCCCTTGCCGTTGCCACTACGTCAAGGCTGTCGTCGGTCATGATTATTTCCTTAAGTGCCTTTCGCATAAGAGCCGAGTCATCTACAACCAATACTTTTATTCTATCAGCCATAACATTCACCTGTCGCTAATACTGTGTTTGCCAGGCCTACCCCGGAGCAGGCATTCTCTACCACCCCGGGGTAACACCCTGATTAAACTGCAACTTTATTAAAGCTCAAAACCTTATCAAGATTCAGTATCAGGATCATTCTTTTACCGCCGTTGAGCTTTCCGACACCCTCAACATAATCACTGTCAATACCGCTGCTCAATATGTCGGGCGGAGGCTCGATCAGCGTTTTTTCAAACCGGAGGACTTCTGAAACCGAATCCACCACAATTCCGGTTTTCTTACCATTCAAATCAACAATGATGATTCTTGTTGCATCTGTTTTTTGCTTTTCAGAAAGCCCGAACAGCTTTCTTAAATCCAGTGCCGGTATGATATTTCCTCTTAAGTTTACAATACCCTCAATATAGTGCGGTGCCCGCGGTATCCTGGTAACCTCCGTCATCCTGTTGATTTCCTGCACATCGGTTATCTTTACACCGTACTCTTCCATATCAATTTTGAAGGTGACCAGCTGCTCCTCGTCCATCAACTGTCTTTCAATGCTTTTTTCCTCTCCAGCCTGTTCATGTATTCCGGCTGTACCGCTGATTAAGCCGTATTCATCGGCAGATATCAGCTTTGACGGTTCAAGCATCAGTATCATCCGCTTGCCGTTATTGAGCTTTGCCACTCCCTTTAGCTGTTCGCCGCTTTGTGCGGAAAATTTGGGGGAAGGCTGGATAATGCTTGCCGGAACCCTCAAAACCTCCGAGACCTTGTCCACCATAATTCCGGCTGTAAAGTTCCCCATATCCACTACCAGGACCCTGGTATGGTCGGTGATTTCCTTATGCCCCATACCGAAATAAGTCCTTAAGTTTATAATGGGAAGCAAATTGTTGCGTATGGATACAACCCCTTCCACATAAGCTTCACAGTTTGGAACCTTTACAATTTCAGGCACACGGATGATTTCCTTAACCTGCATGATTCCAATGGCATACTCCTCTTTATCAAGCAGGAATGACACCAGCTGTTCCTCATCAATAACCTCAATACTTGAACTGTTCTCCTGTACTCCGTTCTTTTTAAAGCCCTCTTCCTTTTCAGCTTTACAGCCATTCCCAGTGCTGCCGGCACTCACAGCCTTAACGACATCCAGCAGCATAACAAGCCTGTTTCCATTGTCCAGCTTCACAACTCCGTTCAGGTAGTCGGAATCCACATTTTTTACAATCCGTGGCGTTTCCTCAATATCCGCCGTGTTTACACGCATCACCTCGGATACCTTATCCACAACCATTCCTGTTGCCTTGCCGTCCACATCGATGACAAGCACCCTGCTGTTTTCGTCCTTTTGCTTTTTTTCCATGCTGAACCTCGCTCTTCCGTCAATGATAGGCAGGACGTTTCCTCTCAGGTTGCAGGCGCCTTCGATGTAGCCGGGAGCATTCGGCACCTTTGTGATTTCAGGAACCCTGATGATCTCCTTTACATCCATGATATCGGCCCCGAACTCATCCTCTCCCAGCAGGAAGGTAACTAGCTGGCGCTCGGTAAAGCTGGCATTGTTTATACCAGAAGCCATAACTATCCCCTCCATCCTTTACATATTCTGAAGCTCGTCAGCCAATCCGGATATCTCTTCAATGGCTTCAGCCAGTTCCTGCATGCCTTTTGCCTGTTCAGCCGCAGCATTGGATGCCTCCTGGGCTCCCTTGCTGGCTTCCTGGGCAGCGGCAGCAATCTGGTCGACACCCTTCTTTACCTGTTCCAGAGCCACCAGCGACTCCTCCGAACCCTTCTGGACTTCCTTTGATCCTTGAAGTATCTTTATCATGCTTTCTTCAATCACATTCAGGTTGTGAGTTGTCTTCTTTGACTCTTCCACCTGTGCAAATGAGGTTTTGCTGGAAAGGTCTATATCGGCCGAAACCCTTTGAATCTGGTTCTGTATGCCTCTTACAAGGTCCTTGATCTTGTCTGTGTTTTCTGCAGACTCGTTGGCAAGCGCCCTTATATCCCCGGCAACTACAGAGAAGCCCCTGCCGAATTCCCCTGCCCTTGCCGCTTCAATGGAACCGTTTACGGCCAGCATATTCGTTTGTATCGTTACATTTACTATGGCATCGACGATTTTATCAATTCTCCTGGTGGTTTCCTCGAGGCTCCTTATATTCTTAGCTGACACCACGCTGGCTTCTGCCGAGGACGATATACCTTCAATCATATTATCAACTGCAATTTTGTTGGCCTCCAGCAGCTTCTGGAGCTCCGCTATCTTGTCTGCTGAAAAGCCGGCTCTCTCGTTCATTTGTTTTGCGGCTACAACAAGCTTTTCAGCCAGTATTGCAGCTTTTTCGTTAAGCTCGGCCTGAGCCTGGGCACCGGAGGATATCTGCTGCATAGCCGCTAATATTTCATTTGCAGTTGAGTTTGCCTCCTCCACGTTGGCGGACAGTTCCTCGGCAGCGGCCGCAAGAGACTCTGAGGATTTCTGCGCATCCGTAGATACCTTGAGGTCTTCAGCCATCTGGGCCAGGTCCGCCGCAGCTGCATTCAACTCATTGAAAGCCTTGTTCTGCATCTGGATCGACTTCTCCACTTCCTCTGCAGCACTGCTTTGCTGCTCGGCAGCCGCTGCAATCTGTTCGGCGATTGCCAGGAACTCACCGGCTCCCTTGTTTGCATCCACTGCATTCTGGGATACCTCTGCAACGCCCTTTTGCACCAAAACGATTCCTTCATTTATTTTCACAAGGTCCGCAGTGGTTTTCTTTGCCTTCTCCACTTCCTCATTGGCAGCCTTGCCTGCATTTTCTATATCGGCCACTACAACCTTTACATTGTTTTGTATTTCATTTACAAGCTCCCGGATATTTCTGGCCGATTTTTCAGAGGTTTCGGCAAGATTCCTGACTTCATCCGCTACAACTGCAAATCCCTTTCCGTGCTCACCCGCCCTGGCGGCTTCTATAGCGGCATTCAGCGCAAGCAGGTTGGTCTGGTCGGCAATTCTGACCACTGCCTGCACAATTTCCCCTATCTCATTGGACTGCCTTTCCAATTCTCCTACCAGCTTCACCGATTCCAGGTTTGTGTCGGCTGATTCCTTAATTCCCTTGACCAGTAGCTCAATATCTTTTGAGGTATTCTCTATGAGTTCCTTTGCAATGTCCACCCTTCTAAGGGATTCCTTTGCATTCTTGTCGGCTACAACCGAAGCCTTGTCTATCTGGTTGATGGCCGCTCTTGACTCTTCAGCCGCCGATGAAGCCTCATTGGCCCCCTTGGCTATCTGCGCCATTGTTGCGCCAAGCTCTTCCGCGGCGCTGCTGGCTTCCTCGATACCTGAAGCAAGCTGTTCTGTTGCAGCTGCAATTCTTTCCGCCAGCTGCTGCTGCTTGGCCAGCGTCCTGGCTTTCACCTTGTCCTGGGCCTGCTTTCTGGCAAGCTCCCTCTTCCTTTCCATTTCATCGGTGGCTTGAACAGATACAGGTGTTGTTTTCTTTTCAACTTTACCGTTTGATGGGCTTGCAAGTTTCTTTTCCATTACGATTCAACCTCCTCAGTTATAAAGCCTGTTTTTTACAGGAATAAGTTTATTTGATAAAGTGACCCGATTATAGACTGGACCGTTTGTCTATCTTATCGATCACAATTATCCGTACAACGAATAAATCCGGAATTTTATTGCGGGAAAACGTGTTTTTGGTTAATCTACTCCTGGCACTCCGGATGGAAAATGATATAGTACACATTTACACCGTCGCCTGTAGGTTCATTTCCCAGATAACCATCCCGGTACAGCATGCCAACCTTTTGGCGGATTTCTTCTATACTGCATTTGATACCGTTTTGAAGAAGCAGCTTGTGAATTTCAGCCAAAGTATTGAATTCGGACTCGCTGTTTTTTATGTATTTCAATAATTCCTCGTCAATCATTTGAAGCATTGTCCCAACTCCCTTCATGTACTAATTCCCTTAATATTAACAACGCCTGTTTCCCTTCCTCTATTTTTTAAACTTGTTTAAATTCTTAAGAACAATTTCTTCTTTATAAGGTTTGACAATAAAGCCCTTCGCCCCATTCATTATTGCCGTCCGTACGTAGGGCTCCTGTCCCATTGCAGAAACCATAATGACAACAGGCTTGTTATCTAGTTTTTGTATTTGGGTAACGCATTCAATACCGTCCATTTCCGGCATTGTTATGTCAAGAGTAACAATATCGGGTTTCAATTCCTGTATCTTTTTCAGAGCCTCCCTACCGTTCCCCGCTTCACCCACTACCTCAAAACCATTTCTTTCAAGCATTTGTCTGAGCTGCAGTCTTATAAAAGCAGCGTCATCGACGATTAAAAGTCTTGTCAAATAAACCTCCCCCTAGACATTAGCCATTATACATTTAAATTTCTTACTCTCCTCACGCTTTTTTAATAATGCAACAAAATACCTAAAATGTTGTATTGGCTGTAATCTGCAAGCCCATTACCTGATGTCCATATTACATTTCAACGGTAATGCTTGATTGAAATTGACATAAAATCGGATGTATTATTATGTGAAAAAAATTAATGCTTTGTTGCATTTAAAGGAGTGGTATTATGACGGTTGAACCAATAAGGGACAAGACAAAGATCAAACAGATGTATCAGCTTTTAAAAGGAAGGGATGAAAAATATGCATTGCTCTTTAAGTTTGGACTCAATACAGGCTTAAGAATCAGTGATATTATTCCATTAAGAGTAAAAGATATTATGAGTCCCAATATGCAATTCCGTGAATACCTGATTTTAAAAGAAAAGAAGACGGGCAAGGAGAAAAAAATCAAATTAAATGACGCCTTGAGAAAGATAATTATTGACTATATTAAAAGCACCGGTCTGACTTATGAAAGTTACATATTCTCAAGCAAAAAAGGTGGTTTTATCGGCAGAATACAGGCCTACCGTGTTTTGAAGGAATGTGCCGAGATAGTGGGTATTGAGAATTTCGGTACTCACAGTCTGAGAAAGACATGGGGCTACTGGACCTATAAGATATCCCGGTATAACATTGGCCTGATAATGGATACCTTTAATCATAGTTCTCAGGGCATTACTCTACGGTACATCGGAGTGAACCAGGATCAGAAGGATGAACTGTATTCAATCGTTCAACTTTAAAATATTAGCTTTTGGGTGATATGAAGATATGACAATTATTTTATCAGATTTTTAGAGGAATTATCGACTTTTTGTCGAATAAGAATTTTTATACAACATTTTAGGTATATTGTTGTATTATAAAATTTATATTGAAACTTGCAGGAAAATAAAGAAAAATGTAGAATAGTATTTAATTAAGCAACATTTTAGGTATTTTGTTGCATGTTAGTATACAAGTTTGCCATACTTAGAAAATTATGACAAACTTGTATATATATTCATTATTTATTGATGAACCCGCATATCGATCTAACCTTCCAAATCAAATTTGTTCCAATTTACACCCTACCCACCCTAAGGATGGGCTACAATTATGAACGTTAAGAGGGCTGAATCAGCCCTCCCTATGGATCCTACCCGCTGTATTATTTATCAAACATACCTTTAACGGTGCTCTTTATCAATGCTTCATCCGCTATATACGGAATGGTTATATGGTCGGTACCTCTTCTCATAATGTTGTATTCGATGCATGTCTCGATTGAGTTATTGTTCCTTGCCCAGGAGCGCCTTGCCACACCGCCCATGACATCCCAGGGGATTGCGCTTTTGATCACCTCGTCAACCCGCTCGCTGCCGTCGAGAACAAGCCCAAAACCTCCGTTTACCGCTTTGCCTATGCCCACTCCCCCACCGTTGTGAAGCGCAACCAGGCTCATCCCCCTCGCGGCGTTTCCGGCGAAACACTGCGTGGCCATGTCCGCCATTATGTTGCTGCCGTCTTTTATGTTGGAGGTTTCCCTGAAGGGGGAATCGGTACCTCCTGTATCATGGTGGTCCCTTCCCAGCATTACAGGGCCTATTTCCCCTTTGCGCACCATCTCATTGAACCTAAGGGCTATGTTCATCCTCCCCATGGCATCCTGGTAAAGTATTCTGGCCTTTGTTCCTACCACCAGCCTGTTTTTATGGGCATCCCTGATCCACACATAGTTGTCCCTGTCCTGGAACCTCCTGTCAGGATTTATGCATTCCATCGCCGCCCTATCGGTCTTCAGGAGGTCATCCTCCTTTCCGCTGAGGCAGACCCATCGGAAGGGACCGTACCCGTAGTCAAAAAGCACAGGTCCCATAATGTCTTCCACGTAGGACGGGAAAATGAAACCGTCCAGGGGATTTTCTCCGTTCCTGCATATTTCCTTGACTCCGGCGTCGTAAACCGCCTTCATAAAGCTATTGCCGTAGTCGAAAAAGTATGAACCTCTGTCTACCAGCTGTTTGATCAGCTCATAATGCTTTCTCAGGGACTTGTCAACCAGAGCCCTGAATCTTGCCTTATCGGTCCTCAGCAGTTCGGTGCGCTCATCGAAGGTAAGCCCCTGGGGGCAGTACCCGCCGTCATAGGCAGCGTGGCACGATGTCTGGTCGGACAGCAAATCTATATGTATATTATTGTCCGCAGCGTATTCCAGCAAATCCACCACGTTCCCAAAAAACGCTATTGCCGCGCCCTCATTCTTCTCCATGTGCTCCCGTGCAAGCTTGAAGGCCTGGGAGGGGTCCTCCGCAATACTGCCCACCCATCCCTGCTCATATCTGGTCCTGATCCTGGAATAGTCCACCTCTGCTATGATGCCCACGCCGTTGGCTATCTCAACCGCCTTCCCCTGGGCACCGCTCATCCCGCCAAGGCCGGATGTTACATAGAGGCGGCCCCTCAAATCGCTGTCTGCAGGGATACCGAGTTTGTCCCTGCCGGCATTGAGGATGGTGGAGTAGGTCCCGTGCACTATACCCTGAGGCCCGATGTACATCCAACCCCCGGCGGTCATCTGGCCGTAGTTGGCAACGCCCAGCGCCGCAGCCCGGTGCCAGTTCTCCTGGTCATCGAACATGCCCACCATCAGAGCGTTGGTGATTATTACCCTCGGGGCGTTGGGCGAAGATTTGAAAAGCCCCAGAGGATGTCCGGATTCTACGACCAGGGTTTGATCCTGAGTCATTGTTTCCAGATATCCTTTAATAAGCCAATACTGCATCCAGTTCTGGCAAACCTGGCCGGTTTCGCCGTAGGTTACCAGTTCATAGGGATACAGGGCTATGTCAAAATCCAGGTTGTTGTCTATCATCACCTGGAACGCCTTTCCTTCAAGGCACATACCCCTGTATTCATCAACCGGCTTTGCCTTTATATTGCCCGGGGGCCTGAAACGATACCCGTAAATCCTGCCCCTGTTCACCAGCTCGTCCAGGAACTCCGGCGCCAGTTCTTCATGCCATTTCCCGGGAATATACCTCAAAGCGTTCTTCAGGGCAAGTTCTGTCTCTTCCCGAGTGAGGGTGAATTCCCTCTTGGGCGCTCTACGTATACCTTCCACGAACTGCGGCATCTCCGGCAGTTCGGTGAAGATATCTTCCAGCTTTATTCTCATTGCGTCCGAGACATCCCTATTGGTTATCATGCATACCAACCTCCCGAAATTTTATTACAGGCTCAATACCATTTCCGCATCCTTTATATACAATCCCGCATCCTCGGGCCTGTGGGCATCCGTGGCCGTCAGCATCCTGACACCCCGCTCTTTGAAAGCCCGCAGCATACGTGAATTCAGCCCGAACTCTCCGTGATTATAGTTCAGGTACAGTCCCAGGTTGAATTCCGCTGACATATTCCTGCTGACCAGGAGTTCAGCGATCTCCCGATACGTTTCTGTCAGGTCATATCCGGCATAGTAATCAAAGCATTTTATCGAATCCGGATGGGCAAGGTTGGTGAACATCCCTGACCTTATCAGATCCTTCATAATCTCGTAGTATCTCCGGTAAGCCCCATCCACATCCTTCTGCCGCCAGGAATCCCTGGTTCCTTCATGGTCAAACCCCCAGCCGTCAATCCAGTGAACAGAACCGGTCAGAAAATCCCAGTCGAACATCTCCAGCAGCCGCTTTATTCTCAACTCTTCCCCGGGAAAATAGCACACTTCCAGCCCGAACCGGACTTCTACGGGGAATTCCTTATTCCTCATCCTATTGATAAATGCTGTATATTCGCCGATTGACTTCTCCATTTTCCGTGAAATCCACTCCCTCTGGTAATCCCCGGTCATCCCGTCCGATACAATGTTATTCATATATATATCCTTAAACTCAAAGAATCTATGGGTATGCTCAAGAAGGAATATTTCGTCCATATTCCTCTTCACAGCCATGTCAATAAACCTGTCAAGCCAGCCTTCCTCATAGGGTCCCCGCTCCAGGTGTATATGAGCGTCAATCATATTTCCACCTCCCGTTTGCCATCCGGTGATTGCCGGCAGTATAATTATCCCATAATACCTTTCTTAAGTAAATATATGGTTGCTATTCGATGACAATGCAAATATAATGATGCAGGGAATTGTAATTTAATTGTTAAATTTCCCGTTAAACCGGAAAATATCTTGAATAACAGCTTAAGATATGATAATTACATGGAGGAAGGAGATGATATTTTGGCAAAAAGATTATACCGTTCAAATGATAATAAGGTTATAGGAGGGGTATGCGGGGGAATAGCCGAATACTTTGACATTGACCCCACCCTGGTCAGATTGCTGTGGGTATTGCTCACCTTTTCGGTTGGTATAGGAGTAATTGCATACATCGTCTGCGCAATTGTAATTCCAGAAAGACCATCATCCGGAATAAAATATAAGGATATTGAATCCGGTGATGAGGTGCCGGCATCTGCCAGGATGTATGAAAATTTTGATTCTCAGGACAATACCCAGGACACAGCACAGCGTGGAGAGGATAAAAGCAGAACCTTCCTTGGAATTATCCTGATTGCCCTCGGCGGCTTCCTGCTGTTCAAGCGCTGGTTTTTCTGGATAGACTTCGGTAAGCTTTGGCCGGCTATTCTTATCCTCGGAGGCATATATGTGATATTCAGGGGTAGGGAGGGCAAATAATATTGAAAAACAGAAATATGACTCTTGGAATTATTCTCATCGCCATCGGTGTCATATGGATGCTGAACAACCTGGGGTACAGCACCTGGTTCCTGTGGGAAGGCCTGTTCAAGCTGTGGCCCCTGATCCTTGTCATCGTTGGGATCAGCGTTATCTTCAGGGGAAAGGGATATATTATTACGATTGCCTGGCTATTGTTCTTTGCTTCTATCTTAGGCTATGGCATCCTGGGTTATAACGTTACCAGGATTGAAACTGTCAGGACTCCCCATGTTGTAATGGATGCAAAGCCCGGAACCAGCAACGGTAAACTCAGCATAACCCTGGACGCCGGAAACTTCACATTTAACTCGGAGGACAGCAGCCTGCTGAGGGCATATATACCCGACCCCGATGTAAGCCGCTCGGTTGATTTTACCGGCAATAACAGCACGGCTGTTATAGATATAAAGCAAACCCGGAAGGTAGGATTCCCCCGTGAAGGTAAAACATATAATTATGAATTTGGTCTGAATAAAAACCTATCATGGGAAATAGA
This sequence comes from Bacillota bacterium, assembly GCA_013540605.1. Lineage (GTDB taxonomy): Bacteria > Bacillota > Clostridia > Ch29 > Ch29 > Ch29. The sequence goes on from JABVCK010000004.1 coordinate 170,846, forward strand.
TGTTAATACAGGAGCTATGAATGGTGTTATTGATTTAAGCGACCTTGACGTCAGCAGGCTTGACCTGAATATGGGCGCAGGCAACATCAAGGTGTCGTTCGGCGATATCTCGCGGCACTGCGAAGCCGACCTTAATTCGGGGGCATCGAATATTCACCTGGTAATACCCGAGGGCGTAGGGACCAGGATTAAATTCGACGGTGTGATCAAAAACAGCAACCTGAATGCGCTCAACTGGGAGAAAAGCGAACGCTACTACACTTCTCCCAACTATTCAACGGCTGACAAAAAGCTCGACATAGACCTTAACATGGGCGTTGGAAGACTAACAATCACAGATAAAAACAGCCCATCATAGGGCTGTTTCACTCTGCAAGCAGGTACATTGCCTTTGCATATATCTTGGTTATGGTCATCAGGTCATCTATATCTATGTATTCGTCCTTCTGGTGGGCAAGTTCCGGCTGTCCGGGGAAGAGCGGCCCGAATGCCACGGCATTGTCAATGGTCCTTGCATAGGTCCCTCCTCCTATGGAAATGAGCGTTGCTTCTTCTCCGGTGATTTCTTTGTACACCTCTTTGAGTTTTCTGACCATAAAATTATCTTCCGGTACATACAGGGGCTTTTTGTCGCTCACATCGGTAATCTCAATACCGGTTCCTTCAAGGGTTTTCTCCAGCCCTCCGATTACCTGCTCCCTGTTATACATTATCGGATACCTTATGTTTATGACCAATTCACCCTCGCTGCCGTCCAGCTTTATTTCACCAAGGTTGAATATGAGTTTGCCGGAGACTTCGTCCTCAAAACCTACTCCCATGGACTCACCATAGTATTCCATACCGATCTTCTCTGCCATAAACCTGATGAAGCTTTCCGCATCACTGTCTCCAACCGCCAGTTCACTTAAAAACCCAAGCATCTGGGATATTGCGTTTTGGCCTTTTTCCGGTGTGCTGCCGTGGGCGGAAACGCCAAAGGATTTTATTAAAACCTCTCCGTTTGACTGTGAAAACTCCATACTGTAACCGGTTTTTTTCGTGAAGCTCTCAAGACTGTCCCTTATCCTGTCCGGCGTGAGCATGCCGGAAGTTTCCAATAGGGCTTCGCACCGGTCCGGCACCATATTCGGCCTATTGCCTCCCGTTATGCTTTTAATGAAGCCCGTGCCCTTTTTGTCCCGGTCAAAGGTCTTCCTCATTTTGAAAATGAGGATCCCTTTTTCACTGTTTATTATCGGGAACTCGGCATCGGGTGAAAACCCGGCCACAGGTTTTTCTTCATGCTTGAAGTAATGCTCCATGCACTCCCATCCGCTTTCTTCGTCAAGCCCGGCTATAATCCTGATCCTTTTCCCCGGCTTTATTCCGGCGTCCTTGATCGCCTTCAGCCCGTATAGTACGGAAATTGCCGGTCCCTTGTCATCCACCGTTCCCCTTCCGTAAATCCTGTTATCGTTTATATGACCGGAATAGGGAGGATAGGTCCACCCTTCCCCTTCGGGCACAATGTCCAGATGAACGAGCACCCCAATAATTTCGTCTCCTTCACCGTATTCAACGTGTCCGGCATACCCGTCTACGTTTTTCGCAGCAAACCCCATCTCTCGGGCCAGTTCCAGATAGTAGACAAGGGCATCATTAGGTCCCTTCCCGAAGGGCATCCCTTCGCGGGGCTCTTCCTCTACACTTTTGATCCTGATAATCTCCTGGGTCGACCTTATGATATCGTCCCTGTAGCCATCAACAAGTCCGTTTAAATCCATGCTACATCCTCCTTTTTTTGTTGACTTATATCCACTTTTTCCTTTTAAAGTACATAACCATGAAAATTCCGGCGCCTGCCATCAGAAGGAGCACCGCATAGTATCCCCATCTCCAGCTGAGTTCCGGCATATAGTCAAAATTCATCCCGTACACGCCCGCCACAAAGCTCAAAGGTATAAATATCGTCGCTATTATTGTGAGTACCTTCATTACCTCGTTCATCCTATTGCTGATACTCGACAGGTATATATCTATCATGCCCGACAGCATCTCCCTGAAGGTCTCAAGGGTATCGATGGTTTGGATAATATGGTCGTATAAATCCCTGAGATATATGGCTGTGGTTTCCCTGATCAGTACGGTATCCAACCTCTCCATTCTGCCCACGACCTCCCTCAGGGGCCAGACGGATCTCCTGAGAAACAACATTTCATTCTTCAGGCTGTGTATAGTTTTGAGCGTACTGCCGGACGGATTTACAACGAGTTCTTCCTCAAGGGACTCTATACGGTCATACAGTTTTTCAAGGACTACAAAATAGTTATCAACGATAGAGTCCACAAGGGCATACGCAAGGTAATCCGCGCCAAGCTTCCTTATTCTGACCTTGCCCGTTCTTATTCTTTCCCTGACCGGATCAAACACATCTCCCGGGCGCTCCTGGAACGAGATAACATAATTGCTTCCAAGTACAATGCTTACCTGTTCGGTTATTATTTCACTGCCCGTTTCATCATAGTAGAACATCTTCAGCACCATATACAGGTAATCGCCGTAATCTTCGATTTTAGGCCTTTGATCTGTGTCCAGTATATCCTCAAGTACAAGGTGGTGTATCCCGAAATGCTGCCCAAGCTTTTCCAACACATCGATACAGTGCAGCCCGTCGACATTGATCCAGGTCGCTGTATGGTTATCCCTCAACTCGAGGCACTCCTCAACTCTGTCAACCTCTCTCTCTTCCACCCCGGATTCGTTATAACCGAAAACTGTAATCTCTACCTTTTCACTTTTCCTGTCTCCGATATGAACAAGGGCGCCCGGAGGGAGTCCCGCAACCCTGGAGCCTTTCCTATAAATTCCTGCCATAGAATCACCCCCAATCCGTCAGTGACATTAATGGATATTGCCTTGAAAACTCCATGCAGCTTCATTAACGTGTACAAATAGATGCAGGGCTCAAGATATGTCCAACTGCCGCTATATTTAGTGTAAACCATTTGTTAATTCCCGGCAACACTTCCATGTTATAAACAACTTTTTTGACAAAAATACCCCTATAATTATGGGGTATGCATATTTGTTTACCGGTAGGAGAAAAATAGGCATACCCCGCAACCAGATCATTGTCTCCGACCTTGACAAAACCCCGGATAGGCATAGTGCTATGGACGCTGTTTACATAAAGACTGAGACTGAAAGCATTTCAAAAGCTGGGATGTTTGCCGGTACCCTCGGCTTGGAGGGAGAGAGCGGCGTTGTAGTGGCTGTTGAAATCCCCGAAACCAATTCCAGCAGGGTTAGGGAAGTTATGGAGCAAAGCGGTGCAGTGAAGATAATTCAGGATTAAACACGCTGAAAGCACAAGTTACATGCAATAAGCACCTTATCAATCGGACTCCTTTGCCAAGGAGTTCGTGGTTTACAGACGAACATCAAAAGGCTTCATGAAAATCCGACTTATGCAAAAATGCTTTGACAAATACAAACCTATTGACGCGCTGTCGGAGAAGATCCCCAGGATAGCAGCCGACCTGCACCTGACCCAGGAAGATGTACGCAAAATGAGATTGCCGAGCAGACAAATTTACTGGCTCTTAACGCAGCGATTGAAGCTGCGAGGGCAGGGGATTCCGGCAAGGGCTTTGCTACGGTAGAAGACAAGGTGAACGAGGCAGCCATAACAGGAGGGAAACTCGGCACCAGTACATATTATAAACTCAGGAATGAAGACCTGATCAAGTATATTTCTCCGGCAATCGATGCGCATATCGCATGGGTGAAAACTTTTAGGGAAATGGTGGAAGATATGTCTGTAAAACCGATTCAGACGGACGACCATAAGTGCTCCTTCGGCCATTTTTACCATTCCGTAAGACCATCACATAAAGATATTCTAGGACCCTGGAACGATATTGATGCTTACCATGCCGAACTTCATGAAACGGCCCTGCATGCGATTGATGCGATTAATGAGGGCAATAGGGAAAAGGCGGTTAAATACCTAAACCGGGCCGATGAACTTTCAAAAACCATAATATCTATTTTCAGCAGGATTATAAGCGCGGCTAAAGAGTTAACAGAAAAGGGAGAGGAAGCCTTCTAAATACTATTATTCCTTCACGATTAGTTCCACCGCTTTATGGACAAGTATCCCGCTCACAAACCCGTAGGCCATATTCCCTATAAGCGAGACTGCTACTGTTGCGGCCAGAGGAATAAAGTCTTTATCAAGGCGAATGCCTTTGCCGAATTTAGCCAGCTCCAACCCTACCATAAACATCATCGCCCCCACTATAGCGGTTGGAAATGCCGCAAATATCGCCGCTATGGAACCGGCCAGGAACAGGCCTGCCAGCACTTCCAGCGTCCCCTCCATAATGTTTGTGCCGCCGGTCCGGGCTCCAAAATAATATTGACCTGCCAAGCCGCCGGCGCCATGACACATGGGCATCCCGCCGAAAAACGGCACAACAAGATTCATTACGCCCATATTCAGTGAAAGCCTCTTCTCGCTTACGGGTTTATCCGGCCAGTATTTTTTTATCAGTGCCGAAGTAGCAATAACGGCATTTGTAGCAGTCAGGGGTATCTGGGCAAAGCCGCCTAACAAAAGCGACTGCCAGACTTCCTGCAGGCTAAAGGTGGTAAACTGCGGCAGGCTGAAAGCCGGTGCCCCCACCTGCCCAAATTGCCCCTTGGCCATCATTATGATTAATCCCATCAGTACCAGGACGAGGGCTGCCGGTGCATACCGGTTCTGTCTCAATGCGATAATTATCAGAATGGAGATAATAGCGATAGTCCATCCATCGGTCATCATCTTTAAGGCTTGAAACGAGAGAAGAATACCCAGCGATACCTGTATGCCTCTAATAACAGGGTGGGGTGTTGTTTTAGCGATAAAGTCCATAATCCCGGTGATGGAAAGCAATAACCAGATTATACCCATGGCAAAACCGGAAGCATATATCATGGATGGCGTCCACTTCTGGGCGATAGCCACTACGGCAAGAACCTTCATGGGCTCTATTGGCATTGGCAGCCTGTAAACCAGCCCTGTCACTATGTTTGCCAGGCCCATCATAACAAGGAAACCGGCCGGGTCCAATCCACAGGATACTATATACCCGATGGCCAGAGGAAAGAGCGTGCCGAAATCCCCCATTGAACCTGCCAGCTCCCTCAGGTTGAACTCAAAGGATTTAATCTTCACAGTTGACCCCACCTTCACATAGTCACATCCTAATGCACTTAGCACTTAAACGTTTATTCGCCGAATATATTCTGCTTTACAGTCAGCAGGTGTTTCCGCATTTCCCGTTCAGCTTTCCCCGGGTTTCTCTCCCTTATCGCATCAAATATATTCCTGTGGTCAGTTTTGTACTGCTGTATACGCCCGTGCTGCTGAAGGCTCTTGCGTTTTAGATTCCCCCATAGTACCCCCATACGCTCGTTGTTTATGCTTTCTTCAATTTTCAGCAAAACTTCGTTGTCGGCAATTTTTGCAATCATCAGATGGAACTCTCTATCAATATTCTCATATCCGATATAGTCTTCATCACTCAATGCTTCTGCCCTCTTAAGAATTGCGGAAAGTTCTTCGATCTCTTCATTGGTTGACCTTTGGGCTGCCAGCCTGGCTAGATCAGGTTCAATCACAATGCGAGCCTCAAACAATTCAAAGGGACTTATGCCCTTATCCATATCTTCGAGAATTATATCACCGGTTTCCCAGCTTTCAGGCTTTTCACAGACAAAGGTACCCGAACCGGTCCGGGATTCGATTAATCCCTGCATCTCCAATGCAGTCAGCGCTTCCCTTATGGTAGCCCTGCTGATCCCGAACTGGGATGCCATATCCCTTTCAGAAGGAAGCCGGTCGCCCGCTTTGATCTTCCCTTCTTTTATCAAGCTCTCAATTTGCTCAGCAACAAGCATATACATTTTTTTGCTTTTTACAGGGATAAACATATTACACACTCCCAAAAATATTGATTTCCTATGCATCTTGTCATTGGCCTTAATACGTTAAAGCGGATTTAACAATTCCCTCCGGTATTTCCATGTTTCTTCTGACACCTATCGCTTTGAGCTCTTTCCCTATCTCCCAGGCCACCCGTTCACTGTCCAGGTCCATCTCTTTGCCAAGTATATCGATGATCTGCTTTGCAAAACGCATTTTGTATGAAGTAAAGGCCGGCAGGTAGGTAATTATATACGAAAACAGTCTTCCCGCATCCTCCTCAATGCACCCCTCCCTGCAGTCTTCAAAATCCAGCCCGTACACCCTGTATGTAATCAAGAAGTTGCGCAGGTTCATATCCCAAAAAATTGTACTGCTTCCCGTAATCTCGGGGACGGCTCTATAAAAGTCTTTCAACCAGCGGCATAAATGGACTGCCAGGCCATATGAGCCGGTATACACAGGACCGCTGTCCGGCCTCCCTTCCAGGTCGCTAATAATGTCGAGCAGGGTTGGCCCATTCAGGAATTCCAGCACGAGGAAATTCTCTCCCCTATAATACAGTTCAGGGACCGCAACCCCTCTATCGTGCAGTCCTGTCAGCAGCTCCGCCTCTCTATCCGCAGCGTTGTGCGGTTCTGCGTATACTTTTACTATATATGCTTTGTTTTCTCCGTTCAAGTGGACTGCCCTTATTTTGTAAACATCGTTTTTCTTGCTATCGAATTTCGTTTCTACACGGTATTCCCGTATATTGTTTGTACGAATGAACCCTTGGTCCAGCAGCATCAGACACCACCTATCCGAACTTCTATGCTCGCTCCGGGTCTATAGCCTTCCAACTCCTTGACTACCCCCTCAACGGCGTTAAACAGAATATTCTGGACAAAGGGTACCATGCTAATTTCCCTGCCATCGACCAGCAGCTTCACCCGGCCCTTTGAGATAATGCAGTCTTCCCTTTTCGCCTCACCCTTGAGAATTTTCGCCCCAAGCTCTTTGCAGGAATGACCACAGGCTGTGCAGCACTCGGGTGGGAAATCAGGAAGCTTTTCATAAACCTTGTCTTCTATAAGGTCTACCAGCCTTTCGATATCCTCGATTGCGCTTATAACCGGTATTCCCCTGTATTCCGTCATCATATTTGCCAGCTTACCGGAAATTGCAAAAACAGTATCATCCAGCCTCTCGTCCACTTCCTGCGTTGAATGGGCTGTGACAATTTTCGGCGCATTGCAGTCGGTTACCCCTTCCAGCACAACAAAATCGTGATTATAGAATTTCAAAATTTCATCCATTTCAAGCATTCTTGGAAATAACACATCGGTCTCATAATATCCCCTTGCTGTGACCAGCTCGGAACCTGCCATTCTGTGCCTGTACGTATTGGTTCCCTCTTTGTCGATGGCGAATTGTTCAAAGTGAATCTCCTTGACCGAACCTACCGAATACCTCCTTCTTTTCAACTCCCTTATTATGTTCTCAATCGTCGTAGTTTTTCCTGACTGGGTTATTCCAAACACAGAGAATACTTTCATAGTCCCACCCTCCATTTCAGAACGGCCTGTAATAGCATAACAGCACCACCACACCCGCTATCAAACTCATAATAATAGTAGCATAATCCCTGGGTTTCATACTCAAAATCATATAACTTGTTCTTTTCGGATATGCCCTGAAGGCCCTGGTTTCCATAGCAGTGGATAGCTCCCTGGATTTTATCATAGCCCCTGAAACTACGGGCATAACCAAACACGAATATATTTTGAACCTCTGCTTATACGGTATCTTGTCCAGATCCACCCCTCTTAGCTGGATCGCGGTAACTACATTCTTCATTTCCTCGGACAGCGTCGGCAAAAACCTGATTCCAACCGAGACCATGAATGCAATTTCATAGGGGATTCTCCACTGCACAAGTCCCTGTATAATTTCCCTTGAGTTTGATGTCGACATAATGGTTGCGGATACCAATACTATTGACATCCTTAAGACCATAGATATTCCTTTCATGAAACCTCCGCCGGTTATCAGGGTAAATCCGCCTATGCTCAGCAGGCTTTCCCCCGAAGGTGCAAAAATACTCTGAACAACAGCTATAGCAACAAAAAGTCCAAGGATTCTTCTCATCTTCTTTACCACGGAAAATAACGGACTCCCAAAAGCTGTTGACAGGACTCCGGAGATTAAGAGCACACCGGTAAGCATATAGATATCCTGGATAAAGACTCCAAGCGTAGAGAGACATAGAACTATAACGAGCTTTGTCCTGGGGTCCATCCCATTAACGGCAGTCTTCAACAATCTCACCTCCGGACATTTTTATTATCCTGTCGGAATGACGTTTAACAAATTCCTGGTCATGGCTGATTACGGCCATTCCAATCCCCTTCTGTCTAAGCTCCTCAAGGATTCCTGCAAGCACCTTTCTCCTATCCATATCCAGACCGGTTGTGGGTTCATCCAGGACCAAAAACCCCGGTTCGTTTACCAACACCGCAGCAATGGCCAGGCGCTGTTTCTCTCCCCTGCTAAGCTTAAACGGGAGGGATTCCTTCAAATGTAAAAGATGAAATGTTTCAAGAGAATTCTTCACCTTACGGTCAATTTCCTCCTTTGTACAACCCTTCAATTCCAGAACAAAAGATATTTCTTCCTTTACCGACGTTGCAAACAACTGATGGCTTGGATTTTGAAACAAGTACCCGATTTTGCTGCCAATTTCACCCAGGGTCATGGCCCTGCTATCCTTACCACAAATCAACACCTGCCCAGTGCTTGGTTTTAAAATGCCTGTCATGAGCTTGCCCAGGGTAGTTTTTCCGCTGCCGTTTGGCCCCGTGATGGCTGTAAACTGATGGCTGTACAGCTGCAGGGAAAGATCCTTGATTACAGGCCTTCCCTGCGGATATCCGAAACTGACTTTTCTTACCTCGATATACGGAAGAATAGCTATACCCCCTTTACCTCTCTTTACAGGGTGCCGCTGAATGCTTCAAACTTTCCGTCTTTCAGGAGAAGGACACGGTCGGCAATATCCAGGTTGCCCCAGTCGTGCTCAACCATTATCACCGTCTTCCCGGCGCTTTTGAGTTCCTTGATTATCTCTTTTATCGCCCTTCTGCCCTCTGTATCTATCTGGGACATCACTTCATCAAAAATCAATATGTCCGGCTTCAAACTGAGAACAGACGCAAGGGCTATCAATTGTTTCTGTCCCCCGGAGAAATGGTTTGGGCTTCCAAACCTGAATTCCTCCATTCTTACCTGCATTAACGCTGCGTCAATCCTTTTTCCTATCTCCTCCCTGTCAATACACAGGTTTTCCGGTCCGAAGGCAATTTCGTCCTCCACGGTGGGGGAGAACAGCTGGGTATCGGGGTCCTGAAAGACAATGCCCAGCCTTGTGGCGATTTCCGGCACCTTGAGCTTGCCGGTTGATTCACCATATATTAAGACCTCGCCCCTCATTTCCCCACCGAATATATGGGGTATAATTCCGCTTAAGCAGTAGCAGAGGGTACTCTTACCGCTTCCGCTCAATCCTACTATGGCCAGTATTTCACCCTCTTCAGCCTTTAAATTGATACCCTTTAATATATCCCCCTTTCCATCGGGGTAGCTGTAGTAAAGATTATGCACTTCAAGGGGATAACTCATTGAAGCTCAATCTCCATCACAAATTTGCACCATCTCTGGCTGAAGGGGTCCTTCCTTATAATGACCTGGTAAGGTCCGCTTCCTCCGTCTTCCTTCCTGCCCAGGGGCTCGCCATCCCTTTTGTAAGCCAGGTATACGTTATCATCCTCCAGCACTTCATCCATATTAAGCGCTGAGGTATAACCGTCTACAGCCTTGACTATTACCATAGTCTTGCCTTCGGTCGGGATATTCTGCGAATCAAACACATTTTTAAGCGGAACCCCCGCAAAGCTGTGCTTCTCCGGGTCCTGTCCGCTGCTTTTTATATTGGCGTCAAATTCCACTTCTCCAAGGGTTTTTATATATTCCATATCCACCCTGGCAACCTCCGCCCCATCAGACTTAATGATTAAGATGGCGTTATCCTGGCTGTCCTGTTTGGCTGCCAGGTCACCCCTATTCATATAAGCCGTTATCCCGACTATAATAACGAGTATGGCCACCGCTGCAATGACTATTTTTTTCATTTCCGTCCCTCCCCATCGGTTATAATATAGGGTACTATCAAATCCTCAAAACAAAAGCTCCCATGGTCCCCTGCCTCCGGTGTGGAATGCATCCCATGGTCCGCAGTAATAACCACTTTGCCTTTCCATCGGGAAACCAGTTCTTTAACATATCCGTCGGTTCTGCTGACAGCTTCCATGGTTGACGGATGTATATCGCCGTAGCTGTGCCCGCTGTCATCAATGCCATGGAAATGAACAACGAGAAGATTATAGTCACCATTCACATATTCCAGGGCGGTTTCCAGTATCTCATCATCGGTTATACCGTTTGAATTTTTGTCCACATTGAGCCTGGGCTCCAGGCTTGTATTCAATATCTTGATGTCCCCCTCCACCATGGCGCATTTCTTATTCATAACCAGGGCATCATTGAACACTGTTGGGGTCTTTATATCCTTCTGCTTCCTAGAGTTGACCCCATTCTCCTCCGGCGGTTTACCCGTATACATAGCGGCCAATCCAGCATTGGTCACGGGCCTGTAAACGGATGTGGCCATATTCGCCGGAGGGAGGCTCGCCAGGAAGTTGGCATGCCCTGCTTCCACAGCGTACAGGTACTGGTGATAGCCAAAGCCATCCAGAATGATAAGCATGACATTTTTATCGTTTTCAAGAAAATGAAGGGTGTCGTAATACGCGTCCATTATGCTCCCGACGGGTGGATCGACCATTATTCCCGCCAGGTCCGCAACCCTGTTTTTAAGGTCAGGGCAAACATAGTCTATTGTATTATCTCCAATCTCCAGGTACCCGTCATTCTTTACCCTCCTGTATTCACCGTTCCTTCCCATTATCAGCAGGTTCCCGTGCTTTTCCTCTATTACAGTTTTTAAGTCAACCATTCTTCTCTGCGTATAGATGCTGACACCGTATGTCTTACCGTCGTTCTCCACCGAGGATTTCCCTTCAAACACCGGGAAATTCAACCTTATCCCGGCATAAAGCCGGCCTGCGGTCATATAGCCGATGTTTTCGGTAGGGCTGATGATGCCCATACCGTTGTCGGGCGAAGCGGCACCCGACACAACCACTATCTCTTTGATCCTTTCAAAGCCCTCCAGAGTATCGACCTTCAAGGGTTTTTCAACGTCCCCCACCACCGTGAAAACCGGAACATATCCGGTCGCCACGCCGCCGATGGTTGTTGTAGAAAATTTTCCTGCTGCAAACACCGCAAGGACCAGGATAATACATAATACAAACACCTTCCATTTCATAGCATCCACCCCTATGCCTCAAAGTTCCCGAGGTTAAGCTTTTTGAACTGCTTGACTACATTGAAAGCGATTATCCCGCCGACGCCCCCTGAAAGGGCTGCGCTGCTCAAACTTAACAGCAGCGGAATTAAAGGCAGTCTGAAAAAGACCAGATTTACAAGAAAGGTACCGCTGATATTGGACACTATTCCCGCCGCGAAACAGCAACCTAGGCAGCATCCCCTGTGTCTGATCAAAAACAGAAGTAGGTCGACCGAGAGTCCGGGAAGGATATATGTGAAAAAGCTCATTATCCCATGGGTGCCGAATATGCCCAAGGAAATCACCATTATTGCCTGCACAACGGATATGAGGGTGGCAGCGCCCCTTTTGCCCACAAGCCCTGCCCCCATAACTATCCACATCATATAGAAGCCGCCGGCGATTACCCCTCCCGGTATGTATAGGGGCCCTGTAATGATATGCGCGAGAGGGACCACCACCGGTTTTATCGCTATGCCAATGGCCGCCATCATGGCGATAACCACCAGGTCAAACATAGAGAACCCGGACATAAATTTTCTGAATGCCACCATCACCACTCCTCAGCTATTTTGCAACTATAATCTTTACCGTCTTCTTGATCCACCAGTTTGAACCCTTATCGTTGACAACCAGCTGGACCGGGCCGGATTCTTCGTCAAGGTCGTTTCCATCCACCTTCAACCCTAGGATAGTGCCTTCACTCTCCACAAGGTCCGGGGTATACTCCGATATATTACCTCCGGCACTGATTATTAAATCCGCCTGTACACCTGAACTACGCTGTCCCCAAGGGAAAGGCCTCCGCCTCCCTGGCTCGCGATTCTTAATACCCTCTGAGGGTCAGCCACCGCAGCCCCCGCCAGCATTGTTACTCCATGCTCTTTGAAGACCTCGGGGCACAGGGATGCCGTTGGGCCCATAACCACAATCTCCCTCGCCTTCCTGCTCTTCTCCAGTATATGGTCCATGGTCTTGTTGAGTAAAGTTGTGCCGGTTATCACCACCACATCGCATTCGGGAAGGTAAATATCCTCGGCCCAATCCGGCAGAAGGCACCTGTCGTCGGTAATGTTCCTCTCGAATACGTATATCTGTTTCGCCCTTCCGGTGAACTTTTCCATGACCGGCTTGAAATATCCTATCATGCCCAGCACGTCTCCCGGCCTCACGTCTATCTTTTCTATGACATCCCCTCTGCTAAAGCCCTCTAACCTCTGCTGAAGTATTGCATTTATTACGGCCAACCCTATAGCAGATTTGACCAGGTTTGTATCCATAGCCCACCGGATGATTTCTTCACAGCCGACGCCTATAAGGTTGCCCGCTTCTTCCACGAGTCCGCAGGTGGGACCCAACTCGCTCCTGAATGTAAAGGTCAGCCCACAGCTCCCATCGTCCAGCAGCACGGTAGTATAACCGATTCCTACTCTTATATCCGCAATACTCCTTATGGACGCATCGTCCTTGACGGCCTCTATCAGTTTATCAACAATCATTCTAGTTACCCTTAACCGTTTCCACCGAAAGCAGTCCCTTGATGGACGTATTTTTGGGTAACCCGTCGAAATAGACTGCAACCTGTCCCTTGTCGTTGATGTAAACTATCCCCTTCCCCATGTCTCCTGCGCCTATCTCGACGGTATATCCATCCTCCGCCGTCAGCAAATACACTTCGGCACTGGAAAGGCCCGTTTCAGAGATGATATCCGTCATGCCTATGCCCTGCTTTTCCCCGGCAGTCTTTATGTCCATACATTCCAATCCCTTTTCTGCGGAGAAAACCACATTGCCGCCGTAGGTAAACCACAGTATATTTTTAATATACATTCCCTTGGGCAGGTCAGGGGACAAAAATGCCGGCGTATCATCTCCGGTGAATTTAATATATCCACCGTTGAATATATCCCTCTGTTCATTCTTCTCAAACCCGTCCGCAGCTTTAAAAGCAACTGTGTCAGGTTGGTCTTCTATGCCAAGATAAGAGATCAGTTGGTCTACCCTGACAGCCTTATCCGTACTCTCATAATAGGTGTAGTCCTCGGCCGGGGTGCCTGAAAACCCGGTTTCAATGAAGTAGAGCCTGTTAACCTCGGTACTTTTTATTCCCTCCAGAACTTCTATTTTTGCCAGATTCCTTACCCAGTACATTGCCCTCTCCCCGGGAACCACTGCCCTTACGGGTTTGCTCTGCTCGTCCAGGGGCTGGCCGTCGATTGTGTGGGCCAGAATAACATCCCTGGCTTCCAGCACCTCCGGCGGAACCTCAATGGAATAACCGTCTCCGGCCACCAGCCTTATCCCGGAAAGGTCCCTTTGGGATTTCCCATGTTTCTTCAGCAGGTCCTCTAAAAGAGGTCCGGTTACAGTGTAGGTATTCGTATTGCCTGCGGAGTCAATAGCCACTGCGTCTGTGGTTACAGACTCCATGCTTTTTAGCTCTTCAACCGTCACCTCAATGTCCGTGCTTTCCAACCCGGTTATCACAAGCTTTTCGCCCTCTTTACCCTCTTCCGGAGCCGCATTCTCCGCCGGCTTTGAACATCCGGCCGCAGCCATCATCAGTATCAGCAAGACGGCGGCGATGCTGAACGCAAATAATCTTTTTCCCATGTGACTATTCTACCTCCTCATAGATTTTCGCAAAGTTTTCAAAACATTGGTTTACTCCCTCAATGACAGCCTGGCTTGTCTTAGTAGCACCCGTGATAGCCACTATCTCATCCTGTGCCTTGGCTGACAGCTTCACCAGCTTCAGGGGGCTCCCCGCCTTTTTCCCGCTGAACCTGCCCAGGAACCATCCCTCGGTAAGGTATCCGCCGTAGTCTTCGCTTTCGTGGTGCTCCAGTATTGCCAGCTTTTCCAAAGCCTTTGTACCGATGTTGATTGAAACGCGCATCCTGATATCACCCTTGAACCCCTGAACGGTTACCTCTTGTATGACGAACGTATTGTCAATTATGTACGTGCCTTTTATGCTGCCCGTTTCATAGTTGGGGAGCCTTTTGATTTCCAGTCCGGAGAACTCATTTCTAATATGTTCGGGTATTGACCCGGCAGGCGAGCATGAGGTAAGCAAAAGAACAACCGTAAAGATAATGACTCTAGTGATTTTAATAGATACCAACCCCCTATTCAATCGATAAAACAATAGCTCCCCACACGGGTGTGCAAGGAGCCATTTATTCCTTATCCAGCAAAAAACGCCTTCAAAGGAGGCGTTGATATACAGATAAAAATCGAACCGTATATGCTGTTCTTCTCCTTTCCACATCGGGAGGCATAACCGTTTCCAGCCATACCCTATCGGTCAGCACACCATAGGTTTTAAGCCTAAGGCGTGAAGACTCGGAGCTATGTATGTACTTGTAAGTATATTTTATTCAATTATCACGGGTTTGTCAAACCTTTATGCACTGTATATAAGTCTTTCCCTTCCGCCCTCTACTGCAAACAGCTTGTGTATATCCTCGCTTATATACCGCCTTATATCTCCGTCCAGGACAACCCGTACGCCTATACCGCAGTCCGAGCTCAGTTTGCGCGGCACCGGCAGCAGTTCTATTGTGATGCCGTTCTTCTCCATATACCTTTTGTACTTCATTGCCCCCGAGTGGGTAAAAAAGGTTGCAACATATTCCATAAGCATCTACCTTGTCAAAGTCAATATAAAATCAGAGCCGCTCTTCTCAACGCTTACCTGGTACCCTGCATTTTTCCCAAACCTGGTCACGTTATCCCTGGCCGTGGTATTGTCAACTATAACCTGCACGCCGCCGGTGCAATTCTCCACAGCCTTCTTTGTCAACAGGACCGGTTCAGGGCAGGACCTTCCCCTTGCATCCACCTGGTTAAGATTCAAGCTTGGCATCCCCCTTCACTTTAATATCGCTGCTCCTGTCAATATTAAAATAGCCAACCGCAAATACGGCGATAAACCCTATTATTACTGCAACCTGCCCGTTAGCTGTAGGCCCGTTAGCGGATGCGGCCAATCCGAAGTTGTGGGCAAAGGCTGCTCCGGCAGCCATTCCCATAACGGTTACGGCTGAATCAATGTTGCCCTCGGCCGCCAGAATCAGCTGTCTTAGGGGGCACCCACCAAGGAGCACCGATGCCCACCCGGCCAGGGCCATTCCTAGAAAATTCCACAGCCCATCGGTATGCGCGATGGGTTGGCCCTCAAATCCTAGTTTAAATGTACCTGCAATAAGGTTGGCCGCCAGTGCTGCTGCAAATATTGCTATGAAGCCCGATAGAAGGTGCCAATCCTTAAACATTATAAGGTCCCTCAAACCGCCAACCATACAAAGCCTGGTCCTTTGTGCAAGGGCTCCGAGAGCCAATCCTGCCGCCAGGGATAAAACCACCGGCGCGTGCGCCGCGCCAGGGCCGCTTTCGCTGAAGAAGATGAATGCCGGTCTGACAATCAGAAGAACCAGCAAACCAAGGGCTATTGCCGGAAAAAGGTAGCCTTCAAAACTCGAAAGAGAATAAGTCCTTTTTAGCGAGAACCCTTTATTAAGAAATACAATGCCTATTCCTATCCCTGAAACAAATCCAAGAATACCGAATATCGCGTTAAGGTCTCCTCCAGCCAGCCTGAGTATCATTCTCAGAGGACATCCCAGAAACATCAACGCCCCCACTATAACAATAAATCCGAGTACAAACCTGGCAAAGGGTGATGACCCTCCCCTGACGTTAAACTCCTTTGCCCCAAAGGCCATCAGGAAGGCTCCCAGCACTATACCCAGGATTTCCGGCCTTATGTACTGGACTACCGCAGCCCTGTGCAGCCCCAGGGCTCCCACCGTATCCCTGATGAAGCAGGCAATGCAAAGCCCATAATTCCCCGCATTTCCCGATTTAACCAGAACCACGGCCAGTATGCCTGCTATGGCTCCGGTTATCATGATGCCTTTCTTGCCACCCATGTTACCCCTCCTTATGTAGTACTGTTGCCAAAATTCACCTTTCACCAGTTATTTTATTAACAAATCCCGCAGAAGTACAATAACCGTAATTTATACAAGAACAGGTATTATAACAAATATCTATCGTTGGAGCGGAGGGATTTGTAGTACAATAGGGTAAGAGGCCGCTGGTAGTTCGTAGTTGGCAGGTGGTAGGTGGCAGACATCAAGGCAAAACTAGAGGGTAAAAAACCAAAGGCATAGCCCGGATCCCTGTGATCTGTGATCTGTGATCTAACATCTGGGAATGTCCAAAATAATAGAGGGGGGTGCTGATGATGAAAAGGGTTTATCTTGATAACGGTGCCACATCCTATCCCAAGGCCCCTGGCGTTGGAGATAGAATGAAGCACTTCATAGAAGATATCGGGTGCAGTGTAAACAGAAGCGGCTACGAGAGCGATTTCTCCACCGAAGAGGTAGTTTTTGAGACCCGCGAGATAATCGCAGGGATGTTCAATTTTGATCTGCCGGAGAACGTAGTATTTACCCTTAACGTGACCCAGGCGTTGAATTTCCTGATTAAGGGCATCCTGGACGCAGGGGACCACTGCATAGTGTCGTCAATGGAGCATAATGCCGTGATGCGGCCTTTGATGCAGTTAAGCAGGATGGGAGTGGAATTTACAAGAATCCAGTGTGACGAATTCGGTAGGATGGATGCGGACAGTATCCGCAGCCATATAAAGAATAATACAAAGGCAGTGATTGTTACCCATGCCTCAAACGTATGCGGCACTGTACTTCCTGTTCAAGAGATAGGCAATATATGCAGGCAAAACGGACTAAAGCTCATTATTGATACGGCTCAAACCGCAGGAATACTCGACATCGACTTTATGAAGCTGAACGCCGATGCCATAGCTTTCACAGGCCATAAAGGGCTTCTGGGACCCCATGGCATAGGGGGCTTCCTGATCAGCAAAGAACTGGCCTCAGCTGTACAAAGCCTTATAAGCGGCGGTACGGGAAGCCTATCGGAGTTTGAGGAGCAGCCCCCCTATATGCCGGACAAATTCGAGGCGGGCACACCCAACCTACCGGGAATATTTGGCCTCAATACCGCTCTTAAGTATATAAACAAAGTCGGCATCAAAGGCATCAGGGAAAAGGAAATGGAACTCACCGGATTGTTTCTGAACGGGATCGGCAATATCACCGGCATTGAAACGGTAGGCCTCAGAGAAACAGCAGGAAGGACGGCGGTTATTTCGATTGATTTCGTTGGAAAGGACAATGCAAATATCGCCTATCTACTGGAAAGGGATTATGGGATTAAGACGCGCTGTGGAATGCACTGCGCCCCTTCCGCCCATAAGACACTGGGCACCTTCCCCCGCGGGACCGTGCGCTTCAGCCTTGGACATTTCAACACGAAGGAAGAAATCGAGTATACCGTTGATGCCATTAACAGGGTGCTGAAAGGATAATAGGCAGTCCCGAAGGTGTCTTCAGTCTCCTTTAAAGTACTCAACAACAAAATCCTTAAACGCTCTTGCGAGAGGGCTTAACACCCTGCTCTTGTGATGAATAAAGAAAAACTTCCTCGTAAGGTCCATGTCTTCGATATGGAAGACCTTTAACACGCCCTGTGCGGCCTCATCCATTACCGACCTCTCCGATACTATCGAAACGCCTAATCCCGCCCTCACGCACTGCTTGATGGTCTGGGGGTTTTCTATTTCCGCAATTACCTTCACATCTCTGGCGTTTATACCCTTCTTGCCGAGGGCTTTCTCAAAATGCTTCCTTGTACCGGACCCCTTCTCCCGCATAATGAATCTCTCGCCTTTCACCTTCTCCCACGTCAAAACATTGCAGCCGGCTTCAGCATATTCACCGGCATTCGGGGTAATCAGAACCAGCTTATCGGCGCCTATTTCCATACTCTCCAATCCCTGTCTCATCACACCGGTACCGACGAAGCCGAAATCCGCATCACCCCCGGATATACTGTCTACAACTCCCTTACTGTCGAACTGCTTAATCAGATATGTGATGCCGGGATATTTACTGCTGAAGTCTTTTATCAATGCAGGGAGGAGATGCTGCTGCGGAACGTTGCTCGAGGCAATGGCCAGTTCCCCCTCCAGTCTTCCCTCATACCTTGCGACCGAATACCGCGCCTGTTCCCTCATATTCAAAATGTTTACCGCATAGTTATACAGAACCTTGCCGGCCTCAGTCAGCGTGACATTTTTGCCCGACCTGTTCAATAGGACTGTTCCAAGCTCATCCTCCAGTGCCTGGATGTGGCTGCTCAATGCGGGTTGGGTCAGGAACAGCTCTTCCGCCGCATGGGTATAACTGTTATGCTTGACAATGGTTACAAGAGTCTCCAACTGCCTGAAATCCATATTAAACCTCCGGATTTTTATTATAATCTGATTTTACCAGAACAAAACAATTTTTTCACCATATTCAATTATCCCACCGACTGCCTCTGCAATCAAATCTCCCGAATAAGCACCAAAATCTTTGCGGGTTAATAAGATGTACTAAAAGAAGCATAGATTGATGACAAAGACTCCCAAACAAAAGTACCATTAGTATAACCTCAAATATTCACCAAAAACGAGTGAAAGTCATAGCCTATACTGAAAAGTGAGTGGAGGTGAAGCTTGTGAGCGGTAAAGGATTCTTTGGAGCTGGATTTGACACCCTGTTTCTGCTTCTGATAATAATCATTATTTTCTTTGCGTTCGACATCTAAACAATAAATCCGCTTCATCCATACACCATTCAACCGGTGCCGGGAATACCCGGCACTTTTTTACTGCATAAGAGAGTCCATTTCTTATGCAGTAAAAAAGGCCCATTCACATTTAACAATAATGGGCCATAGCATATAGTGCAATAATCCATTGGAGGTGAAATACATGGATAGATTCAGCAAGATTGAAGAAGATGCCCGGCGGATGGAGGAACTTCTGGTAATGCTTCGAAAAATGCTCGAGAGGATGAGAGAAATCATGGGAGAGGTGCCTTTGGAAACGAAAAATATGAAAAAAGACTCCTACGGATTATCCGCAACCTTTGGTGGAGCATTTCTGCTGCTGGTGATCATAATCATATTCTTTTCCGCTGGGTCCGTCAGAAGATAGCAGCGTCTGCAGACTGCAGATCACAGATCCTAGATCCTAGTCACTGATCATTAGCCACTGATAACTGATAACTGATGACTATATCGGGGACAACACCTTTAGCTGAAAGGGGACACACCTTTAAATGTGTCCCCTTTCACTAGAACTGCAGCCCCAACAGCCATGCAGCTATGGTAAAATACGTCATAAGCGCCATTGCATCAACGATTGTTGTTATAAGCGGACTCGCCATTATCGCAGGGTCTATCTTAATGCTCTTTGCGGCAATAGGCAGTATTCCTCCCACAATCTTTGCCGCAATTATTGTGACCGTGAGGGTCAGAGATACGGTCATCGCTACCTTGAAGCTTTCCCCTTCAATGAACAATATCCGCACAAAGTTAACAGCACCAAGCACCGGGCCAACGACCATACTTACCCGCATCTCTTTCCAGGCCACCCGGATAAAGTCCTTCATTTTTATCTCCCCGAGGGCCAATCCGCGAATTATCAGCGTTGAGGACTGGGAGCCTGCGTTACCCCCGGTATCCATGAGCATCGGGATAAAAGCCGCAAGTATAACCATAGACGACAGAACCTCCTCGTATCTGCGGATAATGTGTGCCGAAACCGTTGCCGATACCATGAGCACCATCAGCCACAGTATTCTCTTCCTGGCAAGGCTGAAGATACCCGCAGAAAGATACTCTTCATCGGAGGGTTGAATTGCAGCCATTTTATGAAAATCCTCGGTATTCTCTTCATCAATAACGTCTACAATATCATCAATAGTAATAATACCCACCAGCCGGTTTTCATGGTCCACCACCGGAACGGTCAATAGGTCGTATTTCTTGAACACCGATGCCACTTCCTCCTGGTCACTATGCGTACCCACGCTGACAAAGCTGGTTTTCATGATGTCCTTCACCTGCTTTTCCGGGTCCGCAAGCACCAAGTCCTTAAGGGAAATCAAACCCTGCAGGACTCTGGAATGGTCAATAACATAACAGGTGTATACCGTCTCCTTGTCAGGGGCAGTCCTCCTGATGCGTTCAAGGGCATCGCCTATTGTCATCTCCGCTTTAAGGTCAACAAATTCAATGGTCATTATACTTCCCGCAGAGTTCTCCGGGTAGTTTAAAAACTGGTTGATGAGCCTTCTTTCCACATCGCCGGTTTTCCTCAATATCTTCTTAACGATGTTAGCCGGCATCTCTTCAAGATAGTCTATCATGTCGTCAAAATATAAATCTTTTAGGATCGCTTCAAGCTCTCTCTCATTTATCAAGTATGAAATTTCCGCCTGTTTGTTTGTAGAAAGATGCGAGAAAACTTCAGCAGCCTTCTCTTTTGCAAGGAGACGAAATGTCAGCAGGCCGTCC
Organism: Bacillota bacterium; assembly: GCA_013540605.1. Classification (GTDB taxonomy): domain Bacteria; phylum Bacillota; class Clostridia; order Ch29; family Ch29; genus Ch29. The sequence goes on from JABVCK010000004.1 coordinate 191,692, forward strand.
TTGCCATCCATTTCATCTATTGCTTCTGCAATATCTGCAGCCTCTGTAACACCAAGCTCTTCCTTAAGCCTGGAAACCTTCTTTTCTTTAATAAGCTCCAGGATTCTTACAGTCATATTATCCCTCCTCCGGTATAGTATTTTGCTTTTACCGCAAAATTACCCTTGGAGAAAACCTCTCAGGGCAGTAGAACGGAAAAATCCGTTTTTACGGTTTTGCGGTATATAATTGTCTAAACTTCCAGGGCCAGAATCCATTCCACCACCCCCCTTATTTAAAAAACCTTTCCTGGCAAGTGGAAAGGCTGTTTATGCACCACATACTTAGCCGTTTGATACGGCCTCTCCACTCGTTGAGCTTTGGCACTATACAGCTTTGGGGTTTCCCAGCTACATTAGGTAGAACCTTGCTCCGGTAATACCTGCTGACCCATTGGCATCTTTCGATGTTTCCGGGCAGTAGCATCTATCTGTATAGGAACCTCACCTAACGGAGATTAACTTTTACCCTTATATCCATATTATATTATTATTTTACTCTTTTTGAAACCAGAAATATTTATATTCTTCATAATCCCTTCACAATCTCCTCCTATAATAAAATCAAACATAAAGAAAGGAGAGATATTGCATGAAAAAGGCGGTAGCACTAACGCTGGCAGTCGTTCTGGTCCTGGGTATCGTCAGCGTGGCTTTGGCCGAGAGCAGCACAGAAATCCCCGCCTGGTTTACTGAAATGATCAAGTGGAAGAAGGATAAGGTTGACCAGGCTGTCAAGGACGGGCTGATTACCGAGGAGCAGGCCAATGCGTACAAGGAGAGGCTGGAGGCCATGGAGAAATACCACGAGGAAAACGGCTTCAACTTTGGAAACGGCTTTGGCAGCTGCATGGATGGGTTTGGCCGTAGAGGCGGATTTGGCCTAAGAGGCGGAGCCGGTCAAAGGAACTTTAACAATTTCAAAGCAGCACCCACAAATCTCTAAACATAGAAGGGGGTACCCGAACGGGTATCCTTTCTTATTTTCTACATCAGTAGCCCACCTCCTTAAGGGTGAGCTACTGATGTAATTTTCTGAGACTTCGTGCAGCTCTTGTTAAATTGAGGTTAAATGTTTCGCTATCATATTGACAGCAATAAATATGTATATTATCATATAGATGACCATAAATATGTGAGGTGATATACATGGATGCGCTTATGGCAAAGCTTAAGGCTATTTGTGATGAAAGCCGGATCAGGATACTAAAATTGCTGGCCCAGAGGGAATTATGCGCGTGCGATTTCATAGAAAATCTTGATCTGTCCCAGCCTACGGTATCGCACCATTTAAAGGTACTGGTAGACAGCAATCTTATTATATGCGAAAAGCGGGGTAAATGGTGCTTTTACAGGATAAACTATAGTGAGTTCCAGGAACTCATTCGGGAGATCAATATTCTGACCGGCACCAGGGCTGAAAATGTTAAGCTATGCAGCAAGGATTGTGAAGGACGGCGAAACAATGAATGCTGATATCGAATCGGAGGGGAATAGTTTATGGACAATAAAAGGCACATAAAAAAAGGAAAGGAACTGAGCTTTTTTGAAAGATACCTGAGCGTCTGGGTTGCGCTTTGCATCGTTGCCGGTGTTGCCGTCGGCCAGCTGTTCCCATCATTTCCGCAAACCCTAAGCAGGTTTAAATATGCACAGGTGTCCATCCCCGTGGCAATATTGATCTGGTTGATGATCTATCCCATGATGGTGCAGATCGATTTCTCCAGCATAGTGAATGCTACAAAGAATCCCAAAGGCTTGGTTGTTACCTGCGTAACCAACTGGTTGATCAAACCCTTCACTATGTATTTAATAGCATACCTGTTTCTCAAAGTCATATTCAGGGCGTTGATCCCTGCAAGCCTGTCTACCGAGTACCTTGCAGGGGCAGTTCTGTTGGGAGCGGCTCCGTGTACGGCAATGGTATTTGTATGGAGTTACCTTACAAAGGGTGACGCCGGCTATACCCTTGTCCAGGTTGCGGTGAACGACTTGATCCTTGTTGTTGCGTTCGCTCCTATCGTGATGTTTCTCCTTGGAGTAAGCAACATACAGGTTCCCTACGATACTGTAATCCTATCGGTAATACTGTTTGTTGTAATACCCCTTACTGCGGGTTTCATATCCAGGAACTATATACTGAGAGTAAAAGGCGCCGAATGGTTCGAAAACGTATTTCTTAGAAAGCTTGGCAACACGACTATTGTGGGATTGCTTCTTACTTTAATTATAATATTTTCGTTCCAGGGAGACGTTATACTAAAAAATCCCATTCATATCGGGCTTATAGCCGTACCCTTAACAATACAGACCTTCTTAATATTCATTATTGCTTACCTCTGGGCAAAGGCGTGGAAGCTTAAACACTCGGTTGCCGCACCGGCCGCGCTCATTGGGGCAAGCAACTTTTTTGAGCTGGCGGTAGCCGTTGCAATTTCGCTGTTCGGCCTCGAGTCCGGTGCCGCTCTGGCAACCGTGGTCGGCGTATTGGTGGAAGTTCCCGTAATGCTTGGCCTTGTCCGGATAGCAAACCGGACTACCCACTGGTTTCCTGCCGGAACCAACAATAATTGATCGGGGACATTCCTTAGCCATAAAGGAATACCCAAAATAAAGGTGTGTCCCCATACCTTAAAGGAGGAAGTTCTGATGAAAATCGCATTCATCGCGGATATTCACGCAAACATCCATGCTCTTTCGGAGGTTCTGCGGGATATTGATGATAAGAATATTGAACACGTCTACTGTCTGGGTGACCTGGTAGGATATATGCCCTTTCCCAACGAAGTTATTGAATTGATTAAAAGCAGAAATATCCGGACTGTGCGCGGTAATTACGATGAAAGCGTGGGCGAAGACCTTCTGGTTTGCGGGTGTGACTATAAGACGCCCAGGGACATGGAATTAGCTTCCCGGTCGCTTCTTTGGACACAGGAAAACACCTCGGCTCAGAACAAGGAATACCTCAGAAGCTTACCGGAATCTATTGAATTGAACATCGGGGGCAGACGTGTGCTGCTGGTCCATGGAAGCCCGAGAAAGAATAACGAATACCTTTACGAGGATTCCCAGGAACTGAAGGAAGTTGCGGCAGACTGCAGTTTCGACGTTCTGGTATGCGGGCATACCCATCTGCCCTACTACAAGGTTCTAAACGGTAAACACATAATAAACGCAGGGAGCGCCGGAAAGCCAAAGCACATGAGCCCGGACGCCACTTACGTGGTGGCGGAAATATCGAATACCGCTGTGAGAGTGGAAATAGTTGAGATTCCGTACGACTTCGAAAGGGCTGCAAAGGCCATAGAGGATAGTGCTCTCCCGGACGAATTTGCAGCTCTTGTGCGCAGGGGTAGTTAATAGTTGGTAGTTCGTAGTTGGTAGTTCGTAGCAACTGACTACTGGAAAGGGGGGTAGAGGATGATAAGAGAGGCAAGGCTTTCGTCCCGATGGCTTGAGGAATTCATCATAGGCAAGGGTGGAACAATGACAATCAAAATGGATTTTATTATAAAAGGGTGATGAAGCGTATTTGAAGGCCCGTCGGGTTCGATGGGGAGACCGGAAGATACTACCGGCTTCAAACAGTTTACTGCCGGGAGTATCCAAATTTATGTTCAAGACAAAGTTCTGGATCTGTTCCTTGAGAATAATAGAATTACGTTTTACCTTGATGAATACGGGAGATATGAACTGGAACTGCATTGAAAAGTATATCTATGCCGCAGAGGTATCCTTAAGCCTTCGTTCAGGATATTTACTGCGGCATTTATATTCATCTTCACAGTCAGGGCATATCCATGTTTCAGGATAAGGCTTGACGGTATAATAGTTTTAATATAGAATTATTTACCGAACTGAGCGATAGCTAAGACAATAATATCTTATGACAGAAACGAGGCGTTCTTACTATGGAAGGCAAAAGAAGCGGTAAAGACCTGACCCAGGGAAGCATGATGCGCCATGTAATAAACTTTTCTCTCCCGATGTTGATCGGCAATCTGCTTCAGGCTCTGTACAACACGGTGGACAGTATATGGGTGGGCAATTTTCTTGGACCGGCTGCCCTGGGAGCTGTGTCGGTAAGCTTCCCGATTATATTCGTACTGCTGTCCATGATTATGGGAATAACAATGGCTACTACCATACTTGTAGCCCAATATATGGGATCAAGGCAGACGGATATGGTGAAAAAGACTATTAACAATACATTCCTGATACTATCTGTATCGGCAATTGCAGTGAGTATTCTGGGAATACTCTTTAACAGGAGCATACTGAGGCTTATCAACACACCCGAAGACATCCTGGTCATGGCTTCCAGCTACCTTAACCTGTTCCTCGCAGGGCTGATATTCATGTTTGGTTATAACACAATAAGCGCAATTCTGAGAGGGCTGGGGGATTCTAAGACGCCGCTGTCTTTCCTGGCGATAGCAACAGTTATCAATATTATACTTGATCCCCTGTTTATACTGGGAGTAGGGCCCTTCCCCAGGCTGGAGATTGCCGGGGCGGCCCTGGCGACCACCATTGCCCAGGCAATATCCTTCATAATTTCAGTAATATATCTAAACAGGAAGGGAGACCTTCTTACCTTTAACATTAGATATTTCAAATTTGACAGGGAACTCACCAAAAAAACGGTGAAAATCGGCGTCCCTGCCGGTATCCAGATGTCGGTGGTTTCGGTGGGTATGCTCGTGGTGAGTGCAATAATCAACTCCTTTGGGACACAAACCGTTGCATCCTTTGGAATGGCATCCAGGCTGGACCAGTTTGCAATGCTTCCTTCCCAGTCCATATCAATGGCCACATCAGCCATTGCCGGTCAGAATATAGGTGCCGGCAAGGATGAAAATGTAAAACAAGCTGTCAGGTGGTCAACAATTTTTGCAGTAGGAATAGCTGCGGTCATTACCCTTGCAGCCCAGCTTGCTCCGAGGGCTCTCCTTGGCCTGTTCACCTCCGATTCCGAGCTGCTGGCACTGGGTGAGCACAACCTCAGGATACTCAGCCTGGCGTATATACCTTCAGCCGTTATGTTTATAACCGTCGGTTTGCTCAGGGGTGCTGGGGACACCTTTCCTACCATGATATTCTCAATAACGTCCCTGTGGGTAATACGGGTCCCGCTGGCAAAACTCCTGTCGGGGTTCCCGAGTCTGGGTGCGGACGGTATCTGGATCGCTATTGTTACCAGTGCGGTAATAAGCATGTTGATGAGCCGCATTTACTATGCTACCGGTAAATGGAAGGAAAAGAACGTTATCGGGCGCCCATCCGGCGACCAACATCTAGTGGTCAGTGACTAGTGATCAGGTGAATGCCTGGAGGCTTTTTGGTCTAATAGCTTGCGCTGAATAATAGAATTATTATGAAATCTGAATGATACAGGTTTGTGATTATTCCGCACTTAAAAATGCGAGTATACTTCTGGAGGGACACATATGTATCATACGCTTTTTATTATCATAATGTTTGCTATCGGGCTGTTTCTTGTTGCGAAGGGCGGAGACTGGTTTGTGGAAGCTTCGGTTTGGATTGCACGGGTAACCGGTATACCCGAATTAATAATAGGCGCAACCATTGTAAGCCTTGCAACAACCTTACCCGAGCTCTTCGTATCCACCATAGCATCCATCGAAGGCCACCCGGAGATGGCTTTGGGAAACGCAGTGGGTTCCACCATATGTAATATAGGGCTTGTTCTGGGAATAACAACTTTTCTTTCTCCCAGCAAGATAACAAACCCGAGAGTGTTTGTCGTCAAAGGCATCATAATGATATCAGGACTACTGATGTTATATGTATTAGCCTATGACGGGACGATAGGCAAACCGGATTCATTTATGCTTCTGCTGCTCTTAGTTGTTTTTATGGCATTTAATATTTCAGCTGCGTACTATAAAAAATCCAAAACCAGAAACCGCTCAGAGGGGTATAAAAAACCTGCATTGAACGAAGTCCTCGTGAACCTTCTGCAATTCGGTGTCGGGATAGGAAGCATTATAATAGGAGCGGACCTGCTGGTTGGATACGGGGCAAGCTTAGCAGCCCTTTTGGGTATCCCCAAGTCAATAATCAGCTTAACCCTTATCGCCCTCGGGACTTCACTTCCCGAGCTCATCACCTCGGTCTCAGCACTAATAAAGGGACATAAACTCATGGCAATAGGAAACGTAATAGGTGCAAATATATTAAATATCAGCATGGTTTTAGGTATATCAGCCCAAATTGCTGATATACCTATAGAATTGCGCACAAAGATTATCGACCTCCCAACATCACTTCTTATGATGCTTCTTTTAGTGCTTCCGTCTATGAAGAGAAACCGGACCACCAAGGTTCAGTCGGCCGAAATGCTGTTTCTTTATATAGTCTATCTGGTAGTATTGGCTTTAGTATATATTTAGCAAAAACCCAGCTAAACAAGTTTTAGTATCCCGAGGATTATAAGCAGCATACCGGGTAGAAATTTCACTTTTTCTTGTGCCGTGTACTCTGTATAAACGTTACCCAGGTTCAACCCGAAAACGGTGAATAAAAAGCTGAACAACAAGCACATTATAGGCGTCAACAGGATGTTGATACCTGTAATGGATGAGGCAAAACCCACAGCAATGCCATCCAGGGAAACCGCCGTCCCAAGGACCAGGGCTTCCTTTGCATCGATTGTACCGGAATGGTTTAAATCGGCCTTTTCAGGCTGCCTGAGTATCTGAATGATGATTCCAAATACCCTTATCCTGAAACTCCCGATAAACCTTTCTGAATTGGCATCTGCCGGGTATTTGAATTCGATGAATGCCTGAGTGAGGAATATTAAGCCAAGTAAAAGCAGTATAGATGAGCCCACCAGTTTTCCCCAGAACACAGGAAGCATCAAAAATATTTTCCTTCCGGCGAACATTGAAATTCCAAGGATAGCAGCCGATACGGTATTCATCAGCACCACGAGAGGGATTTTCATCTTTATGCCTTTTATCCCGTAGCTCAGGCCAACAATAAAGCTGTCTATACCCGTCGCTATCGCTATAATCATCGAACTGATCATTGTATCACACTCCATATGGATTACTCTACATACCCATACTATGAAGTGTGCAATCCAATGTTGATACCCCCATCGCAAGATTAACGGCGTCTTAAGTATCTGACATCCCCGATGACCTTAGCAATGCCATAGAATACAACCATAAACTCCAGTCTGCCCAGGGCCATACCTATTGTCTGCGCCCATAATACAACCGGAGGCGCGTCGGGCGAAGTAACCCCAACAGATAAACCTACGGTGCCTATGCTTGACGCATATTCAAATACCGAGCTTCTCAGGTCATACCCGTTAAGCAGCATTATAAGGACCCCGATAACAAAAACTATAACATATAATTTTGAGTATCCTGTTGGACATTCTCAGGGCAAAAATCAGTCCCGCCAGGCCGATAGTTATTGAGATTACTGTATATCTTCTTCTAAAAAACAAAAACCGCAGAGATAACCCTGCAGCTACGAACAAAACAAACCATGGAGATAACCATGGCCGCAAGTATCTCCCCTTTCAACGCTTACGAGGTTAGCTGACGGGCTCGGACTGAAAGAGTTATCCTATCCACCGTGACGGTGGAATTCGCCCCACGAATTGGGTCCCCCGATCTCTGTACAGAGACTCAGCGATTGCATATTCACTTCGAACAAATTGTATCCCAAATGATCGGGACCTGTCAAGCAATGATTATCCCGCAATTTTGGCAAAATAATTGAAATTCTATTATTAGCTCAACTCCTGTTCCTGGAACCTGTCGGTTATTCTTTCAAGGTGTTTTTCTGCTGCTCTGACATCTTCATGAGATAGATTGGCATTGGAATACCGCGCAAGCAGATATGATTCGGTAAGCCCTATTGCATCCGTATCCTCCATAGCCGTTCTGCTCAAGTATTTGCAGGGTGTCTCTCCCTTTTCCAGTTCAAGCCCTCTATGTCCCATGAGGGTCAGAAATCTGAGACAGCACCGCCTTATCCTCAGCCCCGGAGTATCGCCGGCCAATTGCTCAAACCCGCCCCTTGTATGGAAGATACTATTGCCCAGTTTTATAAGACCGGACACTGCCCTTCTCATTACCCCGGAATATGTAAAGATGCGTTCCCGGATCTCCTCCACATCATCCTTTGCTTCGCCATGCCTCCTTGATAGATTAAGATAAACGGCAATTGAATCGACGACTTTTCCTGCGCTCACTAAAATCCCCCCTGATATTAGTTCATAGTTGGTAGTTCGTAGTTCGTAGTTGACCACTGCCGACTGATAATTGGCAACTTGACTTTTGACCTTCAACTTTTGACCTTACTGTTATCTGTCACCTGGTAACTGGTAACTATACTCTGGTCACAGATCACTTGCTCAGGCGTTCAATTTCTCTTTTTATGTCCATGAGCCTGTTAATCGCTCCGGATGTGTCCTCTTCCGCTTTCTTTCTTTCCTCAATAATCCTATCCACCATGCTGTGCGTATTGTCAATGAGCGAATATATCTTTTCCCTGAACAACCTTTCAAATATAAACTTGCTGTCCCTTAGCCTGCATACATACTCCCATTTCAGGTTTGCGCCGTTGTTTTCCATTTGCTGCTCTACAGTGGCAATCACCTCATTGAATATCATTTTGTTCCCCAGACTTCTGGGCATGAGCTTGGCAACATCCATTTTGCTGGGAAGCAGCAAAGTCGGACTGGTGGGGCCGAACTTGAAATAAAAAACATCCCTATTAACGAGCTCCACATTCTCCACCGGCTGGGACACCTGAAATCCGAAGACATCCCTGGAAACGCCGTTAATATACTCTATGGATTTGTTCAGTCTCTCGGTGAACCTGCCTATGAGTTTCTCGAATTCTGCCCTCACATGCTCCTTTTCTTTTGCATTGAAGGCCTCATAGATCTCTTTTATCCTGCATTCCATGGTTTCCTGCAGCAGCTGCGCCATTGCCCTGGGTTTCAGCCCTTTGTTCCCGTCATACAGCTTTTCGAGCGCATCAACGATGCCCTTAAGGTTGTCCTTTATTACGGTTTCAATATGCTTTTCCACATCATCGATAATATATTTTATATAGGTATCCACAAGCTGTACCGTTTCTCTCTCCTGGATCCCGAGTTCATGCCTGCAGTTTTCAAAATCGGCCAGCTTGCCCTCCAGTTCTTCTACCGGAGCTTCCAGGTTTGAAATCCTGAAGCCGATATAGTCGAGAACATCCTCCAGCATCCTGTTGAACTTGTTTTTCGCCGATGACAGCAGCACTTCCCCTTTCCCGCTAATAAGAAAGGTATTCAGGTCGTGCTCAAAGGCAGCCATCCTGCTCTTCTCAAACCTTTCCCTTTCATCCTTCTTAACTCCGTTCAGAGCGTTAAGCGCAGAGACAGGATATATCTCGACTTGTTCCTCCAGCTTGTTTTTGATCACCCTTTCAGAGAACTCAACGGTTGTTTTTACCTGTTCATCATCGAGATAATCAATTTTGTTCTGGATTATGAACACCTTGTCCACAAACTTCTTCACTTCTCTGAGAAACTCTATTTCCAGTTCACTGATGGGCGGGTCTGAGGATATGACAAATACTACGGCATCCGCCTGGGGCAGATGCCCATACGCAACCTCGGTGTTGTGCTTAAATATCGAACCGATACCGGGGGTATCAATCAGCACCAATCCGTTCTTCAGGTTCTGCGAGGGGTAATGGACCCGGATAATCCTTACGTTCTTTTCATTCTCCGGGTTCCTTTCCTCGCTCACATATTCGGGAAGGTCATCCGTCGCAACCTCCCTGACGCTGCCGTCAGTAAAGACAACATACGCCCCCGGCCTGTCGCCGTATTTGATTTCAGTTATTATTGAAGTTATCGGTATCACACCGGTAGGGAGAATTTCATCCCCAATGAGATAATTAAGCAGCGTACTCTTGCCCCTCTTGAACTGACCGACTACCATAAGGTTGAACTCGCTTGCCTCCAGTTTGTCCAATTCCTGCTTCAACCTGTCGCAGACGTTCTCGTACTGAACGTCCCGGGAGTATTCATACAATGCTTTGAGTTTTTGGATAATCTCTTCTTTTCTTATATTGAAGTCCTGCAGCATATCAACACCTCGCAGTTTAATATCCCCAATTAGTGTATGTCAATAAACTCTACATCTGCAACCACAATAAAACCCTTGTTTACCATCGGCTTTATCGCCTCCAGTATTCTGTCTATCTGCTCCCCGGTGTCCACCACCTCAATAATCACCGGAAGGCCGGAACTGGTGTCAAGTATTCTTGCCGTATGGATCTGGTGCTTGTCGCCAAATCCCTCGATCCCCCTATAGACTGTTGCTCCTCTTACATTCAGCCTGTTTAGTTCCACAATTATTGCGTGATAGAGTGAAGTATGTTTCCATTTTTGGGTTTCATCTATATAGATTTTGAGCAATTTGCCTTTCTCTTTCTCACACATACCTTTATCCTACCCTCCTGTTACTGAAATTATTGAATAGTATCCGGCTGCTGCCCCCGAAATCCCCAATACCATGCTCAATAACAAATAGAGTGCGGCATTCCGGATTTCCCCATGGCGTGCCAGGGCCAGATCCTCATAAATAAACGTGGAAAAGGTTGTAAAGGAACCGAAAAAGCCTATTGTAAAGAACATCCTCAACTCGGTATCCGCAGCGTCCCCGGTTGATCCCCCAAAAACTATAGCCGAAAGAAGGAAGGATCCCAGGGTGTTCACAACCAGAGTTCCGATAGGTATTCTACTGTTTGCGGTTCTAAGCGAGATATACTTGCTGACGTAGAATCTCGCTATACTGCCAAAGACACCGCCTAAGCCTACAGCAATGATTTTCATGATCATTCTCCTTGTCCGTTTGTTATGGTCCGTTTTTTTTCAATTCTCGCCGCAACTGCAATTCCCGCATAGGCAGATAACAATCCTGCAGCCCCGCTTACAGCGGGATAAAGCGCTGCCTTCAATATCTCTCCTGATAAAAGCAACTGAAAAACTTCAATGGTAAATGTTGAAAAGGTAGTCAAAGCCCCTATAAAGCCCACCGCAATTCCTGTTCTCAGTTCACTGCTTAAAGTCAATATGTCCAACGAAAGCGTCAGCAGCAGCCCAATCAGGAAGCACCCGGTCAAGTTGGCAAGGAGGGTAGCTGTTGAACTGCCGTAATGTTTCAGCAAAAGCGATATCAAGTATCTCGTTACTGCTCCCGCTGCTCCGCCAAAACCAATATATAATGCCTGCATAGTCTCCTCCTTTAAGGTATGGGGACACACCGCTGCTCCGCGGGTATTCCTTGCCGCCGAATGTCCCCGTTTGATTAAAAAAGCTCCTGCATGAATAATGCAGAAGCTATCAGCCGTTCGACGGTTTGGACATCACCCCGGGGAGCTTCATCCCCAACTCTAATTTATGCAGTTTTCACAATAATATTATAGCTTGCATTATCGTATTTTGCAAACTAAAATCTTTCGGCCGCTCCCATATATCTCAATATACACCTGCTTTATATTTAAACCGGCCTTACTGCTGGCAGTCGCACTTGACATTGCCCGCAAGAATCTCCTTCCAGTCTCCGATCACATCATGGGTCCAGCAGTCATCCGCTCCTGCTGCTTCCCTCATCACCAGGGCAAAGATGTAGCAGAGTTCCTGGACCGATGCTCCTGCATCAAGGGCTCCCTTGAAGTGTTTAAGTACGCAGGGCTTTGACCTTGCCTTAATTGACAGGGCAAAGCATATGAACTGGTAGGTCTTCTCGTCGATCATCCGTTTCTCTTTGTATAACTCGTCGATCTCATCAAGTTTCTTTGTAAACTCCGGGAAAAACTCCTCAAGCATTCTCATTGAAACCCCTCCTTCTTTTACTGTAAAATCTTCTTGATCTCGTCCACGGTCGCGACCTTGCCGACTACCTTAACCTGCTCATCCACCACAAGGGCGGGTGTCCTCATAACGCCATAGTTGATTATGTCTTTCATTTCTTTTACTTTTTCTATGCTTGCGTCAATACCGAGTTCCTGAACGGCCTGCCTTGCGTTTTCCTCCAGCTTTTTGCAGTTGGCGCATCCCGAGCCCAATACCTTGATAACCATGTATTATTCCCTCCTTTCATTTTTACATATTTAGCCCCATATCGCTCCAAAAATCATGCCTGATATTGTGGCCATAACTACAACCAGCGATACGTAAACAACTGTCTTCTTGGTCCCTATTACACTCCTTATAACCAGCATGTTTGGCAGAGACAACGCAGGACCGGCAAGCAGAAGTGCCAGGGCAGGGCCCTTACCCATTCCCGCACCCAACAGCCCCTGCAGTATTGGAACCTCGGTCAGGGTGGCAAAGTACATGAATGCCCCCGCTACCGAAGCGAACAGGTTTGCTCCAAATGAGTTGCCTCCTACCAATGAGTTTACCCATTGCGAGGGTATAATACCTTCATATCCGGGACGTCCGAGTAAAAACCCGGCAACCAGCACGCCGCCAAACAGTAATGGCAGGATTTTCAGCGCGAATCCCCATGTTGAGGAGTACCATTCTTTACGCTCATCCTTCCCATACCACTGAGAAACTGAGAACAGAGCCGCTGCAAAGAATATACCGGCAATAACCCATTTTACTCTGAACACTGCCGCCCAAGCCCCTGTGGTATCTATTGGCTTTGCCCAGTTAGCAAAAACCAGGAAGCCGATCATGGATGCGAAAAACAGCATATCCTTCCATATGGGACGGCTTTGCTGGATGTCAAAGTCAAACATGCCTGCATCCTTGTCGGTTCTGTCTTTTTCTTCATTAATGAATATCAAGTGCATCAGCAAACCGATAACAACACTGAACAAAACGGCCCCTACTGCCCTTGCAATACCAAGTTCAGGTCCAAGAACCCTTGCAGTAATTATTATCGCAAGCACGTTTATTGCAGGACCGGAGTAAAGAAAGGCTGTGGCAGGCCCAAGACCCGCACCTCTCATATAGATGCCTGAAAAAAGCGGCAGTACTGTACAGGAACATACAGCCAATATGGATCCGGATACCGAGGCTACTGAATAGGACACCCACTTTTTGGCTTTAGGACCTAAATACTTCATTACAGAGTCCTGCGAAATAAAAACCGAAATACCACCGGCTATGAAGAATGCCGGAACCAGGCATAAAAGAACGTGTTCCCTAGCATATTCGTGCAGCATGGCAAAGGACTCGATAAGCGCTCCCTGCACCCGGGCATCTGCTGCAGGAATGAAATATGCAGCTAAAAACACTCCAAAAATAATCAAGAACTTTTTGCGTTCACTCACAAAGACTCCCCCTGACATTATAGTTGGTAGTTCGTAGTTTACTAACAAGTAATATAAAGTTCAATAAAAATTGGTGAACAGACGGCAGTTACAGACTCCTTATTAGTTCATCCTTTTCCTCATGCTGCTCCTTTATTACGGCATCTATACACCCCAAAAAAGAACTGACACAGGGAGTTTTTAACCTGTAATAAATATTAAGTCCTTCTTTTTTTGTCTCAACGATTCCTGCGTTTCTAAGAGTCGCCAGATGCCTGGAAACGCTTGACTGTTTTTCTCCAAGGTATTCAACGATTTCGCAGACACATCTCTCCCTTTCCTCCAGGTAGTCGACAATAGCTAATCTTACCGGGCTGGAAAGGGCCTTGAAAACCTCTGCCCTCAAAATGTATTTTTGCTTTTCCCGATTGTCCATAGTAACCACCCTAATAATATAGTATATTACTATATAGTAATATACTATATTATTAGGGTGCCGTCAAGCGCTTTCCAAAATCTGAATTCGCTTGTATTAACACTATCGGTATGTTAAATTATGTATAAAGCAAAATTTTACAGAATAAAATTTTTTATGACAATTTATTTTGTGTAAATTATGTAATAAATTTATAGGGCTAATATCATATGAGTTTTCGGTAAAAGGGGAGTAACAATGATGGACAGACAGGCTATTATTCAAAAAGAAAAGATGTCAGATTTTACACGCCGTTCACTTGCTATGCCCCATCGCGCCATTTGCTATTTCGCGGTTAAAAAAGCGCATATTTTTGCAGGTATTATTGCACTGATTAGTATTATCGGTGTAATTACTTTATTGAGAAAGCAGATTTGGAACTGGCAGATTACCACCTGGAAAAACATTACTGATCTTTTGGGGTTGGATATAATAGCCGCAGGGTACAGGTTTTACTGGGAGCAGTACTTTGTCATACTCAGTTGGAGGCAAATGGTTATAAGCACAGCGATAGTAATTCTGGTTACATGGCTTATACTTCGTTCTCCGGTAGTACCTACGATAAAGGGTTTATACCTTATGATCATAGTGCCTATTTTTTTATTCTGTTTTGTTGTTTTTTTAGTTGGAGAGCCGCCTGTCGGTGTTCTAGACCATGTTGGTCCTGAATGGCTTTACGGAGAGCTAATTCTTTGGTTTCTTATCCCCCTTTTATACGCTTTGTTTGTTTTTCCTATTCCTTTTTCTCTAATCATAAAGTTAATGTCATTGGTTGTCATTTTGCTTATGTCTATTGTTTGGCGCACGTTAACTCCTATTGCATATATAGTTATAGCTGTTTTTTCCAAGGGATTGCTGGCTATTCCCGCCTGGATGATTTTGGGTCCATGGGCGGATTATCTTTATGTTATTCCGGCATTTTCAGCTACACTATGCCTATATAAGGGGGATAAACGGGATGATCTTAGGGCTTAAAATATGGTTGGGGGCTGTAGTCCTGGTTACGTTGATGTATACAATCCGCCATTTACTTTTTGCCTTTGTCCGTCTTTATTATCCTCAAAGACATTCTTATCAGGATATTGCGGGGGTCTATTTGCCAACTGTATGCATAATGGTTCCTATGCATAATGAGGAATTGGTGGTATCCCAGACAATAAGGGCGTTAAAGAAGATTGACTATCCTAAAGATTTATTAAAAATAATCATAATTGATGACCGTTCGACAGATAGGACAGGGGCTATTCTGGACGAACTTTGTGCATCTTCACCACATATCACTGTACTGCATCGTACAGATAGAGATGGTTCGGAAGGAGGCAAGCCTGCTGCTTTAAATCATGCATTAAGGTTTACTGATGCTGAAGTTATACTGACTTTTGATGCTGATTATTGGCCAAGCCGTGATTCAGTAATGAGGTTAGTTGCACCTTTAGTGGACCCTAAGGTTGTTTTAACTATGGGCCGCGTGGTCCCTCGTAACCCTGATGCTAATTTTTTGACCAGAATGCTTGATCTTGAGAGGGCAGGCGGGTATCAGGTTAATCAACAGACCAGACATACTTTAAATTTACTGCCTCAATATGGTGGAACTGTCGGGGCCATCCGGCGTTCGTTTATAATGACTCTAAATGGCTGGGATGCATCATATCTTGCCGAAGACACATATTTAACGGTTCAGGCGTTTATACATGGGCTTTCAGTAACCTATGTTAATTTGGAGGAAACAACTGAAGAAGTTCCCACAACCTGGTCGGTCAGGCAAAAGCAATTACGGCGCTGGGTGATAGGGCATAACCAGGTGGCATTTCGGCTGGGTGCTAAAATGCTGCGTTCTCCGTTCCTTTCAATTTGGCAAAAAATTGACGGCATTTTTATGATGTTTCTTTATGGGAGTACAATGCTGTTAGCTACCGGCTATGTCGCAGCGATAATACTTTTGCTTTTAGGAGACGGACTCTTTGCGGGAGCCAGTATGGCAGTAATATTGTTTACAACCTATAGTACATTGGGAAATTCCGCTGCGTTTATTGAAATTGCTGTTTCAGCTATCCTGGATTCCAGGCCTCGTGCTGTGTTGAGCGTTCCAGGTATGATTTTTCATTTTGCAGGCTCTCTTTATGTTGTAATATATGCAACTTTGGATTGGCTGTGGCTGGAGTTAAGGGGCAAGCGGCAAGTACAATGGCAGAAAACAGCAAGAACAGGGGGCGAGTAATATAGTTATCTTTTATTTTGCAATAAGCTTAATCGCGCTATGGGGTATTATTGTTGTTATTTCTTATATTATAATAAAAAGAAAAGGCGGTGAAATTCCGGTTGATAATGACCGGGATATTAACCCTCGCCACTTTAGTATAGTTTTCCGGAATCTACTCCGGCCAATTATTGAAAACTCTTCATCAGAGAGTTCATCAAACAATTGGCATTATGCTAAATTGAAGATGCATCGCAGAGAGGAAACGGTTGGGTTATACCGTGGTGACTTATATCTTGACCATGGGCCGTCTGGATTAGCAGTAATAGTAATAACAGGTTCTCTAACTATTGCAGACAATACGCAAGTAAGCTGTGACATTTGGTGTCTGGGTGATGTTATAGCCGGTTCAAAATGCAATTTACGCAGTATTACAGCCGATGGCTATATAAAAGTAGGAGAAAAAACTGTTGTGAACCGTTGGCTGGATGCCGGTACCAGCCTGTATCTCGGTCCGGCTGTCAGTATTATTGCCAGCGCTTCTGCCAGCGAGAAAATAATAATCGGCCCTGGTTTTAAGGGTGGAAAGGTATATGCTCCAACAATCCAAGCCCTTTTTGATATAAATATTCTTTCAGAGGCATTACAAGAAGCGGCGTCTGCTTCTCAATATAATTTAAGAGAAGACATTGCCAATAAGATTTCTTACTGGACTTCAATACGCGATTCTTCAGAGACCAAGACATATCCTATAGATGAAAATGATAAAGTTCGGTGGATCAAAGAAAAATCTGTAAATAGCTTGGGTGATTATTCAGTTGGACCTAATTCAGTAGTATTGCATGATATTATTAGCAGTGGTTCTGTTGATATCGGTAACAACTGTATTATTGTCGGAAGTATTCATACCGATAAGGACCTGTACCTGGGCAGGAAAAGCTTAGTAACAGGAAATGTTGCATGTGGAAATCTTTATGTTGAAAATGAGGTTATTATAGCAGGGGCGCTGCATGCCGCAGGAGATGCGGTTATAAACGCGGACACTGTAATAGGGCTAAGACAAAATGAAGGCGGATTAGCTGTTACTGGTTCTGTGCAATTAAAAGACAGGGTTACTGTATCTCAAGAAATTTTTGCCGGCGATACGATTTACACTGTGTAATCATTAAACGGGGTGGTTGATTTGTATTTAGGCATTTCATGTGCCTTGCTGGTAGCCAACGGCTATCTGAGCGCAAGGTTGGCAGGATTACATTCCCTTTGGGAAAAATATATTGGGACATTTATACTTGCTTTGGCTCAGATGATTGTTATTACTCTTACTCTAGGTATGATACCGGGTTGGTACCGCGCATTGCCACTAACAGCAGCTACGGCGATAATTTTTGTTCTGCTTTTGGTCATATGCTTTAGGAAAGGCTGTTTAGCAAAAGAGAGCTATGATAGTAATGATAAATCATATATCAAATCTTTTGTTTTAGTATTGGCAGTGACTTTACCCGTTTGGTTGTGGGAATTTTTCAACGGCGTGCTGCTCCCGCCAATCTACTGGGACGAATTGTATTATCATCTTTTTTATCCGGCAGTTTGGGCCCGTGATGGGTATATCCATTTTTTTGATATGAGTAATACCTTTGTTGCCGGTTATCCGGCAAACTTAGATTTGATATCCGGCTGGACTATGGTTATGACAGGGACGGATGTCTGGGCTGAGCTAACAGGATTGCCTTTTGTCTTTTTAGGCATTGCTGTTCTATTTGCTTTTTGTAAGCGTTTGGATATTTGTCCGAGAAACAGCTTCTGGGCGGGCCTGCTTTTTGCGACGACTCCTTTAGTAATTTTTCATTCTAAGGCAGCTTATATTGACCTTCCGGTATCGGTTTTATTCGGATCGGCGATTTATTTCTTGTTTCTATATTTTAGAGAAGGCCGGCTTAACTATCTCATTATCGGAGCTGTAACCATGGGAATTATTGTTGGAGCCAAATATAGCGGGCCTTATATGGCTATTGCCGGACTGATACCGATTATTTACAGAGGCTGTATAACCCGGAAACGATTATTTCGACCGAGTTGGATAAAGATTATAGCTTATTATTGCATACCGGTTATTTTGTTAGGATCATTTTTTTATATCAGAAATCTAATTCTTTTTGGAAATCCATTTTACCCTATGACTTTAAGAATATGGGGAGTAACAATTTTTGAAGGCCTATATTTTACCGACGCATTTAATTTTACCGCTCCGGAAAGTTCATGGGTGACACTGGCTAAAGCCCTTATAGAAACTGAGCCTCTTCCTCTTATAGACAGCTTTTATGCAGGGTTTGGCCCACAACTAATAGTAATGGCTATCCCCGCATTTTTTCTATTCTTAATTAATGATAAACAATGGCGTACACCTGTTATTATAATTTTTATAATTCCTTTATTTATATCAATAGCATCATTGCCTGCAAAATACCCGCGTTATCTAATACATATTAATCTTTTTTTACTACCGTTTATTGCATGGATGTTTGGCAAACTCCCGAGCTGGCCAGGGCGTATACTTAAGGCTCTAGCTGTTTGTTGCGCATTGTATTCTGTTTTAATTGCCACTCCGATGTATCATGTGGGAGTGCAAGATTATGAAATTGCGGCAAATTCTATCTGGAGCGTTAATCAGGTTTCGGAAGGCCATTTTTATAAATATATTACTGACTTTAATGAAATAAAGGGCGGACCCTTGCGAATGGCTACTGGAACTACAATACAGAGCTATTCATTACTAGGAGAAAACTGGCAGAATCAAATATTCTATATTCAACCGACAACTGAAGAAGAGTGGATTAAGGAAATGCTTGATAAAAATATTGATTTGTTTATTTGTGACTTTATTGGATATGATAATCCGGAATTAAAGTGGATTGCCGACAATCCGGAATATTTTAAATTAATCTATTCCAGTCACCCTTATTATGTTTATTTAGTAATACCAGGTGATAGTGAACACCAAAATTTTGTAGATAAATTGGGTGCTTATCAAATGGAGGAACATATATGAAAAGGGGCTATATTTTTGTCTTACTGATTCTTTTTGCTGCCGTAGCTTATTTTTATTCGCCTGTCCATAGGGAAAGTATTGGCTATGCACAACTTTGGTGGACAAGGTGGTACGCTGTTTCACAGACAAATCTTTTGCCCGATGAACGCGGTTTGAATGTCGCTGTTTTAGATGCCGACGGGATGATTGTAGAAGCGCGCTCCTTTGACACATGTGTAAATGCAGATTCGGGCTTTGCGGAATATATAAAAGCTTTGCCAATTGACTCCTGGGTTGTTATAGCGGCCAAGGATGATGCCGCTACCAGTTTGAGTTCTGATGATTTGCTTGCTTTGAAGTATTTGGGAGGCAGTGATGAATTGGAGGGCAAGTATACATGGGCTTATATATTAGTGGGTCGTCCTAACTTAGGTGAGGGTAATGGTTTGGAATGGCTTGATGAGTTGAAGTTGAATGTAAAGCTAACGAAGAAGGACATTGTAGGAGATTTACCACTGCCTACCGGTATGCATATCTATAGTTTTGGATACTATACCGGAACGAATGGTTATTGGGGATATGAATCTTACAAATTTGCAGGATTAAACATAGAAACTGAGGAACATAAAAATCTGAAATATTGGATAAAAACCGCAATAGAGAGGATATAAACAATTATTAATAATGGAGAGATACTATGAAAACATGGATTATGTTATTAGCGTCGATCTTTTTGGGTTCTGTCGGACAATTACTTATTAAGTATGGATTAAATGGCTCCCGCACAGAGGGATTGGCATCAGCAGCGTATATTTATACGGCTATTTTGAACCCCCACGTAGCTGCAGGATTGTTATCATATGGGCTAAGCATGATTTTCTGGTTTTTGGCGTTAAGGCAGGCTCCTTTAAGCCTTCTCTATCCGATGGTAAGTCTCAGTTATATCTTTGTTGCCGCCGGCTCAGCAGTTTTTCTTGGTGAGACCTTATCACCAATGAGGATACTGGGTATAGGCGTTATTATAGTTGGGGTTGTACTTGTAGCCAGAACTTAAGCAATAGATTACAGCCCATGGGATTATTGCGAAAGAAAAGAAGGGATGATAATGTCTAAAACAAACTGTTTTGAAACAGAAAAATTTCAGGATATTGGAGAGCAAAGTACTTTGTTAAATTTTCTTATACTTATGAGACCTAAGCAGTGGATTAAAAATCTATTTGTGTTTGCCGGGTTGCTATTTTCCGGGAATCTGTTTAATTTCGAATTGGCTACCCGCTCTATCTATGCCTTTGCGGCTTTTTGCCTGGCTTCCAGTAGTACCTATATAATAAATGATATTTTAGATGCTGAAAAAGACAGGCTTCATCCTGCAAAAAGATGTAGACCAATTGCCTCAGGCAAAGTCCGGATTGTACCAGCGGGAATAATGGCAGTACTCTTAGGATTAGGAGCAATAATATTTTCTTATAATCTGAATATATATTTTTTCTTAATACTTTCTTTTTACATGACAGAAACATTACTCTATTCCATCTGGCTGAAGAAAGTCATTATTTTGGAATTGTTTGTAGTATCTTCAGGCTTTGTTCTTCGTGCCATAGCCGGTGTTGTAATAATTGAGGATATAATTTCTCCGTGGCTTCTTGTTTGTACCTTTCTTTTGTCGCTATTTATTATATTAAATAAAAGAAGACATGAACTGGAAATCCTTGACGATAATGCCGGCTTCCATCGTAAAACCTTAAGCGATTATTCCATTTCATTACTTCAAAACATGACTTCTGTTGTTACGTCGTCTATTGTAGTAACATACTCGCTTTATACTTTTACATCAGAACACAGTATATATTTGATGGCAACAATTCCGTTTGTTGTATACGGAATATTTCGTTATTTATATATAATTGAGAAAAAAGATATGGCTGGCAGTCCCGAAACGATTATTATCAAAGATAAACCTATGCTAATCAACCTGCTATTGTGGGTGATTATCTCAATTATAATCGTTTACGGGTGCTAAAATATTATGCTTCCCCCCTCTGCTCGGGGGGAAGCATATCTCAATCACACTTTGAATACCTCTATAGTCTCTTGAAGCTTTACGGCCATGCTTGCGAGGTTCTCTGCTGAAGAAGCAATCTGCTCTATGGCTGCGGTTTGTTCCTCCGTAGCCGCTGCGACTTCCTCGGTTCCGGCCGCGCTTTCCTCTATTATGCTTGCTATATTCTGCATGGTTTCTCCGACTAAGACCGTGCTTGAATTCAGTTCCTTTGCTCCCTGTGCGACTTCTTTCATTCGCTGGGATAATTCCATCGTAGCCTTCATTATATCGTTAAAGGCATCAGTAGTTTGGCCGACAGCCTTTTCCTGTTCACCAACTATTACTTCGGTATTTTTAACCTCCACCACAACCTTGTCCACACCGCTCTGTATCTGCCTGATCAACTCTCCGATTTCCTCGGTTGCTTTTCTCGATTCTTCGGCGAGCTTTCTCACTTCATCGGCAACAACTGCAAATCCGCGGCCTTGGTCTCCGGCTCTTGCGGCTTCTATCGCTGCATTCAGGGCAAGCAGGTTGGTCTGCTCCGCTATGCCATTGATTACGTTTATTATCTGTCCGATCTGCTTCGACTTTTCCGACAGGTCATAAATCTCTTTACCAACATTCTGTGATGCCTGCTTATTCTCTACCATCTTGACTTTTTGCAGTTCTACGGTCTTCACGCCATTTTCAACGGTTGCCTTTACATTCTCCGTTAGCTCCCCGGAGTGTGATACGTTGGCTGCAAGCTGCCCTGTACCTTCTACTGCATTGTTTACCATATTGCCTGCCCTCTGGGTTTCTTCTGCCTGTTCCGCGGCTCCCTTCGCCAATTCTGAAATAGTATTTGCGATCTGTTCCGCAACCTTGCTCGCTTCCTGTGAGGATGCCAGCATCTCCTGTGAAGATGATGCAACTGCGAGCCCCACTTCCTTAGTCTGCGCAAGCAGGTTTTTCATCTTATCCACCATGTTGTTGAAATTGGCGGCAAGCGTACCGACTTCATCATTGCTGTTTGCATCAACCTTGACCCTCAGGTTTCCGTCTGCTACCTCCTTGGTAACTTCAGCCATACTGAGAATCGGTTTGATAGCCCTTCCAATAAGGAAGCTTACCAGAATAATAATGAGTATCGTTGCGATTAAACCGATTGCCAGGGTTATGTTCCTGAGGTTGTTTACTGCTCTGGTCATCTCTGCCTTCGCTGTGGTCATAGCCACAGGCCATCCGGTTGTCTTAAGCGGTTTATAGACCCCTATCCTCTCCTCACCCTCGAAGTCGTAGTAATCAACACCGCTTTCCCCGTTTATCATTTTTTGCCCCATCGCCACCAGGCTTTTACTTTCATACTCCTGTATCCTATTATTGAGGACCTTATTCTGATCAGGATGAGCAATCATAAGGCCCTGCTTGTCCAGCATGAAAGCATAGCCGGACTCCCCCAGTTTTTCTGCATTGATCATCTCCGATATCGATGTAAGCTCAACAGTGCCGCCAATTAGCCCTAAGACCGCTCCTCCCTCGCCGATGACCGGGGCAGCCACCACTACTATCGGTTTACCCGTAGCCTTGCTTACTACCGGGTCGGATATCGCCGTTTTCCCCTTCATGACCGCAGAAAAATACTCCCTATCGGCTATGTTACCGGCACTATTATCGTTACTTGCAAATCTGCCGGTACTGTCTGCAATGAGCACCATTTCAAAATGCTTGATGACTTCCTTCCTGTCCGGGTCTTCCACATACCGGATAAACCCGTCGAAATCCATGGTTTCCGCTGCGTCTGATGCTGCCAGAAATTTTACCTCCGACAACCATCTTTCAAACTTCTCATCGGCTATACCGGCCATTTTATCCACCTTGCCGTAGGCAACATCTTCAACATAACCTAAAATTGCTTTTTGGGCAATTATATAACTCCCAACCCCTATAACCGCAAATCCTGCCAGTGCCAGTGATAAAACAGGCACCAGTATTTTTGTTTTCAAGCTTTTCATGCTTTTAACCCCCTTTAGCACTATACGTGCTGATTATTGTCGATTGCCTCAAGCCTGCTCTTCTCGGTGCTTGAAAGAACTTCGTTTACATTCAGGAGAATAACGAGTCTTTCTCCAAGCTTCCCAACCCCGTTTATGTACTGCTTATCAATTCCTCCCATGATCTCCGGTACCGTATCTATGCTTTCTTTTGAAATCTTTAGGACTTCTTCAACCGAGTCTACTACGAAACCAATGTGTCTGCTGTTAATATTGGTCACAATAATCCTTGAGCTGTCGGTTTTTTCTTTTTCCCCTACGTTAAACCTTTTGGCCAGATCTATGACAGGGGTGGTACTGTCGCGGTAGTTTATTACCCCTTCTATAAAATCTGGTGCGTCCGGTATCTTAACTGTCCTCTGGTACTTTATTATCTCCTTCACCTGCATTATTTCTATGCCGTACTCCCCGTCAATGAGCTTAAAGACAACATACTGTTTCTCAGCCATTATATTCACCTCCTTTTTTTAAGGTCAGGGGACGCACCTCCCTTATAGCATTTTAAAAATAAAGGCTAACCCCAGACACAACGGCAAAGGTTAGCCATAAACTTTTACAGGCGGCCCGGCTGCCGTGGCAATATAGCTTGCTTTAGGCCCGTGGCTTTGCGTCCCCACCTTTCGATGGGTTTGCCTTTGTCCGTATGCAGATATGTAATTCATATATACCCCATTAATTAACTATAACTGAAATTTAATAGAGATAATTCTACAAAAATTTGCATATTCCTCCAACATTCTTCAAATTTCGACAAATAAAATAGAAACGCATTCTTTTCTCCCTCCTTTCCCGGAGACATTCCTTAATATCGGAGACATTATATGTATTGAAAGCTGCTTAAAATAGTGCTATACTTTATTCAAAACATATATATGATTATAACATATATAGAAAAACGTTTAATTATGGATTATGAAACGCTATTTTATATTATAGAAGGAAAGGAAGGTGCAAAAAATGTGCGGCCAAGATAATCCAAAGCATCAATGCCACTGCCAGGGAACCAGAATGGAAAGGTTTATACAGCCCTGCCTGCTGCTGCTTCTACACGAGAAACCGACCCACGGTTACGAGCTTATGGAAAGCTTAAAAGAATTCGGGTTCGAAGATGGGGGCGACCCAGGACTGGTATACAGAAACCTGCGCAAGTTAGAGGAGGAAGGTTTCGTGACCTCCGAGTGGGAGACGGAGGGAACAGGCCCCGCCAAGAGGCTCTACAGCGTAACTGATACCGGTATTGACCTGATACACAGCTGGTCTGCCCATATACAGAGCAACATCAACAGGCTTCAGTACTTCCTGCAAAGATACAGGAACAGCCTGGGCAGCCAACCAAAAAATGAGGAATAGAATATAGGAGGAAGCCGACATGTTTGAGAAAGCCTTATATGCAATTGCTATAGCTGCATTACTGGTATCCTATAAAAAAGACAGGGTAAAAACTAAAAAAGCGCTGAAGAAGGCTTGGAAATCCTTTGTTAACATCTTTCCCGCCTTTGCAGGGGTACTATCCCTTATAGGACTTACACTCACCATCCTGTCCCCCGATATCATTTCACGGTTCATTGGAAATAATACGGGTTTTATCGGAATGTTCATTACATCAGTGATAGGTGCAATCACGTTGATACCCGGTTTCATCGCCTTCCCATTGGCAAGCTCATTACTTGAAAAGGGTGCCGGAATCGTGCAAATTGCGGTATTTATCTCAACCTTGATGATGGTGGGCATAGTTACCGCTCCCCTTGAAATCCAATACTTCGGAAGGAAAGAAACCCTTCTACGAAACTCTTTGAGCTACATCTTTTCCTTTGTTGTGGCTGCCGTAATAGGGGTGATATTATCATGAAAAAAATCAAACCATACCTCTTGCTGATTATCGTTGCGATTGCAGATATATTTGTACTCTTGACCAATCCGGAGCTTGGCTCAAAGGTCCTCAAAAGTACAGGTCTCAATTTTTACCAGATGCTTGGAATAATACCGCCAATATTTCTGCTAATAGGCCTGCTTGATGTCTGGGTCCCAAGGGAAAAGGTCATAAGATACATGGGAGAAAACTCCGGAGTGACGGGAATCGCCCTCAGCATATTCATGGGGGCCGCTGCTGCCGGGCCGCTGTATGCAGCGTTCCCCGTGGCCAGTATTATGATAAAAAAAGGGGCAAAGTTTTCTAATATTTTGATTTTCCTCGGTGCATGGTCAACCATGAAGATACCCATGTTCCTGTTTGAGATGGCAAACCTCGGCCATCGGTTTGCTGTAACCAGGATGGTCATGAGCTTTATCGGCATATTGCTCATGTCCTGGCTGATTGATAAGCTTATATCGTCAGAAGAAAAACGACTCATATATCAGAATCCAATGCATGGCATCGGATCCACTGACTAAAAGGAAAGGGGACACACCTCGTGCTAGTTCGTAGTTCGTAGTTGGTAGTTCGTAGTTGGTAGTTCGTAGTTGGTAGTTCGTAGTTGGTAGTTCGTAAATCACAGTTCACAGTTCACAGGTGTCCGGGTTAGGCTTTTAGGTTTTTACTCTATAGCCTTGCCCTGATGTCTGTCATCTGTCATCTGTTAACTGATAACTATACTCTGGTCACTGGCAACTATAATGTTAGGGGGCACACCGCCGCTTGCGGGTATTCCTTGCCGCGGAATGTCCCCTTTTGATTAAGGAATGTCCCCGATGTAAGGGCAGCGAAAAAAACCGCTGCCCTTTTGATTATTGTAAGCTACGCTCCGCTCTGGTTGCCTGCGGTTCTGTTTCTAACTCCCTTTTCCGCCTTTGGCAGTCTGATTTCCAAAACACCGCTGTTCTGGATGGTAGCGTCGGCTGCCTCGGCTCTAATGCTGGTGGGTAAAGCTACGGTTCTGTTTAGAACCACGTTTTGATTACCCATCCAGGCTGAAGCCGAAATGGTTACTGAGTTTTCGGTAACATTCAGGCTGGTGTTGTTGAGATTAATGTTCGGCACATACGCGGATACCACTACATCGCTTGATGTTTCGGAAATATCCACGTTGGGTTGAATCAGTGTATTCCATGCCGGCTGTATATACCTGAACTGTTGATTGTAACCAAAATGCATCCCGCTTACCGGTTGATTATATTGGCCGGCTGATATGATTGGCTGTACATTATTGTACGCAAACGCACTCCAGGGTGTCTGAGGGAAGAACCCTGCGTTACCGGAAATGGAAGTTCCTGCGTTGAAGGCATTAATTCCGGTTGCGTCCTGAACTCCATAGGTTACCGTGGTGCCGACATTTGTGAAGTTGGTAGCAATTGGTGCAAATCTTACCTGTTTTGCTCCGGGTGAAATCTGTTGGTTCATCGTTTGTCCATCCATAAAAATCCTCCTTTTTTATTGTATTTCTTAAAATATTTTTTCTAGTTTCCTTAAAATTATTCAGCAAAAGCTTTTCCCATTTACGAATATTAGAGGCCCCACGCTCAAAAAATAACTGTGCATAGATACCAAAGGAAGGGATTATACTACGACATGTACAACGAACGCAAAGAGCTAATTAAAAGAATATCCGAACTAAGACAGTCAAATGTAATATGTTATATCGGAGGGGATAGGCACAATATCAGCACCAGGATTGCACCGGATATCATACCGGTTTTTTATAACCACCTTGAGCACCTAGGCGAAAGCGAAAGAATCGATTTATTTTTATACACAAAGGGAGGGGATGTACTTACTGCATTAAGATTGGTACATTTGATATACGAATACACCGACAATTTCTCTGTATTGATACCCTACAAATGCTACAGCGCCGGTACTCTGATTTCATTAGGGGCTTCAGAAATAGTTATGGGTAAACTGGGCGAATTAAGTCCCGTTGATCCGAACATTACAAGCGCCTTTAATCCCGACGATCCCGGCAACCCCCAGGTAAGGCTTCCAATTAATGTAGAGGATGTTTACTCGTTTTTTTCAATTGCAAAGGATGTAGTCGGCATTAGGGACGACGACGCCCTGGCTAAAATATTCACCGGTCTCACAGAACATGTTCACCCTTTGGCCGTAGGAGCAATCCACAGGACCTATTCGCTGATCCGCCTTATTGCAAGGAAACTTCTCCTTACCCATATGGATGCTTCGGAAGAAGCAAGGATCGATGATATTATCAACAACCTTACCGAGAAACTTTTTGCCCATAACTATATGATCAGCCGAAAAGAAGCCAGGGAAGCCCTGAAGCTTCCCGTAAGCTGCTGCGGCTGCGAACTTGAAAGGACTATGTGGAAGCTCTATGAGCATTATAAAAATGATTTGCTCCTGGACAGGCCCTTTATACCGGAGAAGGCAGCAGATGCAGACGGCAATTTCTCGGTTTACTGCGGATATATAGAAAGCCCGGACATGTTGGATGGATATGCTTTTGAAGGCATTATTCAAAAACCATTCATGCAGGATGAAAATTACACAGGAAACGTAAGCATAGTAAATCAAGGATGGAAGGCTATAGAAAGGGTGAACCGTATATGATGGAAAGACGCAGCCCGTGGCAGAAAAAGTACATCAAAATATCCCAGAAATCCGGATGCATATCTGCAAACTATAATATTATTGAGAAGGATGAGGATAGTATTATCGTTTCATACGAAAACGATGAGAGCAGCGGTGAGTTCAGGTATCCAAATCACTGACAGAACCTATAGATCATCAAAAAATGACTGATGCTCCCCAGTATGATAAATACGTGGAATATTTCGTGAAACCCTAGCCATCTAGGTATGATATTAGGCCGTTTCAGACCGTAAATAACTCCCCCGATTGTATAAAAAACTCCCCCGGCAAGCAGCCATAGGACTCCTCTCCATCCGGCAGCTCCAAACAACGGCACGATAACAAATAGGGCCATCCACCCCATTAGCAGGTATACGCCGGTATACAGCCACCTGGGAATGTTAAAAAAGAACATCTTGAAAATTATTCCCAGTATCGCACAAAACCAGATGACAGACAGCAAAGAGTAACCTATTGCTCCCCTTAAAAGCACAAGACATATGGGCGTGTATGTACCTGCGATCAGAACAAAAATCATGCTGTGGTCGAGCTTCCTCAACGCCCGTATAACCCTGTCCGAACCGCTGACCAGGTGATACGTGGCGCTGGCCGAATAGAGGAGTATCATACTGGAACCGAAGATTGAAAACGAGACTATCTGCCATACGTCTTTGTTTGCTATTGCCGCGAACAATAGGGCAACCAAAGCAGCTGCCGCCAGCAAGGCCCCGAACAAATGGCTTAAACCGCTTACGGGTTCTCTAAATTTATACTTCATGACCTTCCCTCCCGCCCTGATACTTAATTAATATTATACAACACAAAATAAAATTACGAAAATACGCCCCGTATAAAGGCGTATCTTCATATAGTACAACGGCTATCCCAACGAATACTATACTGCCCTGTTCAATGCCTGGTCCAGGTCGTATATTAAATCATCAACGTCTTCAATGCCTATGGACAGTCTGATCATGTCAGGAGTTACACCGGCCTCTTTGAGCTCCTTTTCCCCCAACTGGGCGTGGGTCGTGGTAGCAGGGTGGATTACCAGGGATTTTGCGTCGGCAACGTTGGCCAGCAGTGAAAAGATTTCAAGGTTATTAATGAACCTTTTACCGGCCTCTGCCCCTCCCCTGATACCGAAGGTCAGTATGGACCCTGCACCTTTGGGAAAGTATTTCTGTGCAAGACTGTGATACTTGCTGCTTTTCAGCCCGGGATAGTTTACCCAGGATACATTTCTGTGATTGTCCAGAAATTCGGCTATCTTGACCGTATTGCTTACATGGCGTTCAACCCTGAGGGACAGTGTCTCAAGCCCCTGCAGGAAAAGGAACGAGTTGAAAGGGCTCAGGGCGGCACCTGTATCCCTCAGCAGCTGTACCCTTGCCTTTAAGATATACGCAAGGGGCCCAAAGGCCTCCACGTACCTAAGCCCGTGATAACTCGGGTCCGGATCCGTAAGGCCCGGAAACTTGCCGCTCTCTTCCCAGTTGAACCCGCCGGAATCCACAATCACACCTCCGATCGAAGTGCCATGTCCTCCAATAAACTTTGTGGCGGAATGGACTACTATATCGGCACCGAATTCAAAGGGCCTTATAAGGTATGGAGTTCCGAAGGTATTGTCAACTATCAACGGTATGGAGTTGTCATGGGCAATTTTTGCCACTTGTTCCATATCTACAATATTGATCCCCGGATTGCCTATTGTCTCGATGTATACCGCCTTCGTCTTCCCGTTAATAGCTTTGCGGAAATTTTCCGGTTCGTCGGGGTCAACAAATACTGTATTTATTCCCAGCTTCGGCAAAGTTACTGAAAACAGATTGTATGTGCCCCCATACAGGGTACTGGCAGCAACTATTTCATCCCCGGCTCCGGCTATGTTCAGTATTGCATAAGTTACGGCAGCGGAACCGGAAGACACCGCCAGCGCTCCTACGCCTCCTTCCAGCGCAGCTATTCTCTGCTCAAAGACGTCAGAAGTCGGATTCATAATTCTGGTGTAAATGTTTCCAAACTCCTTCAATGCGAACAGGTCTGCCGCATGGCCCGTATCTTTAAATACATAGGACGTTGTCTGATATATAGGAACGGCCCTGGACCCGGTAGTGGGATCGGGTTTTTGTCCTCCGTGCACCTGCAGTGTATCAAATTTCAGTTTTCTTTCAGCCATTTTCATCTTCCTCCTCTCTTATTTTGTCCTGTCAGCTTCTCTGCCGCATAATATTCATCCCTTGATGGCAGCAATATCATAGGGAGTTTCCTGGTATACGTAATAGTTGAGCCAGTTTGAAAACAGCAGGTTCGCGTGTCCCCGCCATCTCACTATGGGACTGCTGTCCGGATTGTCACCCGGGAAGTAGTATTGAGGCACTTTTGTACCGGCGCCCTTTGCCAGATCCCTTTCAAACTCGTTCTTAAGGGTATACGGGTCATATTCGGAATGCCCGGTGGCAAATACCTGCCTTCCACCCTTTCCCACTATTAAGTACACTCCTGCGGCTTCAGATTCTGCAACGATTTTCAGGTCAGGCACCCTTGACACATCTTCCCGCGCCACCTCAGTATAACGCGAATGGGGTGCATAAAACTCGTCATCAAAGCCCCTCACCAGTTTTTCGGTCCTGGTAGTGAGATAATGTGGAAAAACCCCGAACCTTTTTTCCGGGAGCCGGCGTTTGGGAATGCCGTAAAAATGATAGAGCGCCGCCTGGGCTCCCCAGCATATGAAAAATGCAGAAGTAACGCTGCTTACGGTATAGTCCAATACTTCCTTCAGTTCATCCCAGTATGCAACTTCCTCAAATTCCATGTGCTCCACAGGGGCCCCAGTTATAATCATACCGTCAAATTTTTTGCCCCTTATATCCTTGAAGGTCTTATAAAAGGATACAAGATGCTGTTCCGGGGTATTGGACGGCTTATACGAGCTTGGAAGGATAAGCTCTACCTCAACCTGTATAGGGGTGTTCCCCACCAGGCGCAAAAGCTGCGTTTCGGTTTCTATCTTTGTCGGCATCAGATTCAGTATCGCTATTTTCAGCGGCCTGATATCCTGGCTTAAAGCCCTCCTTTCCTTCATAATAAAGATGTTCTCCTTTTCCAGCGTTTTCACTGCCGGCAAATCTTCAGGGATTACTACTGGCATACTCGACCTCCTCTCCGGCAGGGAACTCCCACCCTGCACCCTTTCCCTTTTAATTGCATAAGAAATATGCTTTCTCGTGCAATTAAAAAACCTTCCCCGGCAAATGGAGAAGGCTCGTTCACAGTCAATAGCTGTTTGATTCTTCTCATCTGCCAGGACATTACATCCTGCTGGAATTAGCACCTTTTAGGCACTCCCCTAAAGGTTGCTGAGACATCATAGGGCCAGTCCCTCCGCCTCTCTTGATGAGATTTGATATTAAATTGTCGTATATTGATTGCTATATTATCAGATTGATTATCGCCCTGTCAACTGGTAGTTTTTTATAGCTGCCCATATTTTTATAGCTGCCCATATTAATAAAAATATTTTTTCGTTCGGCGCATAAAACCGGTCTTTCTGTGCGCGCCGGGTATACTAATGGACAGGGGCTTGTATCCATGTTGACATATCGATGAATATCCATTAAAATGGTTTCAAATCCTAGTAAAACAGTAGGACTTGATTGGAGACATTCGGTGTTGGTAGTTCGCAGTTCACAGTTCGCAGTTCACAGATTACAGGTCCTAGGTGCTAGGTGCTAGTTACTGATTACTGATCACTGGCCACTGGCCACTGTATAAGGGAGGGTGCTAAATATGGTTGTCTATTTGGATAACGCTGCTACTACATGGCCCAAGCCCGCTTCGGTTTATCAATCCATGAGGGACTGCATGGAAAATTTCGGCGCCAATCCGGGGCGTTCAGGACACTCAATGGCGGTCCGGGCTGAGAGGATGATAGACCAAACCAGGGAACTGCTGGCAAAGTTTTTCAATATATCGGACCCGTCACGCCTGGTTTTCACTCTGAACGCTACCGAAGCAATAAACCTTGGGATAAAGGGACTGCTGAAGCCCGGGGACCACGTAATAACCGGCAGCATGGAACATAACTCTGTCATCCGTCCCCTGACCCTACTATCCGACCATGGAGTTGAAGTCACAAAAATAACCGTGTCCCAGGCGGACGGTATTTCACCCGATGATGTCCGGAACGCTATAAAAAAGAATACAAAGCTCATAGTGCTTAACCATGGTTCCAACGTCACCGGAACCCTCAACCCGATCGGTGAAATCGGCAGGATTGCGCATGAAAGCGAGGTCTATTTCATGGTAGACTGTGCGCAGACAGCGGGGATGTTTTCTGTCGACGTACAGGAGATGAATATCGACCTTCTTGCGTTTCCCGGCCACAAGGGCCTGTTCGGGCCGCAGGGAATCGGTGGTCTGTATATAGGCGAAGGAATAAACCTGGTTCCGCTTAAAGAGGGTGGAACCGGCGGTAATTCTGAAGCCTATTATCAACCTGAACAGCTGCCTTCAAGATATGAAAGCGGCACGCCCAATACCCCCGGAATAGCGGGCCTTTCGGCAGGACTAAAGTTCATTATGAACGAAGGGATAGAAAAAATCCGTTCAAAGGAGGAAGGCCTGGTAGATCAACTGTTGTCCGGCCTTCATCAGATACCCCATATTATTCTCTACGGTCCCCAAACCCATAAAAACAGGGCTGCGGTAATCTCTTTCAACATAAATAACGCCGACCCCTCGGATGTATCGGTGGTTATGGAGCAAATCTTTAATATAGCCGCGCGTTCAGGACTTCACTGCGCGCCGGATGCGCATAAAACTATCGGTACTTTTAAAAACGGGACGGTTCGTGTCAGCCTAAGCTATTTCAATTCTCCGGATGATGTCAATAAATGCCTGGAGGCAGTATCAGCCATTTCCAGAGAACTGGCCCGATAAAATAAGTGACATTCCTAGATGCCAGATCACAGCTCACAGATCGCTGATCACAGATCACTGGTCACTGGCCACTGGTCACTAATAGGAGGTGTGTCCTCGCATCTGAAAGGAGGTGGACCGATGAGTTTGGAGAGATATTCAAGGCAAATGCTGTTTTATGATATTGGCCAGCACGGCCAAACCCTGATCGGTAAGGCAAAGGTCGCCATCATCGGAGTTGGCGCCCTGGGGACGGTTATCGCAAACAACCTGGCCCGGGCCGGCGTAGGTTACATCCGCCTGGTAGACCGGGATTATGTTGAACTCAGCAACCTGCAGAGACAAACGCTGTTTGACGAACAGGACTTCAACGAACGCTTGCCCAAATCCGCAGCAGCCGCCAGGCACCTGAAAAGGGTAAACTCGGAAATCCATGTGGATCCGGTCGTTACCGATGTAAACCCGTCAAATGTTGAAAGCCTGATATCCGACGTCGACCTGGTCATGGACGGGACGGATAATTTTGAAACCAGGTTCCTTATCAACGATGCATGCGTAAAAAACAGCATCCCGTGGATCTACGGCGCTGCTCTGGGGAGCTGCGGGACGACCATGAATATCATTCCGGGTCAAACGCCCTGCATCCGCTGTTTTATCAGGGATATCCCCTCCCCCGGGAAGGTGCAGACATGCAGTTCTGCCGGCGTTCTGAATATGATTACCGGCATCGTTGGATGTTATGAATCGGTAGAAGCGCTGAAATTCATCACAGGCAGCCCTGACCTGAACACAAAAATGCTCTATATTGATATCTGGAAGAACTCTTTTGAAGCAATCAAGCTTGAAAGGGACACCGGCTGTCCCGTATGCTCGGGAAACACTTACGAGTTTTTGGATAGTCAGGTCCGCTCATACACGACAAAGCTCTGCGGCAGCAATTCCGTTCAAATCGTACCGCATAAAACCGGCAGGATAAATTTCGAGGAGATTGCCGACAGGATGAAGAAACTGGGTAAAGTCGAATATAATAGTTTTTTGCTGAAGTTTTACGCAGGGTCCTTTGAGCTGACCCTGTTCCCTGACGGGAGAGCCATTATTAAGAATGTTGATGACGAAAACGTCGCCAAATCAATCTACAGCGAATATCTTGGAATCTAAAAGTGGTTGTCTATCTTTTCATTCAATGGCTCCCTAGGAAAAAAACCTCGGCAGCATGTTCGCATACTGGTTCCTGTGGACGGCTTTTGCAATCGGAATCGAATACGTATTCTTGGTTACAGGACATATAAAGTACTACAGGGGGTGGTCCCTATGGCACTCCTACGCAGCAGACTGGCTGTTGCATTGGATATTCTATATGGCTCACAGAATCTTCAAGCTGGAAAGACTCACGATCTGAGCTATTGACATTGGCATATTTTGGGCATATCATATTGAAGGATGATTATTTATGTTCCGTGATAAAACCTTGATAGGCCTTAATACCGCGGCTTTTTTAATGATGCTGGGTGTAGGCATGATAGTGGCTTTACTTCCTCAAAGGGTTATTGATCTTACAGGCTCCAACGAAAAAGTCGGGTATCTGGCTTCTGCATTTGCAATTTCTTATATACTTTTGCAGGTGCCGATAGGCAGCCTGTCGGATAAAATAGGATTTAAAAAATTGATAACATCAGGGTATTTACTATGCTTTGCAACGGGCATGCTGTTTTTCGTGTCAAAGAGTTCCACGCTGATTTTCTTTGGAAGAATTATCCAGGGTGCGGGGGAAGCGCCTATCTGGGCGTTGGCGCCGGCTCTCCTATCCATCAAATACTCTGCTACAAAAGGAAAATTACAATGACAATAGCCTGCAGGAATAAGAGTAGCATGGAAAGCAGCTTTCCTAAAAATAGCTAAAAAGCTGAAAAGGTTTCTTTTCAGCTTTTATGCGTTATTGCTGCTTATACTGGGGTTCCTGCATCTCAATATACCTCTGCCTTTGTTTGAGGGTTTCAGTTGCGTCATCCAGAGTTTGTGCAAGCTGTTGGAATGTCTGTTTCGCCTGCTGGTCCTGGGTTTCCAGAGCAAAGGTTTTCATGCTGGATGCTGCGCTCTGGACGCTTGCTATCGCCTGCTTCAGCTGTGTAGCTACGGTCAAATATTTCACCTCCTTTAAGGTAACTCTTAGCCTTTGGATTTAAATAATAGGGACGCCATAAACCCAAATATTATTGCTGAAGATACGCCTGCGCTCGTAACCTCAAAGATACCTGTAAGAACTCCTATAATACCGCTTCTCTCGGCCTCGGCCAGGGCTCCCTTGACTAAGGAGTTCCCGAAACTGCTTATAGGTACTGTCGCCCCGGCGCCGGCGAATTTTATTAGCGGTTCATATAGTCCAAGTCCTCCCAGTATCGCTCCGATTACCACCAACGAACTCATGGTATGGGCCGGCGTCAGTTTGAAAACATCCATCGCAATCTGTCCTATTACGCATATCGCCCCGCCTATAATAAATGCCCAGATGAACTTTTCCAAGGTTAACATCTTCCTTTCTACATTTCTATTGATACCGCATGGGCCACACAGGGTATGCTTTCCTTCTGCTGGTAAGATAAGGGTGACAGCAGTGCTCCCGTCGCAACAATCAATATCCTCTTAAGCTCACCTTTGTGCATGCGTTTGAAAAAATGACCGTAAGTGGTAGTAGCTGAACATGCGCAGCCGCTCCCGCCAGCCATTACAGGCTGCTTGTCCCCGTAAATCAGAATCCCGCAGTCGGTAAATATCTCCGGAGGTATCTCCAATCCATGGTCTCTCAGCAAATCCCCTGCTATTCTATGCCCCACTCTTCCCAGATCTCCTGTTGCAATCAAATCATAGAAAGAGGGGTCCCGGTTCAGGTCTCTAAAGTGGGCCTGTATTGTATCAACCGCAGCCGGTGCCATTGCAGTGCCCATGTTAAAGGGGTCTGACAGACCCATGTCTACAACCCTGCCGATAGTGGCGCAGGTAACCTTCGGACCTTCTCCGCGCTGCCCTAGCAATACCGCTCCCGAACCCGTTACCGTCCATTGGGCGGTAGGGGGCTTCTGCGCCCCGTATTCGGTTGGATACCTGTACTGCTTTTCGGATGCCGAATTATGGCTGGATGTGGCAGCCAGAGCATACTCCGCAGCTTTGCTATCTATCATCAAGGCTGCAAGCGATAGGCCCTCCATCGAGCTGGAACAAGCCCCGTATAAACCGAGAAAAGGAATAGCAAGGGTACGGGCCGCGAAACTGCTGGAGATAATCTGATTCATCAGATCACCGCAAAGGAAGAAGTTGATATCTTCCTTTTTTATCTTTGCCTTATGAATTGCAATTTCACACGCCTGTTCTATTAGCTTTTTTTCCGCCTTTTCAAAGCTGTCCTGCCCTAGCCGGGTATCCTGGTGAAGTATATCGAAATCCTTGGCTAAGGGGCCCTTGGCTTCGAAGGGGCCTCCCACAGCGGAGGAGGACAATATAACAGGTTTGTTGTTAAAAATCCATGACTGGTGTCCCTGAAGCATCTACATCCCACCTAACGCTTTGACTGCTATTCTGACAATTGCTACGACAAAAGCCGAGAATACCCCGAAGGTTATAACGGGGCCGGATATCTTGAACATATTCCCTCCGACGCCCAGCACATACCCTTCGGTACGGTGTTCTATGGCAGCAGATGCTACGGTATTGGCAAAACCGGTTACCGGTACCGCAGTTCCCGCCCCGCCCCACTGGGCAATATGGTCATAAACTCCTAACCCTGTGAGTGTTACAGAGATGATTATCAGAACGGCTACAGTAGGATTACCTGCGCTAACCTCATCGAAGTTGAAATACGTCATGAACACCCACTGCAGTACCTGTCCGATAGTGCAGACAATGCCTCCCACAAAAAAGGCTCTGATTGAATTTAACAGCACAGGACGTTTGGGTTCCCTGATTTTGGCATAGGCCTGGTACTTCTGCTGCGTTGGTGAAAGCTTTTTCTTCTTTTTGCTTGACATTTTTAACCACCTTCTAGCGCATCAAATATGGTTCAAGTTCTTTATTCAGACTTTCAAGTTTTTTTGCATTACTCATGTACATTTTCCTTGCTGTTTTGTCGTTCGTCTCCAGGGCGTATTTAGCAATATCGGCCTGGCATTTCTGCAGGTTTGCGAAAAGAAGCTCTTTTACTTTGGGCTGGGGGAGCTGCACTGCATCATTAAAGAGGTCAAGGTATAAATCCCCCGATGAATCCACCTGGCCAACAAAGACGTTGTCCAGTGAAACCCCTGAATGCTCAAGCTGTTCTTCAAGCCATTCCCTATTCAGCCCTAGATTGGCCAGTGGCTCGTCCAGGATGTTCCCGTCAAGGATCACAGTCTGTGGTTCAGCCTGGGGTGCCACCTTCCACTCCAGGTCATGGGGAGTTACCGGCTTCTTATCGGACTTGAGCATCACATTTAAGTCACCCGTTGTCTCCATGATTGCAAATTCTACATCTGCAAGATTGAAAACATTCTTGGAGCGAAGGCCGCGCAGCAGTTCTTCCCCTGTCATCCTTACCCGTATCAGATTCTCTTCCATAATTTTCCCCTGCTTAACCAGTATAGTTTCCTTTCCATTGACCAGCTCACTCATCCACTTGCTCTTTAATGCCAGATAATCCAGAATGAAAAGCAAGCCAAACCATACTCCAAGCGCAATAAATCCAAATACGGTATTCTCAACTATATCCAGCGAAATCATGGAAGCGATGATGGCAATGACAATGTAGCTTATATAATAAACGGGAGGCATCCTCGAAGGATGCTTTTTTCCTATTAAACGAACCATAAGTGCAACTATAAAGAACAATGCTACAGATCTTAATAAAACGTTCAGCCAACTCTGCATTCATATCCCTCGCTTAGTTTCCCTTGTATTGTGGTTCCTGGAGCTCCAGCGTCTGCAGCCTTTCCTCCAGGTCTTTTATGATTTCCCCGGTAATCGCAGCTGCTTTGTCAAACGCATCTGCTGTTTCCTTGTTTCTTGTTTGCACTGCATAAATCTTCATGGTCGCCTGGGCGCTCTTTAGAGACGATAGGGTTTGTTTCACCTGCGAGCCTACAGTCATATACAAAACCTCCTCTTCAGTATTATCTTTAATACAAAAAAAAAGATGCATGCCATAAAATTCCAAACATGGGAGTGTGGTCGGATCAGCTTGAAATGGCTGTCATACAGAGTAATTGAGGCTGCAAATTGGAAAATGTATTCACCAAAAACCACTATGTGCCATACCATATACTGCAAGAACAAAATAAGGGGGGTATAGACATGGTAGATATGGAAGGTTTCTTCGGGAAAGGATTTGGGACCCTGTTCCTGCTCCTGATCATAATCATAATCTTCTTCGCTGCACTAGATCCCAAGTAACAATTTTTATTGCTGCACCTCTGTAATTGCCAGGGAATACTTGCCCTGGCAATTACATTATATTGGGGATATATCATTTCTTTTTTTTATAATCAGTTCCTGAAAATTGCAATATTAAATGCCATACATTTTATAAGAACACTCATACTCATCTAGCCAATCCCCGCGAACTTTTGTTAAAGATGCAGATGGAATTATATCATTGGATCCCCACTCACCAAACCGGCCCCCCTGAATATAATGGTTATGTAAATTAAATTTCGCTGTAAAGGAGGGAAATTGGTTGAAGCCAGCAACCAGAGTTTCAATATTCTTACTTATACTTGTTCTTGTACTGGGGTTTGTGCCCGGATGTACCAGCAGTCAGGAGCTTGTGACAATCAGGCTTAATGAGGTTGTCCGCTCCATATTCTATGCACCCCAGTATGTTGCGCTTAACAAGGGATTCTTTGAGGAGGAAGGCCTCAAGGTGGAGCTGTACACCGGGCAGGGTGCAGACAAGACGATGACAGCGCTGCTGTCAGGTCAGGCCGATATAGGTTTCATGGGTCCGGAGGCAAGTATATACGTATTCAACCAGGGCAAAGACGACTATTCGGTGATTTTCGCGCAGCTCACGCAAAGGGACGGGTCATTCCTCGTCGGCAGGAATCCGGAGCCGGACTTCAAATGGGAGAACTTAAAGGGCAAGTCCATTATAGGAGGAAGGCCCGGAGGGGTTCCCGAGATGACGCTGGAATATGTCTTGAAACAGCATGGTGTAGATCCCTTTAAGGATGTCGAAATAATAACCAACCTGCAGTTCACCGCCACTGCGGGGGCATTCGCAGGCGGTACCGGCGATTACGTAGCGCTGTTTGAACCCACAGCGTCAATGCTGGAGGCTGAAGGAACCGGCACCATAGTGGCTTCCATAGGTGAAGCCGGAGGGCCGATAGCGTATACTGCCTACAGCGCGCTCAAGAGCTACATTGAGAAGAATCCTGAGATAATCCAGAAATTCACGAATGCAATCTACAAAGGCCAATTATGGGTAGATCAGCATACACCCGAAGAGATCGCCAGGGAGATTGAGCCTTTCTTCCCGGATACGGATATAGATCTTCTCGCTACAGTGGTAAAGAGATACAAGGACCAGGATACATGGTGCAAAAACCCGGTAATGATTCCCGAAACCCTGGACCATTTGCAGGATATAATCCAGACTGCAGGAGAACTCGACAAGGTTGTGCCCTATGATAAGATTGCCACTACCAGGTTTGCTGAAGAAGCAGTAAAAAATATTAAGTAAACAATTGGGGACATTCCGCGGCAAGGAATACCCGCGTAGCAGCGGTGTGTCCCCTGACATTAAAAAAGGGGGGATAATGGTGGTTGACGACATCATAGTAAGTCTGAGGGATGTAACAAAAAAATTTCATACCCTTGAAGGCGAGACAGAGGCTATAAAAGACCTATCACTGGATGTCCGCAGGGGGGAATTCGTTACAATAGTCGGTCCCAGTGGCTGTGGCAAGACTACTCTGCTATCGCTTATCTCAGGCCTTATCAAGCCTTCAAGGGGAGAAATTCTATTGAATGGGGAAAAAATAAACGGAACGTCCGGAAACGTCGGGTACATGCTGCAGGAAGACCATCTTTTCAAGTGGAGGACAATTCTGCAAAACGTATATATAGGGCTTGAAATCAAGGGTGCCATGACGCCGGAGAACAAGAAGAGGACAGAGCTTCTGCTTGATAAATATGGGTTAGGTGAATTTAAAAACCATTATCCCCACCAATTATCGGGTGGTATGAGACAGCGGGTAGCGCTGATCAGAACCCTTGCAGTTGACCCGGATATCCTGCTGCTTGACGAACCCTTTGCAGCCCTCGACTATCAGACCCGGCTCAAGGTATCGGATGATATAGCGGCAATAATAAAGCGGGAAGCCAAAACAGCCATAATGGTTACGCATGATATAGCAGAAGCGATCTCCATGGCCGATAGGGTGGTTGTTCTTTCCAAAAGGCCGGCAGAGGTTAAAACTATACACGATATCGTATTGTCCTGTGAAGAGCGAACTCCCATCAAGTGCCGCGAGGCGCCCGAGTTCCGCATCTACTTCAACAGGATATGGAAGGAGCTGGATGTGCATGTATAACGGCAGCAGCTTAATGAATCAAAACACCGATGGAAGCTCCGGTCATATTTCCAAAGAACACCGGGAGTTTCTCGAACAGGTAAGGCGAAACAGAATATATGTCAGGGTAACCCAGATAGCCCTCCTGATACTTTTCTTCGTCGTATGGGAGGCCGCTGCGAGAAGCGGTATAATAGACCCCTTTATCACAAGCCAGCCTTCCAGGATGTTTAAGACATTTATCGGACTTCATAACAACGGGTCGCTGTATATGCATATAGGCTATACCCTGGCTGAAACAATCGGCGGCTTTGTCAGCGGAACAATACTGGGCATCGTTATAGCTATAGTCCTATGGTGGTCCGAGTTCATCGCACAAGTACTCGACCCCTACCTGGTGGTTCTCAACAGTTTGCCCAAAATAGCATTGGGGCCCATCATCCTGGTATGGATAGGGGCAGGGGCGCCGGCCATAATAACAATGGCCTTGATTATTTCCTTAATTGTAACAATAATCGGAGTATACAACGGCTTCAAGCAGGTTGACGAAGATAAGATTAAACTTCTGAAAACCTTTGGAGCAACCAAGTTTCAAGTAATGCAGAAGGTGATGCTGCCGGCCAGTATTTCCACCATAGTATCCGCCATGAAGATAAACGTGGGCCTCGCCTGGGTCGGGGTAATAGTCGGAGAATTCCTTGTATCCAAAGCCGGTTTGGGATATCTGATAGTCTATGGGGGGCAGGTGTTCAAACTGGATCTGGTAATGACCAGCGTGATAATACTGGCGGTACTGGCAGCACTTATGTACCAGTTCGTATCCTGGGTAGAGGGAAAATTGGTCAAGTGGCAGTAAAGGGGTAATCCTGTTCAGGATGCCCCTTTATCCTTTGCACACATATATTCCTACAAAAAATGAAAGGAAAAACCTATATCATAGAATCTAAATCTTGAACCTTTGTATGACTTCCTGCAGCCTCTGGGCCATACCGGCAAGGTTCTCCGCCGATGATGCAATCTGCTGTATAGCTGCAGTCTGCTCCTCGGTGGAGGCGGCCACTTCCTCGGTACCGGCGGCGTTAACCTCTATGGCAGCAGCGATATTATTTATAGCTTCTCCTACGGTTACTGCATTGCTGTTGAGCTGCAAAGAGGCATGGGATACTTCACTTATACTTTCCTCAAGGTTTACCGAAGCCTTGAGGATTTCATTGAATGCGTTTTCGGTATGCCCAACTGCATTCTCCTGCTCGCCGACCAGTTTTGCCGATTTTTTCATTCCTTCCGCAGCCTTCTCAATCCCTTGCTGTATATGGCTTATAAGGACGCTTATCTTCTTAGCAGCCTGTCCCGATTCCTCTGCCAGCTTTCTAACCTCTTCGGCTACAACTGCAAAGCCCCTTCCCTGCTCCCCGGCCCTGGCAGCCTCGATGGCAGCGTTCAGAGCCAGCAGGTTGGTCTGATCCGCTATATCGCCTATAAGGCTTACTATATCGCCGATCTGTTTCGATTTATCCGCCAGGGTAAATACCTCGTTTCCGACTTCCTCCGCGGCCTGCTTGCTTTCCTGCATTTTAACCCTCTGGTTCTCCACTGCTTCAATGCCCCTCTGAACGGTGTCCTTGGTCCTGTTGGTAAGCTGTTCCGCATTTTTTGCTCTCTCAGATATCCGCCCTATCCCCGATACCACTTCACTAACCATGCTGCTGCCTTGCTGGGCTGTTTCTGCCTGTTCTGTGGCGTTCCTGGCCAGCTCGGAAACAGTATTAGCTATCTGCTCCGAAACCCTCCCGGCTTCCTGGGAGGACGCGAGCATCTGCTGGGCTGCAGAGGCAACGGTAGCACCAGCATCCTGCATCTCCGAAAGCAGCCCTTTCATCTCCTTCACCATGTTGTTGAAGTGGCCCGCCAGCAGCCCTATTTCATCCTGCGATTTTACATCTACACTGGCGCTCAGGTTGCCCGCCGCCACTTCTTCGGTAACTTCGGCTATTCTCCTCAATGGCTTGATGGTATTACCGATTAAAAAGTTGATAATAATAAGCATTAAACCCACCGCAGTAAGGCCTATAATCAGCGAACTGCCGCGGAGCCTCTCCACGCCCTTGCTCATCTCACTCCTTGCTGCCGTAATAGCCACAGACCAGCCGGTATTTTTTACGGGTTCATATACTACCAGTCTGTCCCCGCCATCAGTTTTGTAATATTCTCTGCCGCTCTCTCCACGCATCATTTTATTGCCTATATCGGCAAGCCCCTGGTTCTGTTCTTCAAGTATGCTGCTTACAAACACTC
Source organism: Bacillota bacterium (assembly GCA_013540605.1). Classification (GTDB taxonomy): domain Bacteria; phylum Bacillota; class Clostridia; order Ch29; family Ch29; genus Ch29. Next base: position 234,096 of record JABVCK010000004.1, read on the forward strand.
TGCTAATATCGGGATGAGCAACTATCTTACCCTTACTATCTACCATGAAGGCGTATCCCTCTTCGCCCATCTTTTCTCCACTAACCAGATCTACTATCTCCTTAATTCCCGCAACTGCTCCTACAATACCCGCTACGTTGTTATCATAATCCAACACCGGCGCTGCGATTACAACGGCCGGGTCCCCTGTGATATCGGATATAAAAGGATCCGAAACCACTGTCCGGAAACCCATCGCTTCAGAAAAATATTCCTGGTCGGATATATTGCCGGTAAAACCTTTTGTATCCATATAGTTACCGTTACGGTCCGCTATAAAAACCTTATCAAAATGCATGAATATGCTTTTCCAAATGGAGACGTATTCCATGGCCCCATCGAAATTCATTTCCCTGGCAGGGCTGGATTCCGCCAGCATATGGACTTCGGGTTTCCATTTGCTCAGCCTGTCGTCGGCATACATCACAAGATGTTCGACCTTGCTGTAGGCTATGTCCTCATTGTTTGCAACAATAATGCTGCTGGCCACATAATACACACTCGCAGTCAGTGCTGTAAGACCCAATACTGACAGTATCAGTATCGGCATCATGATTTTCAGTTTTATACTTCTCACCGTTAAACCTCCTCCGTTTGCAGCAACATAGGCCTGTCGCTTATTACAGTCCTGGCTATATTTACTAATTCGATGCCTTTTTCAAATTACCTCCTCATTTTGATTTTTTTCGCTGTTAATCGACTTTTATTTTGTTTGTCCATGACACGCTTGCCTTCTGAGACCATCAATAGATATCAAATCACCATTTCTTTCAACATACCAGTAATCCCAGCCGTTGTTGGCTTTCTTACCTAAAATATCGGCGCTTACCCTATGAATTGATCCTACTGTATCCTTATACGTCAAAGAGCTGTCCGCTTGTACAATTGCTTTGTACTTTTTATCTTTTGAATACAAAGCTTCGCCAACCTTAATATAGCCAGAGGCTATCAGGTCCCCGAATGGAACCTTAGGGGGCTTATACTCTATCCTGTATTCCAGCAGCCGTTTATTCTCAATTGGCTTGACGCTCTCTATTCTTTCATTTGCTATTTGGACATACTCTGCCTCTTTCTCGAATCCAATAAAATTCCGGTGCAGTTTCTTTGCCACAGCCCCGGTTGTCCCGCTTCCCATAAAAGGGTCCAGTACAATGTCCCCAACATCGGAAGACGCCAGAATAACCCTGTATAGCAGTTCTTCCGGCTTCTGTGTTGAGTGGGCCTTCTTTCCGTTAATCTTTATCCTTTCGTTTCCAATACATATGGGTATATCCCAATCACTTCTCATCTGCTTGTCTTCATTATACGTTTTAAGGGATTTATAATGAAAGGTATATTTCGAGGCCTCGGACTTTGAAGCCCAAATCAATGTTTCATGGGCATTGTTAAACCGCGTCCCTTTGAAATTCGGCATGGGGTTGGACTTGATCCATACAACGTCGTTCAAAATCCAATAACCTAAATCCTGCATTATCTTGCCAACCCTAAAAATGTTGTGATAGGTGCCGATAACCCAGATTGTACCATCTTTTTTGAGAACCCTTCTGCATTCTTTAAGCCAGTTATACGTAAATTCGTCGTATTCACCATACCCCTGGAACTTATCCCATTCGTCATTAACCGCATCAACCTTGGCCTGATTTGTTCTGTACAGGTCACCTCTTAACTGCAAGAAATATGGGGGGTCTGCAAATATTAAATCTATGCTTTCATCATCCAAGTCACCCATTAGCTCAATACAATCGCCTTCATGTATCTTGTTCAAATATTTGCCGATATTATTTCTCATAGACTAATTCCTCCATATTTTTGTACATCTACGATTATACTATGAAACCTTCGATTTGTGAATTATCCTATTCAGTTCGATTAAAGTATCCCTGGCTTTTCCCTGCAGCACCATGTCAAACCGGCTGCCCCCGCTGTACGCCTCATAATTTATTAATACGGCCCTACCCTTTGTCATAGTGGGCAGCTGATTCGCCGGGTATACCTGAAGGCTCGTTCCTATTACTATGACAAGGTCCGCCCTTTTGATATCCCTTAACGCACATTCCCAGGCATCCTGCGGCAGCATTTCACCGAAAAGGACAACCCCCGGCCTCAGCCTTTCCCCGCAAGACCGGCAGGCCACCCTGTCAAGAAAATCCTCTACTGTGCCGGGTTTTCCACAGCCGCTGCACCTGATGCTGCGCAGCGAGCCATGCAGCTCATACACCCTGCTGCTGCCTGCGGCTTTGTGAAAACCATCCACATTCTGTGTCACTATGCTGTGTACCAAATTTCTTTTTTCCCACTCAGCCAGTATGTAATGGCCCTCATGCGGGCTGCAGGCTTCCAGTGTCTTAAGCCTCATACTGTAAAAATCGTGAAACAAAGAATAATTGGTTTCCAAGGCATCAACCGTTGCAACGGTTGACGGATCGATGTTCCTCCACCATCCGCTCTTTGACCTGAAATCAGGAAGTCCGCTTTCGGTTGACATGCCGGCGCCCGTCAGAATAACCGTAAAGCCCGATGCTTTTATCCAGTGCGACAAGCTCTTTATTTCCTGCATATCTATCACCCCTTGTTTCATTATTCTATTCAGCAATCGGAGTTATGTCCCCTTTCCTCACATGGGTTAATCCTTAACAAAATTATACAGTGTATTTAGACCAACAACAATCATAACCATATTCTATAATCAAGGGGTATATGATTCGCATGAAGTGCTTATAAGAAACTAGCGCAGCTGAAATTGTTCGCTTCTAACAAGATCTAAAACCTTTTTAGCCGGTATATCAAGCACATTAGATATATCCATGATTGTAGAATTGGGGTGTCTTTCGATATACTCTTTTATCCTTTCGTATACGTCTTTGTTTTCATTGGAACAGGAATCGCAAATAGAGCTACCCTTACTAATAAACAGTCTATTGCACACCTTGCAGTTTACAAGTGCTGCCATTCTCATCACCTCAATACACAGTTTGTTATGAAGGTACAATAAGCCATTGGCCTATATTACTATTTCTTCTATAAAAAGAGAAAGACATTTCATAAGGTCGTACCGTTCATTCTCCGTACGCACAATAGGCCTGAACGGAAAGTCATCATTCTGTCCGACGACAACTGCCAGTTTTTTGTTGTTAAGTTTCACAGGTAAACCAACAGGGTATAGATAAATTGACTTTTTGAAAGCCTCATATACATGAAGGTCAAACTTAATGTTTACAAGTGACTGGAGCTTTTCAAAACATTCATGTGGCAAAAGCGAATTACCGCTGGCCAGGTTTTCATAATAGTTGCACAGGCTTAGCACTCTTACCGCTTCATTCTGTTTTTCCTTGGGTAACTTGGCCGGTCCTTCTCCATCTATAGTTTCATGGTGAAACCGTACAGCAGTATACACAAGAGCCGAATAAGTATTACTCTTTAAGATTTCATATGCTGCTTCTTCATGCCTACCCTGATTATGTTTATTATTCTGCACTAATTTGCCAAAGTCATGCAGTAAAGCAGCCTTAGCAATTGCCTCTATATTTTTGGGTTCAAGATTCAGGTTTCTTGCTACGGCTACCGAAAGCAGGCATACGTTTAAGGAGTGTTCTGCAATATCATGGCTGTCCCCTGGTTTACTCAAAGGAAGGCTAACGGGCCCGTTCGGGACCTCCGGCAGTATCTCGCCGGCTATAAATCTGCTTAACTCAAACTCGTTGAAATTGTTATGTATAAGCTTTTCATACAATACCTGTAGTTGTCTTATAATTTTTAGCCTCTGCCCATCGGTCAATGTGGTTTTTGTATCAAACACGATACCCGGCTCGTCTACATACACCGAGCTAAATCCGTACCTTTTTAACGCTGCAACCAGTTTTTCAGTTATTCTCACACCCTTATCCGCCAGTTTGAAATTCGAAGGCAGTATAACCGGCATTGCGAGCTTTTTGTTGATGACATTCTCGTCCAGTTTAGCAAGTCTCATAGCATATTACTACAGCCTTAGAGCCGTATGATCCCCCTTTCCAGGTGTTTTCTTTTTTCGCCCCAATTTTTTTCATCCCAATTAATAAAGGGATTACGCGTGTACCCGGATTATTAGCATAGTATTTTAAAGTTAACACAACTTGGGTTTTTATATATATTCGTCGACTAATAAAGAAATTTGTCGGTAGTGGTAAAATTTCATATGCTTTTAAGTTCTTCCCGTCATATGCATATAGTTTGTAATTTGGTATAATTTCCTTGTGATATATCCCTTATATCTTTATTAAGTTCTGGGGGTGCCGCCATGAACGCTTTCATTCTATTAATACCAATGCTGCTCATCCAGTATGGCCTGCTGAACATTGTCGGCAGAGAAGCTGCCAGGCGCGCTAGGTTTTTCCCTCCCGTTGAGGGAAAAGAAAGACTGGCTTTTGAGGAGAGATGGTGCCTCAAGGAATTTGGAGACGAGTACAGGGACTATATGAATAAGGTCGGCCGTTACTTTTAGCAGCAGCTATGCCGTCTAACTAATGGCTTGTAATGCGCAAATCTTTTTGTGTCACAATTTGGCATGGACATAATGCTGTATGTAATATTTCCGCTGAAAATTTTCCGGCGTCTAACCTTCTCAATATGAAGGAATCCGCCATCACCCGTTGAATATCTGTCGCAGGAGGAGAGTATTCTGATAAGATGGAGAGTGGTCTTTATGGCAGATAAGAAGGATACCAAAAAAACCTGCGGTACCGGTAAAACCTCTAAGCCTCCGAAGTCAACCAAGAACCCCAAATAGTTTTATGTAATCCCCTGTAATCGGGGTATTATTTTAACCCTTAGTTACTAACTGCTCTCCTCCATCTGCTTTACCTTCGCTTATTTATGGATAAACATACTTTGTTGCAGGGGGGTCTATATATTCAACCCTTTCTGCCCTGATAACGGTAAGCTCCGCTAAGAACCCTACTGCCTCGGCATCAGCAGCGCAGCATGTCACAGCATGTCGGCAGCATATTGAATATATGCCTATAGTATTATAAAATACTACTATAGACTGCTTAGGAGTGAAACCGATGATCAGTAAAGAATCCATAGAGGAAAAGCTCAAGGACAACAATTATAAGCTAACGCCTCAGCGGAAAGCAATCATTGAAGCCTTGTTTGATTGCAAAGGCCATTTTGTAACGGCTGAGGAGATATTTATTAAAACCATGGGGAAATATCCTCAAACGAATTTTTCAACCGTCTACCGCAACCTGGAAATCCTTGAGGAAATCGATATTATTCATAAAACCAGTATAAAAGATGGCGCTGCCGTCTATGAACTGATTTGTGATGATTCTCACCACCATCACATTATTTGCAGCAAGTGTGGGAAGACAGAGATTATTAAGTTCTGTCCTTTGGAACAAATGAAAATCAGTATTGAAGATAAAGATTTCACCCTTACCGGCCACAAATTTGAGTTATACGGTCACTGCAATAAATGCAAGGAGAAAGAAACATCTTAGGTTTTCTGCATAACACCTTTGAAACCAATAACCAATAGCAAAATGATTACGGATAATAGCACAATGGTCCCGCCGGAAGCCAGTTCCATGTAGTAAGATATAATAATCCCCGAAACCACTGATAATTCCGCGATAACAACAGATAGAAGAGCAGCCTGCTTGAAGCTCTTCGCAACCTGCAGGCTGGCAGCCACAGGAATAACCATCAGGGAGGACACCAATAGCACCCCTACAATCCTCATAGATAAGGTTATGGTCATGGCTATTATAACGATGAAGAAAAGGTTGATTCGCTTTACGGGAATGCCTGCAATCCTTGCCCCTTCCTCATCAAAGGCTATGTAGAACAGCTCCTTGTACAGCAGCTTAACGAACATGATAATCAAGATTCCTAAGCCGGTAATCAACCGCATATCGCTGGAGCGTACAGTCAATATATTACCGAACAGATAGCCGAATAGGTCTACGTTAATCGACTTCGCATAACTTATAAGTACCACGGCTATGCCTATCCCCGCCGACAGGATTATGGCTATTGCCAGCTCTGCATATTCCTCATATTTTTTTCTCAATTGCTCTATCCCTAACGCTGCCAGAACCGAAAACACCAGCGCCATGGCGAGGGGATATACACCTGAAACTATCCCCGCCGCGACACCCGATAAGGCCACATGGGACAAGCTGTCCCCGATTAAGGACATTCTCCTTAATACCAAAAATATCCCAATCAAAGGACACAATATTCCTATTATAATGCCTGCCATTAACGCCCTCTGCATAAAGCCGTACTGCAATAGCTCCAACATTTTTCATGCTCCTTTATTTAATGCCTATGTATCAGCAGATTCATCTTGTCACCATAGACTTCCTTTAGTATATCCGTAATTTCCAGGTGAGAGTTGTTCGTGTGGCAAATCAGCCTGCTGTCGCCCATGCAAGCAAACCTGTTCACTTTTTCAGTGATAACCCCTATATCATGGGAAACCATTACAATGGTTATATGCATTTCCTTATTGAGCTTTTCCATAAGCCCGTAAAACTCCCTCTGGGAATCCAAATCTATACCTACCGTAGGTTCATCCAGGAACAGAATTTCAGGTGAATTGACCAGCGCCCTTGCAATGAACACCTTCTGCTGCTGCCCCCCGGATAGGTTCCCTATGAGTTTTCTGTTGAACTTCTCCATTTCAACTATTTCCAGTGCTTTATAAACCATTTCCCTGTGGCTTCTTGTGATCGGCTTGAAAATTCCTATCCGTGAGAAGAGGTTGGCTGCGACGATCTCTTCAACAGTGGCCGGGAAGCCTGTATTAAAGGATGTTGCCTTTTGACGCACATATCCTATCTTCCCCCAGTCCCTGAAGTCGTCAATATTCTTGCCAAACATCTCTATGCTTCCTTTTGAGGGCTTCAAGATATTGAGCATTATTTTAATAAGGGTGCTCTTGCCTGAGCCATTCGGACCCACAATCCCCAGGTAGTCGCCTTCATAAATATCCAGGTTTACATTTTTAAGCACTAATTCATTCTCGTATCCGAAGCATACGTCCTTTACACTGACTAGTTTTTTCATATTTATTCACCCAATACTGCTTTTAATGTTTCCAGGTTTTCCTCCATGACGGTTATGTAATCCTTGCCGGCATCTATCTCCTCCTGGGTAAGTCCACCGATTGGATTCAAAACGGCTGTCCTGGCACCAACTTCATTTGCCAAAACCTCCGATAGCTTTGGACTGGTAAGCGTCTCGAAAAATACATATTTTATATCTTTTTCCCTGAGAAGCTGTGTTATCTGTACCAGTTTGGCAGCGCTTGGTTCCTCCTGCGGATTTAGTCCGCTAACCGGTATCTGTTCCAGGCCGTATCTGTCGGCAATATACCCGAAGGCTGCGTGGGCAACGACTATTTCCTTTCTCTTGACATTGCTAAGGGCTTCCTTATATCTTGCATCCAATGCCTTCAGTTTGTCAGCAAATTCCTGATAGTTCGCCTCATAGAAATCCCTATTGCTTTCGTCGGCTTGAATTAAGGCATCCTTAATATTCTCTGCCTGCTTGATTGCCCTTATAGGATCCAACCATACATGCGGATCATACTCGCCATGATGGTGCCCGCCTTCGTCGTGTTCTTCATCTTGTTCTTCATGCTCTTTATCATGCTCGTGCCCATGGAATTTCAATAAATCGATTCCCCTGGAAGCCTCAACGATTATCAGTTTATCATTTGCAAGGGTCGTAAATATATTATCGGCCCAGGTTTCCATTCCTACCCCATTGTATATGAAAACATCTGCCTCTTCCATCTGAACCATAACCTTAGCCGTAGGTTCCCAGTCATGGGGCTCAGCTCCTGCCGGTACAACCATCCTCAGGTCAATCTTATCCTTGCCTATATTTTTTGCAAAATCGTACATCGGATAGATGCTCGCGTATACGACAGGGTTACCCTCACCGGACATGACCTGGCTTTGTTTGTCTATATCGTTTCTGCACCCCGTCATAAGAAGAACCGTTGCCAGCAAAAAGACACTTAATACCTTGGCTTTCAAGACAAACTCCTCCTATAATTTAGGCTCGTTTCATTTATAACCTTAAAGAGTTAAAACCATCCAGTTGAATTATAACACGCCGGTATCATAAATGCAAATGATTTGTATTTGTAATTGTTTTTACAGAACGCGAATAAGTTTTCCCAACCTTTTTCTATTTTTGCCCGAATTTACGCTTTAAAACACTATAATAAAAGTGCCCCAACCCGAGGGGACACTTTTATTATAGACGGGCTAGAAAATTCGGCGGCTCGGAATAGCTATTGCTGACCGGAAAAATTCTCCAGGCTTGAAGTCACCCTGGTGTCCCCTGAAATAAACTCTCTCTTTACCAAACCGATGTCCTTCTTGTAGTATTCATACACCGTGGAATTGGGATTGTCGATTTCGACTTTGATGCACTGGTCAAAATTCCCCGCCGGCGTGCTGACAGCAGCGTTAGTGTCGATGATTTCCCTGGTACCGTTCGGCTCCTCCCATTTGGTGCCCACCTCAAGGGGGGCTTTAAGGATAGCAACGTTCGAGTTGGGTACGCTGTTGAGATAGTTGTCGTCACCATATGCTTCACCCAAAAAATAAACCAGGGTGACCGCTTCGGAGTCCGTTTTGAAGACTGACGCCGTAACTGTCCCTCCATTGTCCTCACGGATTTGCCCTAGATTGCCGTCGGTGAATACAACCTCCCTTGTAAAAGAAGCATATTCGTTGCCCTCTCCCTGGTACTCCCATGAAAGGCCCAGTTCCAGAGGAAAAAAATCCGCAGGTCTTATCCCGGGAGTTTCTTCATCCGGAGCCTCACGCGGCTCCTCCTCCGGCTCAGTATCTTCATCCTGGCCGGGAACCTGGGGTGCAGGTTCAGGGGTCCTGACACATCCGGCTGCCAGAATGCAAAACAAAATAACTGCTGTCAGCATAAACAAGCTTGTGGTCCTTTTCATACGGCACGCCCTCCTGCAACTTCATTTTCCAGTAGTTTACCCCTGCCGGCAAAACGTATGCGCAGCTCCGGACAACCCTTATTTATGATTATACTTTAAACCTTATGATTTAGCACTAATATAGGCTTAACAAAGTTTCAAGCTTTCTTGACGATGACCGGCTTAAATGATATTATTTAACCGTAAAAACCAATCATTATAGTCTTACGGTCCATAGATGGATAATAGGGAAAACGGTGAAAACCCGTTGCAGCCCCCGCTACTGTAAGCGATGACAATCCCCGAAATGCCACCAGCTATTGGGAAGGCCGGGAAGAGGATGAATCGTGAGCCAGGAGACCTGCCTAAGACTTGGTGCTTGGCCTTCGGAGGGAAGGTGACCATGCATTACGCAAGTCTCATTCCTGCCTCCCAAAAGGCAGGTTTATTATTTCCCTTCCATGCCGGAAATACTTTAAGATGGGAGAGAGAAATGTGAAGCAGAAAAGAAATCTTGTATTATTGCTGGCAGTGCTGACAATTTCTGTTCTGTTGTCTGCTTGTTATGCAGGCAGTAATAACAGCACCCCACCCGCTGAACAGCAGCATGAACCGGGTTACCCCCTGACAATAACCGATTTTCTTGAAAGGGAGATAACCATTGAAAAGGCCCCGGAAAGAATCGTATCCCTTGCTCCCAGTACTACCGAAATCCTTTTTGCCCTCGGAGCTGGTGAGAAGGTTGTGGGGGTGACCGATTATGATGATTACCCGGAGGAGGTAAAGAAATTGCCCAAAGTCGGAGGTTTTAAGGGCCCTAATATGGAGGCAATAGCAGCCCAAAATCCTGATATCGTCTTTGCTTCTTCCCTGTCGGGCAAGAGCAGCATGGAAGCCCTTGAGAATCTCGGCATCCCGGTGGTTGTGCTCGAAGCCAAGGGTATTCAGGAAATCTATAAATCCATAGAAATCCTCGGCAGGATAACAGGTACCGCTGCAGAAGGTGAAAAGCTTTTCAATGAAATGAAATCAAAGCTGGATACTATCAAAGAAAAGGTGTCCGGGCTGTCAAAGCCAAAGGTATTCTATATAGTTGACCTCAACGGCAACTATACTGCGGGTAAGGGTACCTTCATAGATGAACTGATAAACCTTGCCGGTGGTTTAAACGTCGCCGGCGAGGCCGAGGGCTGGGTACAGTACAGCGTGGAGAAAATCGTTGAGCAAAACCCGGATATTATAATCACCGCCCCCCATGCCGGGGATATTAATTCCATAAAAACGGCAACGGGTTACAAGGAAACCGAGGCAGTTAAGAATGACAGGGTTTTTGTAGTAAGCGATGATAATATTATAAGCAGGGCATCCTACAGGATAGTCCAGGGCCTCGAAGAGATTGCCAAATACCTTCATCCTGAGGCGTTTTAACATTTGGTGAGCTTCTCCATTATTCTACCGGAGGTTCGAATATTGAAGCACTTTTACCGTTTTACAATACTCTTGTTACTGTTGATATTAACAACAATCGCCGCGTGCAGTATCGGTACTGTGAAGATTCCTCCCGCTGAAGTACTATCTATAATGAAGGGTGAAGGCAGTCCGATCTATGAAACAATACTGCTTAAAATCAGGCTTCCCAGGGTAATCCAGTCTGCTGCCGTGGGAATGGGTCTGGCGGTCAGCGGTGCATTCTTCCAGGGTCTTTTGTCAAATCCCCTTGCGGACCCGTACATACTGGGAGTGTCTTCGGGCGCTGCGGTGGGAGCTGCCGCTTCAATCATGCTGGGACTGGGAATACTAGGCACACAGGCCTTTGCTTTCATTGGAGCTCTGGCGACAATATACCTTGTCATCGCCCTGTCGCAAATAGGTTCCAGGGCCTATGCCGTAACGATGCTCCTGGCCGGAATTGCCGTAAGTACCTTCCTTTCATCCGTTGTATCCTTTCTCATGCTTCTGAGCGACCATAAGCTGGCAAGCATTGTATTCTGGATGATGGGAGGGTTCAACCTGATATCATGGAAAGAGGTCATCATTTCGGCGCCTATTATACTTACGGGAATCATTATAATGTACCTTTTTTCCAGGGACCTTAACGCCATAATAATGGGCGATGAAACAGCGCGGCATCTTGGGGTGGACACAGAAAGGGTTAGAAGAATTGTGCTTGTGTGCGGTTCCCTTGTTACCGCAACCGCAGTTTCGGTAAGCGGCATAATCGGATTTGTGGGGCTGATGATCCCACACATAACACGAATGCTGGTGGGGCCGGATAACAGGATACTTGTTCCTTACAGCGCTGTTATCGGAGGGCTGTTTCTCGTTATTACCGACACCGTTTCGAGAACGGTGATACAACCCACAGAGATACCCATAGGCATAATTACCGCAGCCTTCGGGGGACCCTTTTTCCTGTACATTCTGAAAACCAATAGGAATCTTAGGTAAGGGATGATCATATGTATGCAGTGGAAATAAACGGCTTAAGCTTTTCATACGGAAACAAAACCGTGCTGGACAATATAAATCTGAAGATAATCAAGGGCAGCTTCACTGCCCTGGTGGGTCCTAACGGCTGCGGCAAGACTACGCTCCTGAAGAATATATCAGGTTACCTCAAACCCAAAGCGGGACGGGTTGTGCTGCTGGATAAGGCGGTAGATACCCTTGGGATTAAAGAGAGGGCCCGATTGGTGGGCTATATCCCCCAAACAACATCCCCGGAATTCAACTTCACCTGCCATGACGTCGTTATGATGGGAAGGATGCCCTTCCTCAGCCTCCTGCAGCGTGAGGGGGCCCGGGACAGGGAAATAGTCAGGGAATCCATGGAGATAACGGGAACCTGGGATCTCAGGGACAGGACGCTTGATGAATTGAGTGGTGGGGAAAGACAGCGGGTGCTAATCGCCAGGGCTCTTGCACAGAATCCTTCTATTTTGCTAATGGATGAACCGGTTTCCCACCTCGATATAAAGCACCAGGTAGAGATCGTCAATACGATAGGCAGTTTGTGTGATAACCTTGGCATTACTGCCCTGTCGGTCCTTCATGATATCAACCTGGCATCAAGATACTGTAAACAGATTATTATGATGAAGGAAGGCACCATCAGATATGTGGGCGCACCCTCCCAGATTGTGACACAGGCAAGCGTTAAGGAGGTCTTACCTCGAACTATTTCCCGGTCCGCATTGCCTTCGCGCTGCAGGCTGCATGCATGGAAACCTTCCCATCACGATATCATAGCTTGTAAAATTAAATCTGACGAGGTATTTTGCGGACATAACCCATCTTCCTATCTCGGGTCAATAATTCCCGCCATCCTGATTACTTCTATTCCCCTTGCTTCAAGCTTAGTAAGTATCCCGTTCATACCTACGGAATCGCTTGCCATATGGCCTGCTACAACAATATTACCTATGTTCTGCTCCTTGACTGCCTTGATAACGTCTTCCTTGGCATGCATAACTACAAGGGTGCCTATTCCGGCCTCAAAGTATGCCTTATAAACATTTACACCGCCGCCGGTGCCCCCTGCCATGGTTACAAATATACGCCCGCAGTAATCATCATTGCTTCCAACTCTAATAACCGGGCCGGCGGGGGTTTTCTTGTACTCCGGCAGTTTCATCAAACAATCGATTAGGTCTTTAAGTTTAGCCTTCGGTTCATCCCCGAGGCATTTGTCAATGTGTTCCTGGACCGTACGCTGCGCGATAATATCCGAAGGCGTATGTATGTTCATAAAGGGCATCCCTAAAAGTTTTGCCGCAGATACTGCCCTGTCATAATTGGTTACATGCAAGGTTCTTTCCACTTCATCCATTTTTTCCTTCAGCGCTTTTTGCGCTTTGTTTATGGGAACTCCTGCTTCCATCATTCTGTCTATCTGGTTTACCATTACCTTGTGAAGGTTAACCCTTGGCGACCCTGCTGCCGGGTGATGGGCTATCACCAGGTCGGCCCCCAGCTGCTTGGCCAGCATAATCTCCGCCGTATCCATGTCTATCCCGGTAAATACCTTCTTAATATTTTCTCCTTCAACGAGAATACCACTGTCCTCCGGAACTTCATCCAAGCCCGCCAGTTTCAACGCCAGTTCCATAATTTGTATCGTATTCATAAAATCCCCTCCATATAAAAAAAGTATACAGTAAAATTGTACCACATATTGGCTAATAATATGAATGGGGATATTTCATAATTCAAAAACCTCTAATGTGGATAATTTTTGTTGAGATTTTAAAAATTGTGCATGAAAGAATAGACTATTTATATGACAGATAGTTATCCACAGCTATAAAGTTTTGGGTTAATGATATATCACGTCCTGTTCTTTGAAAACTGAATTATTAAGCTGCAGTATTTGCCGATTGTTCTGCTTTTGCCATCCTTGCAGCAATAATTGCAATGCAGGTTAAATCTATAAATACTATTGCTTTTTTAATTCTGCAACCCTTAGGTTATTTAGAGCATAATTTTCTATCACGTAAGGAAAATTCAAAGTGCAAACAAACTGTCCTTCCCATTTGATACCTTCAGGTGGAATCTTCGTAGGTTCTACCATTTGCAATTAGTCCTGTTTGGTCAATGTCAACTACCACCTTGTTACCACAGGATAAAGAATAACTGTTTTTCATAAAAAGGTTGTAATTAATTTGTGTAAGCTGTTCTATTACACAGGGTAATACCACCTTGCCTTGTTATTTGTATTGATTTACTGTTTCGAAAGGCTTGCGGTATTACCCTTTATGTATTTGTTGGATAGTTTACCAAGGAAACATCATCCATTTATCAGAATGTTATCTGTACGAAAGTTAGGTAGCTAAACATATATTTTACAACCTACTGTACTACCCTCTATATAGAACTTGATTGTCTTATAACCCTTCCTAAGGTCTTGCCATTATACACCTTGTGGTCAACTACTATTTCGCCATTCATAATTACATAATCGATGCCTTCGGCCTGCTGGAATGGATTTTTATAAGTAGCTTTATCGATTATAGTTTCGGGGTCAAAAATAACCATATCAGCTATTAAACCTTCTTTTATGAATCCACGATTTTTGATTCCAAACCTTGTTGCCGGAAAACCTGTCATCTTCCAGACTGCAGTTTCTAAAGATAATACTTTATCTTCTCGGACATATTTACCGAGTACTCTTGGGAATGTTCCAAAACAGCGGGGGTGGGGTTTACCCTGCCCCAGCGCACCGGAAAATGAACATGCCAAAGCATCTGAGCCAATCATAGATAGCCTATGCGCCACTATTCTATTATTATCATTATCATCCATCATGAAAATCGCCATTGTTGACTTACCACGTTCTTTAGATATAATATCAAATAAAGCATCTACCGGGTTCATTCCGCGCTCATCGGCAATCTCCTGAATTGTTTTTCCCTCGCACGCCTTATCGTTTTCGCAAGAGCATATCAAAATGCCGTTCCACCCTGCTCCTTTAGCAAGGTTTTCCCATCCCGGAATATCTTCCTTTAATTCTTCCGCTATTCGTTTCCTTGTATTACTATTATTGATACGCTCCAACATTTTTTCAACCCCGCCGTCATGAACCCATTTCGGCAGTAAAGCACTTATCAGAGTTGAACCAGCTGTATAAGGGTATACGTCGCAGGTAACATCAATCCCCTCCTGGCGGGCTTTCTCCATTATGCCCAGGGTTTTTTCTGAGAGGCCGAAATTTTCTCGGCCAGCAACCTTATGATGAGATATTTGAACAGGACAGCCGCTCTGTCTCCCTATATCTATAGCTTCCTCAAGAGCCTGTATCACCTCTACCCCTTCACTCCGCATATGTGTAATGTATATACCGCCGTACTTAGCCACAACTTTGCAAAGCTCTATCAGTTCGTCTTTTTTGGAATAACATCCTGGTGGATAGATAAGCCCAGTAGAAAGGCCAAGAGCACCTTCTTCCATTGCCTGGGCTACTAATTTTTTCATCTCTTCCATTTCCTCAGCTCTTGGTTCACGGTTATCAAATCCCATAACAGCAATACGTATAGCGCCATGCCCTACAAATACTGCTAGGTTAGTAGAATTACCCTGTTTGTCGATAATATCCATCCAGTCCCCCATTGACCTCCAATTCCAGTTCATTTCCACCTCTTTCGGTATAAATGGCGCTAAATACTGCTTCAACTGATTCAAAGTACCAGGGTTAACCGGTGCCGGTGTCAGACCGCACATCCCCGATACATCTGTTGTTACGCCTTGAGTTATCTTGCTTTCGGCGTTATTAACCGCTACTGCAACAAAATCAGTGTGTGCATGGGCATCAATAAATCCTGGCGAAACTACTTTGCCTGCAGCATCTATAACATTATCAGCTTCAATATCCCCTAATTTACCTACCTTTTTGATCATTCCATCCTTTACAGCAATATCAGCTTTGAACCAAGGACTTCCGCTACCGTCTATTACCTTAGCATTTTTAATCAAAAGGTCGAACATCTCGCACTTTCCTCCTTATTTGTAAAATTCTAAATTATATGGTTTCTTACTAACCTATCTAGTACACAAATAACTCTATACAAGTATTACCGTCGGCCAAAAAACCCTTATCCCCGTCTAATAACCTTACCTACCGTTTTGCCCGTATATTTCCCATTATCCAGGACTACTTCGCCGTTTATAACTACATAATTAATTCCGACAGGGTCTTTGAAGGGATCTTTAAAATCCGCCCCGTCGATGACAGTATCCGGGTCAAAAACTACCAAGTCAGCATCCATACCAACCCTAATCAGACCCTTGCCCTGCATTTTTAACCTGGTGGCAGGGAAACCGGTCATCTTCCATATAGCTTCTTCCAGCCTTAGAGTGCCTTCTTCACGTACGTACTTACCTAATACCCTGGGGAATGTGCCGTTAGTCCTGGGATGGCATCTTGCTCCGGGGGCTGCGGGTATAGAATCTGAACCTACCATAACGAGAGAGTGCTTCATCACATACTTTACATCTTCTTCATCTGTAAAAAAGTAACATGCAGTATCTGTACCCCTATTTGCAATAATAACGTCAAAGGCTGCTTCCAAAGGGTCCTTGCCCATCATCTCTCCAATCTCTACAAGATTCTTGCCTTCATATTCCGGCGTTTTCGGAGTATACACAACCATTACACCCTTGGGACCGTCACAGTGCTGTATGAAATTTTCCCAGTCATCAGTATTGTTTATCTCATCAATTATCCGGGCCCTGGTGGCAGGAGCCTGCAATCTCTCAATAACCTTGTCTATCCCGCCTTCATGGACCCAGGGAGGCAGAATCACCCTTAAGGTACTGCTACCAGCAACATAGGGATACTGGTCCACTGTCATGTCCACTCCCCGCTCCCTAGCTTCCTCAAGGGTTTTAAGTGCGTCTTTTACGAGACCTTTGTTTCTTTTCCCCAAAGCCTTATGATGGGCCACCTGTCCCGGGATATCAGCTTTCTCTGCCACATTTATAGTTTCTTTAACAGATTCAACTACTGCATAAGATTCGTTTCGCATATGGGAAACATAAAGCCCGTTATACTCTGTAAGCCCCTTTGCGACCTCTACCAGTTCTTCGGGCTCGGAATAAACTCCGGGAGGATATATAAGCCCACTGCTCATACCGAAAGCGCCTTCTGCCATGGCATCATTAGCCAGCTGTCTCATCTCGACCAGCTCTTCCTCTGTCGGCTTTCTATTGTCAAACCCCATTACATTCAGACGAATAGTGCCGTGGCCTACAAATGCACCTATATTAGTACCTAAATCTAACCCATCTAAAACACCCAGGTATTCACCAAAGGACTTCCAGTTATACTCAGGTTCAACTCCCGCTTTTGCAAAGCCTGCGTACCTGTCCAGAAGCTCAACCTTATCTGGCTTGATCGGAGCAGGACTTACCCCACACTGGCCAATTATCTGGGTGGTTACACCCTGTTTTATCTTTGACTCCATCACAGGATCCCTTAAAAGCAGGAAATCAGAATGAGCATGTATATCAATAAACCCAGGGGCTAATACCTGTCCCTTTGCATCTATCACTTCACCGGCGCATACGCCTTCAGGCGCTTTGCCTACAAAGGCGATCTTGCCATCCTTGATACCTACATCGCCCCAGAACCAGGGACTACCGGTACCGTCCACAATCTTCGCATTCTTTATCACCAAATCATAACAAGCCACGAGACTCACCTACTTTTATTAATGTTGATTTATTAGTAATATCTTTTGTAGGTCCTATATCATTGACATATTTACCTATCTCCCATAATTTTTAATACATACAATTTAACTTGAACTTTCTAAATTAAACGCGTTTATATTAACTTAAAGCACTTTATACTGATTAAAGAACCGTGAACACTTCACGGTTCTTTAACTATTTATGTCCTTCTAATAACCTTACCTACCGTTTTGCCCGTATATTTCCCATTATCCAGGACTACTTCGCCGTTTATAACTACATAATTAATTCCGACAGGGTCCTTGAAGGGATCTTTAAAATCCGCCCCGTCGATGACAGTATCCGGGTCAAAAACTACCAAGTCAGCATCCATACCAACCCTTATCAGACCCTTGCCCTGCATCTTTAACCTGGTGGCAGGGAAACCGGTCATCTTCCATATAGCTTCTTCCAGCCTTAGAGTGCCTTCTTCACGTACGTACTTACCTAATACCCTGGGGAATGTGCCGTTAGTTCTGGGATGACATTTAGCCCCAGGGGCTGCGGGTATAGAATCTGAACCCACCATAACAAGGGGGTGCTTCATCACATACTTTACATCTTCCTCGTCTAACATAAAGTAACAAGCATTATCTGAACCTCTATTTGCTATGATAACATCAAAGGCAGCTTCCAGTGGGTCCTTGCCCATCATTTTGCCAATCTCCACAAGATTCTTGCCTTCGTATTCAGGCGTTTTTGGCGTATATACAACCATTACACCCTTGGGACCGTCACAGTGCTGTATGAAATTTTCCCAGTCATCAGTATTGTTTATCTCATCAATTATCCGGGCCCTGGTGGCAGGAGCCTGCAATCTCTCAATAACCTTGTCTATCCCGCCTTCATGGACCCAGGGAGGCAGAATGCTTCGCAAGGTGGTACTTGATACCGTATAGGGATACTGGTCCACTGTCATGTCCACTCCCCGCTCCCTTGCTTCCTCTAGAACTTTCAGAGTTTCCTTTACAAGTCCGAAATTTTTCTTGCCACAGGCCTTATGGTGAACCACCTGTCCGGGGATACCCGCCTTTTCTGCCACATTTATTGTTTCTTTAACAGATTCAACTACTGCATGGGACTCGTTTCGCATGTGAGATAGATATAGGCCGTTATACTCTGTAAGCCCCTTTGCAACCTCTACCAGTTCTTCGGGCTCGGAATAAACTCCGGGAGGATATATTAGTCCGCTGGTCATTCCAAAAGCGCCCTCTGCCATGGCATCATTAGCCAGCTGTCTCATCTCGGCCAGCTCTTCCTCTGTCGGCTTTCTATTGTCAAACCCCATTACATTCAGACGAATAGTGCCGTGGCCTACAAATGTACCAACATTTATTCCTAATTTCAGCCCATCCAAAACGTCCAGAAATTCGCCAAAGGACTGCCAATTGTACTTTGGCTCGGCTCCTGCTTTGACAAACCCTGTATACCTGTCCAGAAGCTCAACCTTATCTGGCTTTATTGGAGCAGGGCTAATACCGCACTGGCCGATCATCTGAGTTGTTACACCCTGCTTTATTTTCGATACTATAACAGGATCCCTTAAAAGCAGGAAATCAGAATGGGTATGTATATCAATAAACCCAGGGGCTAATACCTGTCCCTTTGCATCTATCACTTCACCGGCGCATACGCCTTCAGGCGCTTTACCTACAAAGGCTATCTTACCGTCTTTAGTACCTATATCGCCCCAGAACCAGGGACTACCGGTACCGTCCACAATCTTCGCATTCTTTATCACCAAATCATAACAAGCCACGAGACTCACCCCTTTTTTAACATCAGATCTCACCGATAGAGAAGATTCTCTACCGGTGAGAAAAAGTTCAATATTTACCTATTTACAAATTGCTTAATGGGGAATTTCTTTCGGATATGCTTTTCCAAACCAGGTCATGATAATTCCCTTTGGAGTCTTAGGTGTAACGAGGCTGACACCTATTGTTAGAATACCCGATACAAGCAGTGAAACAACAATCGCATGCATGCCCATAGTTATCGGCAAGAATTTACCTGCAGCCAGTATATAGGTAACTATTCCACCAACCATTCCTGCAGCAGCCCCGTATTCATTGGCTTTCATCCAGTACAGACCCAGCAGCAGCGGCCAGAAGAATGCCGAAGCCAACCCCCCTATAGCAAATGCTATGATCCATTCAAGGGCATGAGGCGGTTTCAATGCCAATAAGAATATTGCTATACAAATAATAACTGTTGATGCTGTAGTAACTTTCTTTAAAGTCAGGTTATCGGCTTTTGGATTGATATAAGCCTGGTAAGCATCCTTAACAAAAGTGGAGCTTATAACTATAATCATAGCACCAACTGTTGACTGAATAGCTCCTGCTACACCGGCCAATGTAATCCCTGCCAACCATGGAGGCAGTACGGTCATTGCCAGAGCAGGAATTGCATGGTCAGGTACCGGCAGGTTAGGATATACAGCACGCACCATACTTCCCATCCAGATAAGCATAAAAGTCCACAGAACAACAAATATTACACCTAGAATAATGGCCTTGTGCATGGCCTTTGTATCTTTGTAAGTTAAGGCACCCATTGCCCCGTGGGGAAGCCCTATGAAAACAAGTCCGAAAACCACCCACATTGAAAGCTGGTATTTAGGCGTCCAAGTCCACGGGTTTATTAATGCAGGTTTTATAGCAGCAATGCTCTTTATAGCAGGCTCCAGCGGGCCTATATAAGCCAAAGCCCCTATAAATAGTGCAAACACCGCTGCTGTCATTACAATTCCCTGGAATACAATAGCAGTAGATACTCCTTTTATCCCACCAAAGGCCGCATATAGTAATACAACAGCAGCGAATATGGTCAGTCCAAGCCAGTAAGGCAGGCCTGTCATTGTCTCAAACAAACGTGCTCCACCTACAAACTGAGCAACAACATAGCTTCCTAGGAAAACAACGATTGCTATTACTCCAAAAGCACCGATTATTTTATTATGATTGTACCTATAAACAAACAAATCTATATATGACTGCGCATTTATACGGCGAGCTACAATACCTACCTTCTTACCTATTTGACCCAGTACGCAGAAATTCATAAAGTTCTGTGCAAGAGCAACCAGTACCCAAGCCATACCTATACTATAGCCAAGACCTGGACCTCCTAAAAAAGTGCCTGCACTGCAGAGGCCGGCCGCAATCATAAGAGCAATAACCAAAGATCCCATCCCGCGTCCACCGGTATAGAACTCTTCAACGTATTTGTCTAAAGCTGTTTTATCCATCATCTTCTTTGTATAAACACCTATACCTAGAAGAATAACTGAATAAAGTGCAAAAGTAACAATAATAGCAGTGCGTGCACCCGCGCTAACCTCAAAACCCATTTGATTCACTCCTTTAACAATAATTTGCTTTATCTTTGTCCAAACAAGTATAGCAGTTATCGTTTTAAACCGAAACTGTTACGCTTCTGCCGTCTTTTTCTTTTCTTCTACTACACCTTCATCCGTCAAATCCATATCCTTGAACACCATTTTGGTTATACCAATTACAATAAACGTAAATACTATTGTTACTACAATAACAGCAAACCACCATGACGGAAGTCCCATAATATACTTGTACTCCTCGACCGGTCCTTTGCCCAAAGTATAGGCAACAAATACAGATATGAGAGTAAATAAAATCTGCACTCCAAAGGTTATCTTCATTTCCTTTTCACATCTCTTGAATCGCGGGTCTATCTCTATTTCGTCAAAACTGTAATTACGGTCATAATATTCCTCTTTGTTCATAGACAAAATCCTCCTTCCCAATTAATAAAAAGATAATAATGCAATGCTCTATTAGATAGCTGCTTACTCATAAACACCCCCTCATACTCCACCCTTTATCCGCTTTGCGAAACTATACTATCCTCGATAATCTCTCCCTCCTTTCTCCTTATAACAACTTTGCTAAAGGCAGTTTATTCGTTAAAATATTTACTAATACTTAAAATATAAATTATTACTTAAATTTTTGTTATGTTTCATTATAATACCGCTTGTACCTATTGTCAATACCCATTGTGAATATTTTTTCAAATTATGTATTTATTATGAACTTGTAGCACATACATAAATCATTGAATTTGATTTCTTTACCCTCTACTCAAAAACAAACAAGCAAACAGCTGTTAGCTCCTTTAGATATTTATTCGTTGACATTTTAATGATTTGAGATTATTAAGTTCATTTTGATATTTTACTAATAAATCTACATATTGTATCAAATATTATTAAAAACCTTCCTGAATGACTGAATGTCAGACCAGTTAAAAAATAGTCTGAAAAACTACAAACAGAAGAAAACCGTGATGATTTAAAATTCGATATTACTTGTATAAAAAATATCTCTTTAGCAGCTAATTAGAATTATATTCGGTTTGTATTCTTTTAAGCTCTTCTTCTACAAAGTCAATATGCTTTTTCATTTCCATATGAGCTCTCTCAGCATCCATATTTTTTATCGCTTTAAATATATTCCTATGCTGGACCAAGAGAGTCTCGACATTGCCGCTTCTTCTCAATAATTTTTTCCTTGCATCTATTATATAAATCTCTATAGCCTCCGAAATTGCTTCAATTATATCAATCATTAATATATTGCCCGTAGCTTCGATTATAGCCCTATGAAATTCTTTATCTGCTTTAGCTTTCACTATTTCTTCGTTATTTTCTTCCATTATTATTAGTTGATTCTCTATTTTACTTAAACATTTTTCACTTCTCCTGAAAGCTGCAATGCGAGCACACTCACTTTCTAAAATCTTCCTTAGCTCTATGAAGTCATTATGATTTTTCTCTAATGCGATAACCAGAGATAAAGGTTGAATTATGGATGTGGAAATCTCGTTTATAATAAATGTTCCTTCACCAGGTCTACTTTCAATAATCCCCATTAATGTCATAGCGGATAATGCCTCTCTGATAGATGACCGACCTACTCCTAACAGCTGCGACAGTTGTCGCTCTGAAGGAATTTTATCACCTTTTTTAAGTTCACCTCTGTAAATCATTTTTGCAAACTGGTCAACTATCATCCTATAAACTCTTTCATTTTTTATCGTCTCAAATTTCATATCTTCAAAGTCCTTTCTATAAATTAGTAAAAAATTTCTACAAACCAAACTATTTACTTCAATTGTTCGATCCTCATATCTTTGTCACAAACCATCGAGGCTTTACTATAAGTATCCATGGATTATGTTACTTTATCTCATCGACTAACAATTATATTCCTATAAACAAATATACAAATATATGTTCTTCATCTGGTCAGACCGACTTTATTATCATATTCAATATTTCTCTTAAAACTCCTTCACTTTATTAAAATTTTTAATATAGCCTTATTTGACGAACAAAAACAACCAAAACAAGTTGAATTTAGCTAAGCCGGGAAGACACCCGGCTTTTCATAATAACCTTTGCACGCTTATCCTGAATTCTCTATCCCTAATCTTAACACAGTAATTGAAAAATTTGTCCTTACTCCTTAGATAATCCTCAAGCCTTTTTAAGAGTTCTTCCCTTTCCCTGAAAAGGGCTTGTGCCTCTTCTACGCTAACCCTTGTAAAGGAAACCCTGTCCCCGGGTTTTAACTGGGCAAGCAATGGGATATCTACAGATATTACATTGGCTATTTTTGTATATCCTCCTGTAGTCTGGCGGTCTCGCATCATTATTATCGGTCGGCCGTGTCCCGGTACCTGTATTGCACCTAGCGCTATGCCATCCGAGATAATATCCGGACCGGATGAGTGCTTTATTGCTGGACCTTCCAGCCTGTAGCCCATCCTGTCGCACTGGTTGGTAACAGCATATTTGGAGTTTAAAAACTTCTCGATTTCTTCCGGCGGAAAGCAGTCGTCTTGCGGACCCATGACAAGCCTTACATTAACATCACCGCTGTACTGCGGCAGGAATTCGTCAGGTACCCTGATGCTCCCTTCAAAGTTAATATGTCCCTTATCTCCGCTTTCCAAAACATCCCCTTTTACGAGTTTCCTTCCGTTGTACCCGCCGATTTCAGCCTTTATATAAGTAGATTTGCTGCCCATAACTTCGGGTACGCTTACACCGCCTTCAAGAGCCATATAGGCCCGGCATCCTTTTTTGACAGCAGTAAAAACTATCATATCACCGTCTTCCACTACCACCGACTGCCAGGGCTCCAGTGGCCTTCCATTCAGCTTTGCTCCAAGGTCTGCTCCCGTTACGGCTACCCTGCCTCTCCCCTCAAACCTTGTGGAAAAACCGGAGTATGTGATCTCCAGCCCTGCTTCACCCCTTGGATTGCCTACCAGCAGATTAGCTGCCTGCAGGGCATAATCATCCATGGCCCCTGCCACTGGCATCCCGAATTGCTGGTACCCATAACGCCCCAAATCCTGTACTGTTGTGAGAAACCCGGGATTTTCTACAACCATTTTAAAAGTCATCGTCCTCACCTTCTTCCAGCGGATAAGTCCTGGCGCAGTATCTACTTTCTTCAACTTCCGCCTCAATTCGCTTGAATTCTTCAACCTCAACCGGTACAAACCTTATGTAGTTGCCCGCCTTCAGCAAAACAGGTTCTTTTCTTCCGGGGTCAAAAAGCTTTAGGGGTGTCCGGCCAATAATCCTCCAACCTCCCGGACTGTTAATCGGATATATACCGGTCTGCTTTCCCGCTATGCCGACGCTTCCTGCAGTAATCCTTTCCCTGGGAACTTCAAGCCTGGGGGCAGCTATCCTCTCTGACATGCCTCCAAGGTAGGGAAAACCCGGTGTAAAACCCAACATGTATATCAAGTAGTTTGTACTGCAGTGTATTTGTACAACGTCCTCCACAGTCACACCATTATGCGAAGCAACAAACTCAATATCCGGCCCGTATTCTCCACCATAAACGGTCGGTATCTCTGTTACCATTGCAGGGGGTATGTCTGTTTTCCCCCTCTGACTTTCCAGGTATTTCAACCTTTCTATCAAGCTGCTGTAATCCAGCAGCATGGGGTCATATACCACCATTATTGAACGGTAGGTTGGCACCGTTTCTACGATGCCTTTAATATTTTCATTTTCCAGCATATATGCTATTTCCCTTATCCTGCTGTTAATAGCCGGGCTAATCTCGTTTCCCAGTTCCATAATCAGGGCGCTATCGCCTGCAGGAAAATATCTTGCATTTTGGCACATAAGCCATCACCTCTGATTCAATGACTTGAGTTCTACCCCTGCCTTCAAAAGAGCATCCCTTATGCTTGCGGCAAACACTACAGCTTCCTTGTTATCGCCATGTATGCATATGGTATCTGCCTTAATCTCAATGTCATTACCATCCAAAGACTGTACTCTTCCTTCAGATACCATCCTAAGTACCCTTTTAATTACAAGCTCACTATCGTGTATTACTGCGCCCGGCGTGCCCCTTGGAACCAGGGCTCCCTCGCTTGTGTAGGCCCTATCTGCAAAAACTTCGCTTGCAGTAGCCAGGCCTACATCCTGCCCTGCCTTTATCAGCTGGGACCCTGCCAGACCCATCAGTATAAGTTCGCTGTCAACCGAATAAACGCCCTCGGCTATTGCCCTTGCCAGCCTGTAATCCTTGGCTGTCATGTTGTAAAGTGCGCCGTGGGGTTTTACATGCTGCATTTTCCCGCCACAAGCTTTTATAAAGCCGTTCAGGGCACCTACCTGGTAAATTATATAAGCTCTTGCTTCTTCCGGGGTCA
Source organism: Bacillota bacterium (assembly GCA_013540605.1). Lineage (GTDB taxonomy): Bacteria > Bacillota > Clostridia > Ch29 > Ch29 > Ch29. The sequence goes on from JABVCK010000004.1 coordinate 259,036, forward strand.
CGCTCATATTGCGCCTACCGAACCCCATAAGGTCCGGAAAGCCGGGATGCGCCCCTACAGCAACACCGTTCTCCAAGGCCGTTTTTACCGTCTTTTCCATTACAAGGGGGTCGCCTGCGTGAAACCCGCATGCAATATTGGCTGAAGTGACATACTTCAAAACTTCTTCATCGTTCCCTATTTTGTAGCTGCCAAAACTTTCTCCCAGATCGCTGTTGATGTCTACCCTTGCCACCTGCAACACCTCCATTTTAATTAATACATAAATAACATGCACAACGTATATTTCCAAATTTTGCTCCTCCATATCCATTATCTAATAATTGGTTTTAATATTCAATAATAGGGGAGCAGTAATAGCCGATAAGAAACCCGCCGATAACAATCCTATTGCAAAGAACCATTTAGCCCATGAACCCAGCAATGGTTCCAGCTGAACTGGCATTTCTCCGGCATTCGCAGGTTTGAAACCTGTACCGTGGAAAGCGGCAGCTGCCGTAATAATTATTGCTGCTGAAATGATACCTCCCATGCCTATTGAAAGTATTGTATCCAGCCTAGAATTTGGGAGTTCCCTGGCATCTCCCCATTTTTCCTGTACAGCCAAAGGGTGGAGGTAAAGATTCTATGTCTTATTGCGCCAAAATAAGGTTGCTTGTTAGGCTAAATTTCAAGTTCCTCTTCCCTGATGTCTGTTATGAACATATGTCCCGGAGAATGGGTAATCATCAGTTCAGGTTTAACCTTCATTGCAACAGCCTGGGGAGTAACCCCGCAGGCCCAGAAAACCGGTATCTCACCTTTTTTTATTGTTACCCTGTCCCCGAAATCGGGCTTGTCTATATCTTTAATCCCAATTTCCTCTGGGGCTCCTACGTGAACAGGAGTTCCGTGAACTGCAGGATACCTGGAAGTACACCTAACGGCTTCGGGGATTAATCTCCCTGGAATGGGTCTCATGCTTACTACCATGGGTCCCTGGAATATCCCGCCTTTCATGCATTCAATATTGGTTATGTACATGGGAACGTTACACCCTTCCTCTATATGCCGTACAGGGATGCCTGCTTTTTGAAGCCCTTTCTCGAAGGTGAAACTGCAGCCCAGCAAAAACGCAACCAAATCTTCCCTCCAGTAGCTCAGAATATCCGTAGGTTCGTCTACAAGTTCTCCCTTTTTATAAACCCTGTACAGGGGAATATCCGTCCTTATGTCTGCCCCCGGTGCTGCTTTTTTTGGGTCCGGGTTCCCGGCTTCGGTTATGTCAAGCACCGGGCAGGGCTTCGGATTTCGCTGTACAA